>NZ_CAMKXG010000381.1 GCF_946477055.1 Lonsdalea britannica | reverse complement strand
CATCTCAGCGTCAGACTCTCTGTCTGTACCGCCTGAAATAACCCCAATCGTCCCGATAGAATCGAACCCAGAGGGGGCGCTAACAAACGTCCCGGTTGCCTGCGCGGTCGTGTTGCCATCGACACCGGATATCGACGCAATAATTGGGATACTGGCTGTCCCATCTTCACCGATAATGGCCGCATCTGTCGTTGAGTAGGATAAATTACCTCGGTTAATCACTAGGCCGGATGCAGACGTCGCGCCGACTTCCCCTGTCGCAACAAAATGACCTGATGCCGTTGTCGCTGACTTACGCGTGATATCTCTCAGACGGCAATGCCACTCTAAAAACTCTGTATCGGCGGTATCCGGAAATATCTGGCGAACTATCCATCCTTGATGCTGATATATTCCAGTGACCACGCTGGCGACCGAAGAGGCACGGACAAAATAGTCACTGTCTTCTGAAATATCAGCGTCCGGCAATTGGTTGCGAATATCTCGCAATATTTTATTGCGCGTTTCAGAAAATGAATCAGTAACAAATGCCATTAAACAACCCTTACAGGATACTTAAATGTATTTTGTTGGCCTAAGGCGGAAACGACCTCAACCAATAAGAAAAGCCACCCCGACTTCCATTTTTCAGTCGTTACTGTTATCGATATTGCCCGACCATCATCTATTAATGGCTGCAATGCTTCTTCGGTATATTGACGTGCCAAGGTATATACCCGGCTCACGTCTTTTTCACGAGACAGTAGGTGCAGTTTGGAACCCACGTTGGGTGACGCCCAATAACTACCCAATGGAGTCATGATTCGAATATAAATCGCATTCTCCAAAGTGTTCGTCGTTGTCCCGGCATAATCGCCAGTGGTGGGGTTCAATAAATTATCCATGCCGCCATAGTGGCGACATAGATAGAAGCATGTCAGTAGAAAGGGTTCAGTGGGAATTACATCTGCTGGATTGGGGGGGCAGTTATTCCGGCATCACCGCCATGAGCGTGATTATGCGAGTTATGGATACCTCGCATGACATTCATTGTCGATTTACCGTCGCTAACTTCATTACTCCCATGCAGAACTGGAGTATCAAACTCAGCGCGATCCGAAGCATTGACCACGTATTTTTTGCAATTAACCTGATATTCATCGCACTCAACGGTAATGATACGCCCGTTTTTTAATGTGATGGATGTCCCCTCAAGAGTATAAATCGACACCTCTCCGTTTTTTAATGATTTGACTCTATATTCACCATGCTCAGTCGCAATAACAATGCTGTGCGATGTCATACCACCTAATGGGATCACAATGCCTGCGGTGCCAGCGGGAGGAACCGAAGTGAATCCGTAGTGCTGGAATAACTCCGCATCTTGCAGTTGTTCTCCAGCCAGGCCATTGGCCTGGATAGTCTGTACCGGCCCTGCGCTGTTTACGCGTGTTAATCGCGTACGAAATGCCAATCGAATCCGGTTTAACGCGCTGTTAATACGACTATCAATATTAGCCCACATCGACAATAGCCACCTCTCGTTTACCTTTACGCTTGCGCTGTTTCTTCTTCTTCGGATAGGCATCAGGTATCCAGATACCGTCCTCCTTCAACCGTAGTGTGGTGGTTGTCCCTCCTGGGCGACCTCCGTTAAATTCCCTGCCCATCAGAAAAAAGATAGCATCGATACTATGTGGCTCACTGACCACATGAATACGCTGCCCTGGCGTCCATAGCACGTCGTCCGAGGTTCTATGGCCTGCAACGGTAGCCATCAGGCTATATCCCGCCAGGCGGGCGTCTGACATGGTCTTACGAGCACGAAAATTAACTTGCTCTTGGTTATCAGCATCACTCACACGTAATATTTGCGGCCTGTACACGGTGACGGTCGGGTCCGTGACTGTCGCGGTTAACCCATGCAGCCCCGTTTCCGCCGTTCCTGTGCTCATTGCTACACTGTCTGATGAATTTGCATCGGTCACATCAACGATAGCCGTTGATGAAGACGCAGCAGCGTGAGCATGTCCTTGCGCTAGCACGGTCATGGTAGAAAAAGAGCGTTCAATGCTGCTTTCCTCATCCAAAGAGAGCAGATTATTTCCACTACCGTTACGTCGTAAAACTAAGGTGGCGACAGGTGCTGCCGTATAATCAGGGCCGCCGATGATTAACGTCCCATCAGGTGAAAACCACGGCCATAGCCCTCTCGCTGCACATACCCGCAAGAGCAAGTCCCACGCCCGTTCACCCGGTTCAGCACTAATTTTATCGTTCAGAATCGAGCTTTCAGCGTGAATTTGAATATTGGTGATACCCAATGGTCGAACAACTTTAGACACCACCTCTTCGAGACTGATTTGTCGTGATGTCATCACCGGGGCTGCGCAATCAACGAGGATTGCCGCATCGTCACGGCCAGATAATGACAAGGTGATCCCACTTCGGCTTACGGAACGGCGTACCCGGTCTAAACGCCCACTCATGACCACATCAGCGCCGATTTTCAGCTGAACAGAGACAC
>NZ_CAMKXG010000380.1 GCF_946477055.1 Lonsdalea britannica | reverse complement strand
GATGAAACGCTGGAACGCATGAAGCGTGAAATCGGCGAGCTGGAAAATAAACTGACCGAAACCCGCGCCCGTCAGAAAGCGCTGACGCTGCGTCATCAGGCCGCCAGCTCTTCGCGCGATATTCGCCGTCAGCTGGATAGCGGCAAACTGGATGAGGCGCTGGCGCGCTTTGAGCAGTTCGAGCGCCGCATCGACTCCATCGAAGCGGAGGGTGAAAGCGTGGGTCTGGGCAAACAGAAAACGCTGGACCAGCAGTTCACCGAACTGAAAGCGAACGATGAAATTGACGCGCAGCTGGCGGCGTTGAAAGCTAAAGTAAAACCTGCGGAGTAACCGCTACGGGCTGTCGCCATCGGCGGCAGCCTGAGATACGCATCATGATTATTAAGGAGAGAAAATGGGCGCCTTGGTTCTGACGATGATACCGCTGACCATTTTTCTGCTATTCGTCGCTCCGCTTTGGCTTTGGCTGCATTACAGTCAGCGAAAAAACCGTGCTCAGTTGGGAACGGCGGATATGCAGCGGCTGCACACATTGACGCAAGATGCACAGCGTATGCGAGAACGTATTGAAACGCTGGAAGAGATTCTGGATGCGAAACATCCGAACTGGAGACAATCCTGATGAAACTGAACCGGAGTTTTAAAAAGCTGTATCTGATGCCGGAAGAGGGCATGATCAAAGGCGTTTGCGCCGGACTGGCCCACTATTTCGACGTGCCGGTGAAGCTGATCCGCCTGATTGCCGTGCTGTCGATCTTTTTCGGCCTGTTCTTCTTCACCGTGGTGGCGTACATCGTGCTGAGCTTTATTCTGGAGCCGGCGCCGCCTGACGCTTACGGGACGCCAGACGCGTCTCCCAACCAACTGTTGGATCAGGCGGACGCGCAGCTGATGGAGAGCGAACGTCGTCTGCGTGATATCGAGCGCTACATCACCTCTGACACTTACGGCGTCCGCAGTCAGTTCCGCCAGATGTAATTTCCCCCAGCCACGGTCAAGCCCGCGCCGACACCGTGGCACGTCTGTTACCCCGGCACGTGCGCTTTCGCATTTTGCCATCGGGCACCATAATAGCGTTTACCTACCATCACCCTCTGAAACGACACACAGGGAAAGGAGAGTCATGGCTAATCCCCTCAATCGACTGCAGCAGGACATCGGCGCGCTGATGAATCGCGGCGTCGATCGTCATCTGCGTCTGGCCGTCACCGGCCTGAGCCGCAGCGGTAAAACGGCATTTATCACCGCGCTGGTCAATCAACTGTTGTCGGTACACAACGGCGCGCGTTTGCCGCTGTTCACGCCCGTCCGGGAAAACCGGCTGTTGGGCGCGCGGCGCATTCCTCAGCGTGACCTGGGCGTCCCGCGCTTCGCCTACGACGAAGGCATGGCCTCGCTGTACGGCGAGCCTCCCGACTGGCCGACGCCGACGCGCGGAGTGAGTGAAATCCGGCTGGCGCTGCGTTACCGCTCCAATGATTCGTTGCTGCGGCATTTCAAAGACAACTCCACGCTGTATCTGGAAATCGTCGATTATCCGGGGGAGTGGCTGTTAGATCTGCCGATGCTGGAGCAGCGCTATCTGGACTGGTCCCATCAAATGAGCGGGTTGTTGCAGGGGGAACGGCTGACGTGGGCGCAGCCCTGGCTGACGCTGTGCGAACAGCTGGACCCGCTGGCACCCGCGGATGAAAACCAACTGGCGGCGGTGGCTCAGGCCTACACGGATTATCTGCTGCGCTGCAAACGGGAAGGCCTGCACTTTATTCAGCCGGGTCGACTGGTGCTGCCCGGCGATCTGGCGGGGGCGCCGGTACTGCAATTCTTCCCCTGGCCGCTGAACCGCGATGGACAAGAGTCCGCGCTGGCGCAGGCTGACGCCTCGACCAACATCGGTATGTTGCGTCAGCGTTTTGACTACTACTGCCAGCACGTGGTGAAAGGTTTTTATAAGCAGCACTTTGTTCGCTTCGACCGCCAGATTGTGCTGGTGGATTGCCTTCAACCGTTGAACAGCGGCGTTCAGGCTTTTAACGATATGCGACTGGCGCTGACGCAGCTGATGCAGAGCTTTCATTACGGCAAACGTACGCTGTTTCGCCGCTTGTTCTCTCCCTGCATCGACAAACTGATGTTTGCAGCGACCAAGGCGGATCACATCACCACCGATCAGCATGCCAATCTGGTGTCGCTGTTGCAGCAGTTGGTGCAGGATGCCTGGCAAAACGCGGCGTTTGAGGGTATCAGCATGGAATGTGCCGGGATCGCCTCTGTTCAGGCCACGCAAAGCGGTCTGGTCGACCACCAAGGGCAGAAAATCCCGGCGCTGAAAGGCCATCGATTAAGCGATGGCGAGCCGCTGACGGTCTATCCCGGCGAGGTGCCGTCACGCCTGCCGGGACCGGCATTCTGGCGGGAGCAAGGATTCCATTTCGATGCGTTTCGACCGCCGGAGATGAGCATCGATACACCGCTGCCGCATATTCGCCTGGATACGGTGATGGAC
>NZ_CAMKXG010000379.1 GCF_946477055.1 Lonsdalea britannica | reverse complement strand
ATCTACACTATCCTCTTCGTCGGCAGCGTCAGATGTGTATAAGAGACAGACTCAACACAGCGATGACAGTCGACAAGCGATAGCGCTTCCGCCGCGATATCGATATCCACCTCTTCCTTTACTTCACGCTGTGCGGCATACCGCGCGGTTTCCCCCTCTTCCAGACTGCCGGTGACCGACTGCCAGAAATCAGGATCGTCGCGCCGTTGCAACATGAGCACCCGCCCGGTGTCACGGGCATAGATAACCACCAGAACCGAAACGGGTCGCTTATAGGTCATATCATGGATTCTCTGACCGTTGATCCTGTGCCGCTTTGCCTTTGCCCACCACGGCGATGGAAAGTTCATCCAATGCCGCCGGGTTGGCAAAGTTTGGTGCTTCGGTCATCAGACAGGCCGCCGCCGTGGTTTTCGGGAATGCGATAACATCACGGATGTTGTCCGTTCCGGTCAACAGCATGACCAGACGGTCAAGGCCGAACGCCAGACCCGCATGCGGCGGCGTGCCGAACTTGAGTGCATCCAGCAGGAAGCCGAATTTTTCGCGCTGCTCATGTTCGGTGATGCCCAGAATGCGGAATACCGCCTGCTGCATGTTGCCATTGTGGATACGCACGGAACCGCCGCCCACTTCATAGCCATTCAACACCATATCGTAGGCGTTGGCGATGGCCGCAGTCGGTTCGGCTTCCAGCTGCTCTGGCGTCATGTTGCTTGGCGCAGTGAACGGGTGATGCATCGCCGTCAAACCGCCTTCGCCATCGTCTTCAAACATCGGGAAGTCGATGACCCACAGTGGGCGCCAGGTGCCTTCTTCCGTCAACTTCAGGTCACGACCCAGCTTCAGTCGCAGCGCGCCCAGCGCGTCAGAGACAACGTTAGCTTTGTCTGCGCCGAAGAAAATGATGTCGCCGTCTGCCGCACCGGTGCGTTCCAGCAACGTGGTGATAATCGCTTCATTCAGGAACTTCGCGACCGGACTCTGGATACCTTCCATGCCTTTCGCGCGCTCGTTGACCTTGATATAGGCCAGCCCTTTCGCGCCGTAGATCTCAACAAACTTCGCGTATTCATCAATTTGCTTACGGCTCAGCTGTGAGCCGCCCGGTACACGCAGCGCGGCGACGCGGCCAGCGGCATCGTTAGCAGGGCCGGAGAACACTTTGAACTCGACGTCTTTAAGCAGATCGGCAACGTCCACCAGCTCCATCGGGTTACGCAGATCGGGCTTATCGGAACCGTAGCGACGCATCGCTTCCGCAAAGGTCATGATCGGGAATTCACTGAGATCGACGTCAAGAATCTCGGTCCACAGTTCACGCACCAGTCTTTCCATCAGCTCACGCACCTGCGGAGCGGTCAGAAACGACGTTTCCACATCGATCTGAGTAAATTCCGGCTGGCGGTCTGCGCGCAGGTCTTCGTCACGGAAACATTTCACGATCTGATAGTAGCGGTCGAAACCAGACATCATCAGCAGCTGTTTGAACAGCTGAGGGGACTGCGGCAGCGCGTAGAACTTACCTTTGTGTACGCGGCTTGGCACCAGATAGTCGCGCGCGCCTTCCGGCGTGGCTTTGGTCAGCATCGGCGTTTCAATATCCAGAAAACCGTTGCTGTCCATGTAACGGCGCACGAAGCTGGTGATGCGCGCACGCGTTTTAAGACGCTGCGCCATTTCAGGGCGGCGCAGGTCGAGATAGCGGTACTTCAGGCGCGCTTCTTCGCTGTTGACCTGATTGCCGTCCAGCGGCAGCGGCTCAGCGCGGTTGATGATGGTCAGAGAAGTCGCGATCACTTCAACTTCACCGGTCGCCATGTCTTTGTTCACCTGATTGTCGGGGCGCGCGCGCACCTGACCGGTCAGCTGAATACAAAATTCGTTGCGCAGTTCGGAAGCCAGGGTAAATGCGTCCTGTCGGTCGGGATCGAAAAAGACCTGAACCAGACCTTCGCGGTCACGCATATCAATAAAAATCAAGCCACCCAGATCGCGTCGACGGTTAACCCAGCCGCACAATGTCACTTCCTGGCCCACGTGGGACGAGTTTAACCGTCCGCAATATTCAGTACGCATCACGATGTCCTTTATACTCAACCGCCGTTGCCGCGCCCAGCCAACCCGTTTGACGGCTGACAAAACGACGGCATGATTTGCGGGAATACTGTCCGATGAAAAAAGGGGGGCATTATAAAGGAATTTCCCCCTTTCGATAAGAGTCCCGACTGGCCGTGGCGGCTTTCTTCGCCGCTCGGCCCTTTGTTTGATAAAAAAGTTAACATTATTATCATCTGGTAAACGTTTTTTGCTGGTGTGTTGACCGACCTGCGCCTAGCCTGAAGCCAGAATTGAAGACTCGAGTCACCAGATAACAGGGCCCTCACCATGCTGACATTGACCCCCTCCACCACCGCGTTGGTACTGATCGATCTTCAGGAAGGCATTCTTCCTTTCGCCGGTGGTCCTTACGCCGCTGAAGACGTGGTTCATCGTGCGGATAAACTGGCCACTCTCTGCC
>NZ_CAMKXG010000378.1 GCF_946477055.1 Lonsdalea britannica | reverse complement strand
AACGTCAGCATCGTCACGCCATGACGGCGCAGATCGCGCATCACTTCCACAATCTCTTCATTGGTCTCGCCCAGTCCAACCATCAGACCAGATTTCGTCGGGATATCCGGATGCGCGGCTTTGAAGTTTTCGAGCAGTTTGAGCGACCACTCATAGTTGGCGCCGGGACGGACCTGACGATACAGACGCGGCACGTTCTCCAGGTTGTGGTTGAAGACGTCCGGCGGGCTGGTGTTAAGAATTTCCAGCGCGCGATCCATGCGGCCGCGGAAGTCTGGCACCAACGTTTCAATTTTGATCTGCGGACTTTTTCGGCGGATAGCGCTGATGCAGTCAGCAAAGTGCTGAGCGCCGCCATCGCGCAGGTCATCACGGTCTACCGATGTGATGACGACATAACGCAGCGCCATATCGTGGATTGTCTGCGCCAGTTTTTCCGGCTCGTTGGCGTCGGGTGCGATCGGGCGGCCATGCGCAACATCGCAGAAGGGGCAGCGGCGGGTACAGATTGCGCCGAGGATCATAAAGGTGGCCGTACCGTGGTTGAAACACTCAGCCAGGTTAGGGCAGGAGGCTTCTTCACAAACCGAATGCAGTCCATTGCGGCGCATGGCGTCTTTAATTCCCTTGATCCGGCTTGAGTCGGCAGGGAGTTTAATTTTCATCCATTCGGGTTTGCGCAGCATATCCTGGCGTTCAACGGCAACGGTCCGTACAGGAATCAAGGCCAGTTTATCGGCGTCGCGGTATTTTACGCCACGTTCGATCTGAATCGGTTTACTCATGTTTGCGTAAGTTCCAGTTCTGAATCGCTGTCATGAATTAACGACTAATTCATGAATCGCGTGAGTCGTTAAACTTTTTTTTAAAAAACTCACAAAATTATATCATCATTGACCGGTGACAATCAGCCCTTGAGCGGGCAAAAAGCATCATTAGTGTAAATGAAATGTAATGATTATGCCGAGTGAGATCGAGAAAACCACGCCATCGGCTGCGGTTCTCCCTGCTGTTCCCACACCCAGTCTACCCATTCGCTCTCTGTGTAGCCGAGCAGCCGCATAAAGGCGGCGGTCAAAATGGGCGCGGTATCTTCAACGGTGGCGCCGGAGACGAGGTCGCCGATCTGCGTCATTTGCATACCGGCGTAACCGCACGGGTTAATACGCTGGAAAGGCGACAGATCCATCGCAATATTTAGCGCCAGACCGTAGAAAGAGCAACCATGTCGGATCCGTAGTCCGAGGGAACAGATTTTTTTATCGCCGACATACACGCCGGGGGCATCCGGGCGAGCATGAGCTTCAATCCCGAAATGCGCCAGCGTATCGACGACGGTCTGTTCAATGGCGCTGACCAACTGACGGACGCCGACTTTGCGGCGTTTAATGTCAATCATCACGTACATCACCTGCTGGCCCGGGCCGTGATAGGTGACTTGCCCGCCGCGGTCGCTCTGAATGACCGGGATATCTCCCGGCATCAGCACATGCTCCGCTTTGCCCGCCTGTCCCTGGGTGAACACCGGGGAATGCTGAACCAGCCAGAGCTCATCGGCGCTGTCGCCGTCGCGTTGCTCGGTGAAATGGTGCATCGCCAGGGATACCTGCTCGTAAGGGAGTATGCCTAGCTGACGTATGATGATCTTGTCTTGTTCCACTGGCGTCATCTTCAGAGTCGAGAATGTATGGCGGTCAGTATACGGGATACCGCCGTGGGGACGAATAGCGCTTGTCAGCCTTCCGGTAGTAGAACGCGTCGACGAAATTAAAGCACCATACGTACGATATCGATTTTACCCAGCTCTTCATACAACGTCTCAACCTGTTCGACGTGCGTGGCGTTAATCGTGATGGAAACTGAGTGGTAGTTACCCTTCGCGCTGGGTTTGATTTGCGGCGTGTAGTCGCCAGGTGCATGACGCTGTACGACTTCAACCACCTGATCGACGAGCTCCGGCTGTGCCAGACCCATCACCTTGTAGGTAAAGGAGCACGGGAATTCAAGCAGTTCGTTGAGTTTGGTTTTCATTAAGACACTCCAGAGTGGTTTTCTAACGGTAAGACCCTAAAAAGTATAACTCCCGCCGAGGCGGGAGTGTATTTATCCGTGTGATATGGGGGCATTATGCCCCAAAACAAGGGGGGAATTAGCTGAACCAGCGGTGGAACATCAGTTTCACGTAGTCCATCAGTCGGCTGAAAATGCCGCCTTCTTTCACTTCGTTCATCACCACCAGCGGGCGCTGTTCGATGGTCTTACCATCCAGTTGGAAGTTGATGGTGCCGACGACCTGATTTTTACTTAATGGGGCATGCAGTTCGGTGTTGTTTAACACGTAACTGGCCTTCAGATCTTTCATCCGGCCGCGCGGAATGGTGATGTAGACATCTTTTTCAACGCTCAGCGCAACGCGATCGCTATCGCCGAACCAAACCGGTTCTGAAGCGAACTCTTTGCCGGATTTCAGCGGTGCTACCGTTTCAAAGAAGCGGAAGCCCCAGGTCAGCAGTTTTTTGCTTTCCGTTTCGCGGCCTTTGAAGGTCCG
>NZ_CAMKXG010000377.1 GCF_946477055.1 Lonsdalea britannica | reverse complement strand
TACTGCGTGTGCGGGTCGGCCGCGGATTCGTGCTGCGAAAGACCGGCGCTGGTCGCGTCCAAATTGTCTTTAAGGTAGCGGGTGCGATAGGCCAGCTCCTGCGCCTGACGGTTGGATATCCCGCCGGGGCCGCCCACCACCGGGTCCGAGGTTTCCAACTGGTATATACCGTCGGTCCACTCGGCTTTTTCTGTTAACTCTGCCATTAGGCACTCCCGTAGTTGTAACTATTGTCATAGATTGCCGTGCGGTTGTAGCGAATCGGCACGGCGGTATATTCGATGCTGGCCAGATGGCAACGCGCGGGGGCGATGGCCTCTAGCGTGCGGCGCAGCATCTGCGCCTGATCGTTGGTGATCGGCTGCTGCAACAGCACGCGGTAAACCGCCCATTTGCTGGCGTCGCCGTACACGAACAGGTTGTTGTAACGGCGTTCGCCGTCGTAATTGAGGCGTCCGATATGCTCGATCAGCTCGACCTCGCCGAAGCCCAGACTGCGGATCACCGCGCGGATCGCCCAGGGCGTACCCTTGTAGCGATGCATTTCGATGGCGGTTTTGATCATCGCCCGGCGCGCGTCTTCCGACTCCGCCAGCACCCAGCCGTCTTCCTTCAGGGAAAACTGTTCGGCCAGCGCGTCCAGCGCGCTGCTGTCGACGATGTCGACGAGGTAAACCATCAGCGCCGACAGATCCAGCTCATCCCAGCGCTCGGCCAGATTCGCCAGCGCGGTCAGGCTGGCGTCCCCCGCCAGCGGCGGAGGAAGAGGCAGATCACTCATCCGACACCCCCGTCGCCACGATCTCGATACCGGTGCAGTGCGCCCACTGATGCTCTTCGACCGTCAGCGACTGCGTGGGCGAGGTCAGCGACACGTCGTAGACGCCGTTCACCGACAGCGCGGCCATGATCTGGCTGAGCACGATGTCTTTGCCGAGCGTCGCTGCCCGCGCCTGAACCCAGGCGGCGGCTGCGGTTTCCGCCGCGGCTTTCACGGACTCGGAGGACTCGCCGCGCTTGATGACCAGCTGCGCATGGATGGCATAATCCACCCGCTCCGGCGCGCTGACGGTGACCGTGTCGGTCAGCGGACGCACCTTCTCCGCCGAACACAGGCTCTCGACGTCGGTGAGCACCGAGGCATCCGGCAGACCGCCGGACATCAACGGGTACAGCTCGACCGTCCCCGGCGTCGGCGACACCACCGCGACATCGACGATGTCCGGGTGCGCGCTCAGCGCGTGATAGCGGTACGCCAGCCGGGAACCCGCGGTGCTGAACGCTTCGGGCGCCAGCATGATACGTTCGCGCAGCTTCTCGTCATCTTCCTGCTCTGAGCCGCCGCTGGTGGCCGTCAGGTTGCTGACCGACAGGTCGAGGAGATCACTCACATCGTCCAGCAAGGTACTGATCTGCGCGGGCTGCCAGCCGTTGCCGACCGTGCCCGCGTCGGCGCAGGTCGCCGTGGTGGTGATGCTCGTCGTGCCGGCTTTCAGCACGGCGTCCGTATCGGTCGCAAAAATGACGCTGTCGGAAGCGCTGACCCGCAGCCCCGCCGGGATCAGCACGTCGGTCAGCGGCGCGGTGTCGACGCTAAACGCCAGCGTCGCCTGCGCGGACTGCGCCGCCAGTCGATAAACGCCCACCAGCTCGCCGAGATAATCCAGCATCGGCGCACGCGCGTAGCGCACCAGATTCTGCTTGGCCGCATCCTGAATAGCGCTGCGCAATAGCATTTCGCGATAGGCGATCAGGTCGATCAGCAGGCGCTCAGCCTGCGCCGGATAGAGGGTTTTGCCGCTGTCCGCCTCGTAGCGGGCAATCATTTCAGCCGTGATCGCCTCTGCATCACGTTCGATAAACACAGGCTCTGTTGTTAACGCCATACCAGCTCCGTTTGTTGTTCCACGCCTGCGACCGTGCGCCACTGCACCCGAAGCGTCAGATGTTCGCCGTCCACCGTGGGTTTCACGCCCAGCAGTTTGCAGCGCGGCTCCCAACGTTTGATGGCCTCAACCGACTCCCGCACCACGTGCGGAATAGCCCGGTCGATGGGGTAGTCGAGGTAGCGATGTAAATCGCTGCCGAACTCCGGACGATGCGGGTCGCTGCCGCGCGGGGTGCGCAGAATAATGAAAATGGATTGAGCAATATCGGCGGTGCCCTCGACTAAATCGCCGGGGTGTTGCAGTGCCGGTTGCCAGAAGATTGAGTTCGTTTTCATACGGTCAGTATCCCCGCCAACCCGCGCCAGTGCTTGTAAACACAGTTAAAGGTGCATGATGAGGCATGACGAAAAAACGCGATTTTCACGCCCTCGTCCAAGACAGATTGCGCGGACGAAAAACAGTGAAAAAAACCGCCCGGCGAGCGTGAAACTAGCGAGCAAAACGGGTCGAAAATGGGCGATAACGCCCCCGGAAAAGAGCCGCAAAAGGCAAAAGCGAGTCGCCATCGACGTCAACAGACTCGGCGCTCGGATGACGCGGACGAATTGAGGATGGGTAGAACCGTCAACGGAAAGCACGGATATCGCAGAAGGCGAACGGGAAATGGGCGGTGTCGGGT
>NZ_CAMKXG010000376.1 GCF_946477055.1 Lonsdalea britannica | reverse complement strand
GCCGAATACCTCGCCGACCGCGGCGTCCAGCGGCGCGGACTTAAATGGTAAAGCAGCCCAGCAGGCGGCGGAAATCATCAAGCAGCGACTCGTCAAACTGCTGTGTCGCCTGTATGCCTGTGAACCGGCGGACATCGCGTTTCATAATGGCGTCATACGCGCAGGCAGCCAGCATCTGACGTTTGCGCAGGTCGCGCATCTAGCGTGGCTCAATCAGGTGTCGCTGTCGGCCACGGGCTACTATCGAGTGCCGGGCATTCATTACGATCGCGAGGCGGGACGCGGAGAGCCGTTTTATTATTTTGTGTATGGCGCGGCCTGTGCGGAAGTGGCGGTGGATACGCTGACCGGCGAGTATCAGGTCAAGCGCGTCGATATCCTGCACGATGCGGGCGCTTCGCTGAATCCGGCGCTGGATATCGGGCAGGTGGAAGGCGGTTTCGTACAAGGCATGGGCTGGGTGACGACGGAAGAACTGGTGTGGAATGAGCAGGGACGGCTGCTGACGGACACCGGCGCCACCTACAAAATCCCGACGGTCGCGGATATTCCGCACGATTTTCGCGTGCAGCTTCTGCCTGATACGGGCAACGCCGCAGAAACCGTGTTCCGCTCCAAAGCGGTGGGCGAGCCGCCGTTTATGCTTGGCATGGCCGTCTGGTGCGCGTTGCAGGATGCCGTCGCGCGTCGCGACGAAGGGCCGCATCGTCTGCTCGACCTTCCCGCGACGCCGGAGCGAGTGTGGCGTGCGTTGCAGACGTCCTGAGGTGCCGCTTCAATAGAAATCAGGCCCACGCAGCGTGATCTGCGCGGGCCTGTAGGCGACCAAGGTTCAAACGCGGGCCAGCACAGAAGGTCGCTATCGCTTTACTGGCGATGCGGCCCGAACTCAGACTCGATTCACTGGCGTCATGCGCGGAGTGACACGCAATGCGTAGGGGATTACCGAGGCTTATTGCGGATCGGTGGGGGTGTCGGCATCGTTGGACGAAGGCCACTCCACGCCAACGCTTTTCATGCCTTTGGTGACATCCATCTCCGGGTGCGACAACACCACGTCACGGTAGGAGGGGCTGCCAATCACCACCGGTTTGAATGACATGAACGTGGCGGTGATCTCCTCACGCAGATCATGGGGGACGTCGAAATCCTCGTAACAGGCCTCCAGGCAGTCGAACATGGCCTGCCAATGTTCTTCGGTCAGACCCATTCCACGATGGGCCGTCACCATATCCCGGCCGCGATATACCGCGTTGCCGCCCCAGTGTACGGCCAGAAAATCAACGAAATTGATATGTTCCTTGAGGAACGTGGATTCTGACATATGGCCCCAGATATGCCCGATTTTGGGATGCGCCATCGCTTTTTTGAGGGCCGCGCCCGCAAATTGATGAATGGCATCGTATCCGCCAAGACGGGTGTACAGGGTGTCCTGACTGGGTTCTGCGGGGTGTTGACGGGTCATGTTGAGTCCTCCGATGATGATCAGATAAGGTCTGTGCATTCGAAAACGTTCACCTGTCATGAAAAATCAAAACAGGACGCCTAAACGCAACGTGGCGTTCAAATCCTGTTTAAATCCTTGTTTGACATCCAGATCTCGCCCTAAGACCGCCTGCAATTGCACAGATGGCGTAAAAAAATGCGACGCGGATACGCGGGCATAGGTGGTGTTCAGGCGATCGCGCTGATTTACGCCTCCCACGCTGCTCTCTGCCCCCGTAATCCATCCGCCGCCAAAACCTACCCGCGTTTGCGGCGTGAAGTCATAGCGCAGATAGGCTTGATATTCGTAACGCGGTTTTTGTTCTAATGTCTGCCCTGACGCACCGTAGTCGTCGTTTGGCGTGACCCAGGAAACATCGGCACCGGTATCGAAGGCCCAGTGAGGAGTGAAGTGGTGAATCCACGCGGCCTGAAGCAAGAAACGCCAGCGGTTTTCACCCATATTCAGTGGGTTATCGTTGTTGTAATGGCCCGTAGGCAGATAGAGGTAGGGACCGAGGGCCAAAACGTTGGTGCCCGCGGGATCTATATTGACGACGACAGGGGAGCCAACGACGACATCGCCGATACCGGAGGCGTCTCCCAATGCGCGACTATCGCCGTAGGCCGTGACGCTGCCAAACGGCAGAATGACCTGTGGCTGGATGCTGACATTTTCCATCGGATGATAAGCATGGATAAGGCGTAGCATCGAGACTTCTGATTTGAGCTTGTTGTCGCCCGCCGCTTTATTGCCTTGAGAATAATAGGCATCGCTATGATTGTACTGTAAATACGTCAGAAAAAAGGTGGCGTTGTCCGGCAGCATTTCATAGTCGCCAGGAGAAAACTCCAGCGCCTGCGCCGCATTCATCGCCGTGCCATTGAATAAGACAAAAAGGGCTATTCGCTGATATTGCCGGACTGCTGATTTCATGATCGTCCCCTGCTCAGAAACTTGTTTTATTAAAATCCCAAGGATGGCTCCGATCGTGTCGGAGCCTCAGTCTATTAGCCCTGACTTTCTGGTAGCACGACCCATTCCGCTGCCGCCGTCGGACAAGGTTCAAGGGTGTCCCCCGGCGGCGTGACGGCGA
>NZ_CAMKXG010000375.1 GCF_946477055.1 Lonsdalea britannica | reverse complement strand
GGGTACGGGTCGACGCCGTTGGCGTGTCTGCGAAAAAGTGCCGATGAAGCAACATTGTCCGCATCCCGACCTGCTGCAGGTCGATCCGTTCGAGGCCATCATTGACGAAGAGCTGCTGCCGGGCGACATCCTGTATATTCCGCCGGCCTTCCCGCACGAAGGCTATGCGCTCGAAAATTCGATGAACTACTCTGTGGGGTTCCGGGCGCCGAGCGCGCGCGAGTTGGTCAGCGGCTTTGCAGATCATGTATTGGCGCGTGAATTGGGCAGTCATCGCTACAGCGATCCGGATATCACGCCGCGCGAACATCCGGCTACCGTGCAACCGGAAGAGTTGGACCGTCTGCAACAGATGATGTTGGATCTGGTTCAGCAGCCGGAATCGTTCAGACAGTGGTTCGGCGAGTTTATTTCCCAGTCGCGCCACGAATTGGACGTGTCGCCGCCGGAGCCGCCTTATCAATCGGGAGAAATCTACGAGCTGATGCAACAAGGCGAAACATTGCGCCGACTCGGCGGGTTGCGAGTGATCTGGCTGGAAGGCCAGTGTTTCATCAATGGCGAACCGTTAAAAAGTGCGCATCAGGAGGCGCTGTCAGCGCTGGCGGAACACTACGTCATCGACGGCGAAATGCTTAAGGACGCATTGGACGATCCCTCCTTCCTTGCCGAACTGACCGCATTGATCAATAACGGCTACTGGTACTTCGCGGATTAACCGCCGAGCCCCCGTTTAGTAACGCATCCCAATCTCGGGATCGGGATGCGTTACCTCTTCCCTTTAGTCTCTTACCCTACCAATCATAACGTCGAAAGAACCGCACTCAGAGCTTCACTGCATGGCTGTGCTTCGTCTGGGACGATTCACGCGTGTTTTGCGCGGTCAGTTCGGCGATATTCATGATGACGGACACGGCGCTTTCCATGCCTTCTACCGTCACGAACTCATGTTTGCCGTGGTAGTTGTAACCGCCGGTGAACAAATTGGGACACGGTAATCCACGAAACGACAGCTGAGCGCCATCCGTACCGCCACGAATCGGCTTCATGACCGGTTCGATCCCACACTTGCGCATGGCCTGCTGCGCTAGCGCGATGACATGCGGATGCTGTTCAACCTGCTCGCGCATGTTGTAGTAGCTGTCGCTCATGCTCAGTTCGATGTAGCACTCAGGATGAAGTCCCTTGCCGACCTTTTCGGCGATATCCATCATGGTCTTTTTGCGTTGTTCGAATCCACTGCGTTCGAAGTCGCGAATGATGTACTTCATCTCCGCCCGTTCGACCGTGCCTTTGATGCCGTGAAGGTGATAAAAGCCTTGATAGCCTTCGGTATTTTCAGGAGACTCGTCGGCCGGAACTAACTGGTGGAAATGAGTCGCCAGCGTCAGCGCGTTGACCATTACCCCTTTGGCACTGCCGGGATGCACGTTGTTACCCACGATCTTCACCGTCGCGGAAGCCGCGTTGAAGTTTTCGAACTCCAGCTCGCCGATGCCACCGCCATCGACGGTGTATGCCCACTCAGCCCCAAAGCCCTCCACATCGAAGTACTGAGCGCCTTTGCCCACTTCTTCGTCCGGCGTGAAGGCGATACGGATATCGCCATGAGGGATCTGTCGCTTTTTCAGACGCGCTATCGCGGTAATGATCTCGGCGATGCCCGCCTTGTCGTCAGCGCCCAGCAACGTCTTGCCGTCGGTGGTAATCAGCGTATGGCCCAGCAGTTGATGCAGCACAGGGAACATCACTGGCGACAGCACTTCCTCGCCCACGCCTAGCGCTATGTCGCCGCCGCGGTAGTTTTCAACAATCTGCGGATTAACATGTTTGGCGGTGTAATCCGGGGAAGTGTCCATATGCGCGATAAAACCGATGGTGGGCACAGACCAGGCAACATTGCTCGGCAACGTCGCAGTAACACAGCCATGATTTCCGACCGTTACCTGCTCCAATCCCAAGGCCATCAGCTCTTGCTGTAAAACCTGTGCCAGCTTCCATTGCCCATCGGTACTCGGCACCTGCCGTACACCAGATTTGGATTGGGTATCAAAGGATACGTAGTTCAAAAAACGATCGAGTAATTTTTCCATCTTTAACTCCCTTGGATGGACCGCAGGTTGCATTATGAATAGGGCTCTCCGGATAGATATTGCGTAACATCAGTTTTTATTAGTTTCGCTACATAACGATAGCCTATAAATCGCCGCAGAAGCCGCAGCACGCCGGAAAAGGAGACGCAGGTGAGAATACATGTAGCAAAAGCGCCGCGAGGGGCAACACCCACAACACAAGCGCATAACGAAAAGGCAACAAAAAATCCCGCTAAACCCGATACAGATCTAGCGGGAGATGAGCGAGGAACAATCAGCGAGTTGCGATCTCGGAGGGTGTCTCAAGCCACTCGTAATACTGGCTAAGACTTTTATCGCACGAGCAGCAGCTACCGCATTTACTGCTTACCGCCGCTTCGTGGAAGCGAACCCGTCCTTTTCGAACCCAAATCGCCATCATGCCGTCAATCACGCTGGGTTCGACATGGAAAGCGGCGCTGATGTCATGTACAGAGACTTTATGTTTTGCGCGA
>NZ_CAMKXG010000374.1 GCF_946477055.1 Lonsdalea britannica | reverse complement strand
CTCGGAGATGTGTATAAGAGACAGGTATCTAACTCGTCGTAGTGGGCGTTGAAGCGCTGTTCGGCTTCAGGATGACGATGGCGGGCGTGATAGCGGACAGGCATGTTGAAACCGAAGTGGGCACGCTGCGCGACCGCCATACCGATGCGCCCCATGCCCAGTATGCCGATCGTTTTGTGATGAACATCAACGCCGTACCAGTCGCGGCCGATACTGCGCTGCCACTCTCCGGCTTTGACGCGTTCTGCGGATTCGAGCGCGCGGCGGGCTGTCATCAGCATCAGCGTTATCACCGTATCCGCTACGGTATCGGTCAATACGGTCGGCGTGTGCATCAGCAGCGCATTTTTTTGATTTAACGCGGCGACGTCGATATTGTCGTACCCGACAGAAACGGTTGAGACTGCGCGCAGGCGCGGCAGATGGGAAAGAAACGCCTGACCGATTTGACCGCCGGCCCCGATTAGCCCTTCAGCCTTTGCCAGGGCCGGATCGTTGACCGGTGGGAGACCTTGAAATTCGTTGACAGTGAAGTGGGATGACAAGCGAGTGCGTAAATCTTCGGGGATGCGACCGTACAAAATAATTTCAGGTTTCATGAGTAAGCTCCGCTATGACGGGGGATCGTCAATAAGATTGGAGAAATAACCCGCAGAAGGGTGACTGAGTCTAAAGAATACTGCAAATTAGTGAATCAAATTAAAAGATATAGTGTCATATCATCAATACTGCGTGAGTCATGGTTTTACAATAGATTGACCTTTTGCCCGTTTTTGTGGCCGTTACGTTTGTTAGGAGGTGGGAGAGAAGTAAGGAATACACAGCTGGCTGGATAGCTATGCTTTTGAGTTACAAGGGACTATTTAACAAGGAAAGCGTCGATGACGCTTTAGCCACCATGGATACAGGAGGAAGAAATGGACACATATTCAGCCCTGGTAGAGCGGTTGCAGCACCGTTTACAGCAGAGGGACCATACGCCCCTCTACGTCAAATTCAGTGATGCTTTGCAACAGGCTGTACAAAATGGCGATCTCCGCGAGGGAGATTTTCTACCCAGCGAACGAGAATTTTGCCGTCTGCTAGGGATCTCCCGCATCACCGTACGCAACGCATTGAAACTACTGGAATCCCGTAACGTGGTTGTGCGTACGCGAGGATACGGTACCTACATTAACTTCCAGATGGAATATCAAATCGGCAGTGCCGCCAGCTTTAGCTGTCAAGTGACGGGGAAAGGCAAAAATCCCGGCACGATGTGGCTGGAGAAGAAGGTGGTGCCGTGTAGCGAAGAGGTGGCCGAACAGCTGGCGCTACCGCCGGATACGTCGGTTTATTGCTTGCTTCGCCATCGTTTTATCGAAGATGAACCCGTTTCAATCGTGACATCCTATGTCCCTGCCACGCTGATAGGCGATCCGGACGAGATTGGGGTGTCACTCTATGCCTACTTCAAAGCTCAGAATATTTCGCCGCAACATACACGTAACTGGGTGACGGCCAAAGCCTCGGATGAGCACTTCATGTCTGTGATGAATATCAAGGCATCGGTGCCGATGCTGGTGCTCAAACAGCAGGTATGTGATGAGGAGGGGGTTCCTATCGAGTTTAGTATCAACCACTGTCGCGCCGACCGATACGTCTTCGTGTCGGAACGGTAAGTACGAACCTGACGATCTGAGTTATCGTCTCTAAGCGTCGATAGCGGGATCGGTGAGATGCCGTCCCGCTATCGAATGAGCGTTAAACGTCCTTCCTCTTTTCCCGCTGCAGTCGCAGCGCCAGTAATTGGCGAGCGTAGTGGCCAATATCGCAGCGATTGACGTCATCAAGCTGCTGACGCCATAGCGGATCGATCGCCTCCACCCCATGCAGCGCTCCGCAAATCGCGGTCGCCATTGCTCCTATCGTATCGGTATCGCCTCCCAGATTGGCACATAGCACGGCACAGCGATTGGGCTGCGTTCCCGCCAGTTCCACCATGGCGATGGCCGACGGGACGGAGTCCAGAATATCGCTGGTCGTTCCCAACAGCTGGTAAATGCGATCCATCGTACTTTCCGTACCGCCGGAGTGGCTGGCGATATCCAGCGCCAGTTCAATACGTGCTGACATGGACGCGTGATAGGTCGTCACTCGCCGTTCCTGGGCCGCTCTGGCGACGGCCGGGAGCTGGTCGCGCAGCCTTTCCCAACTGACGCCATCCACGGCCTGAGAGACCGCCCAGCCAATGACGGTTGCACCCGCGATAGCGACATCGGATTTATGCGTTGGGCTGGACGCGAGTTCGACGTCAGTAATGAAGCGATCGAGCGTGTGTACTGGCACCATGCATCCTAACGGGGAGATTCGCATGGCTGAGCCATTGGTGACGCCGTTGTTTTCCAGATCGCGGATAGCGGTCCCGTTTTTCAGCGCCGCCAATGCGATTTTGGAACTGGGGCCAAGCATGACTTTGCCATAGGCATCTACCCGGTCAGCCCAGGCGAGAATGTGAGCGGCGATGGTATCGGGCACCACGTCGCCCTGACATTCGATCAACGCATCCGCTAACGCCAGTGCCATGGCGGTGTCGTCGGTGTATTCACCGG
>NZ_CAMKXG010000373.1 GCF_946477055.1 Lonsdalea britannica | reverse complement strand
GTATGGATCTGGCCGCCGGGCTGCACAACCGTCTTGCCGACGTCCCCGAACTCAGTGCGCTGGCGGCCAAATTGGGACGTCAACTGTTCGACGTTCGCCACCCAACACAAACCTTTCCTGTCGCCAATGGTCGCAAACGTACTGGCAAACGCCTGCTTCCGGTCGGCACTGACTGCTCCTGCGGCAAAATGTATACCGCCTTGGCGATTGAAAAAGAGCTGCTTGCGCGCGGAGAAAAGGCGACCTTTCGGGCAACCGGCCAGACCGGTATTCTGATTAGCGGCTCGGGCGTCAGCATCGACGCCGTGGTGTCCGATTTTACCGCCGGTGCCGTCGAAATGCTTGCGCCAGCCAATGACGCGGACCACTGGGATGTGATCGAAGGTCAAGGCTCGCTGTTTCATCCGTCCTTTGCGGGCGTGACTACCGGCATCATTCACGGCGCGCAGCCGGATGCGCTGGTGCTGTGTCATGAACCGACGCGTAAGACCATGCGTGGCGTCGACTATCCGATCCCCGATCTCGCCGCCTGTATGGCGCTGAACCTCTCCATGGCGCATCTGACCAATCCCAATGCGCGTTTCGTCGGTATCTCCGTCAATACGTCGGCGTTAGACGAAGCCGCGGCGCAAAAATTTATTACCGAGACGGAAAACCAGTTCGGCCTGCCGGTGGTCGATCCCTTCCGTCAGGGCGTTGGACGCATCGTTGACCAGTTGGCAGGCCTATGACAGCACTTCACGTTTCTCATGAAAGCTGGCCGCTGCAAGGCACCTTCACCATTTCACGCGGCAGCAAAACGCAGGCCGATGTCGTCGTCGTGGCGCTGAGCGCAGGTGGCGCGACAGGCTATGGCGAGTGCGTTCCCTATGCGCGCTATGGTGAGTCTATCGATAGCGTGATCGCACAGATCCGATCGTTGGAAGACGATCTCCGTAACGGGCTGGATCGCATGGCACTCCAACAGCGTCTGCCCTCGGGCGCGGCGCGTAACGCCGTCGACTGCGCCTTTTGGGATCTGGAATGCAAACAGTCCGGACAGCGAATTTGGCAGAGGCTGCCGCTATCCGCGCCCGAGGTGCTCGAAACCGCGTACACCTTGTCGTTAGATACGCCGGACAACATGCGTCTCGCGGCCCAGCGGCAATCCGCCAGACCGTTGCTGAAACTCAAGTTGGCGGACAAAGACGACTTGGCGAGAGTGGCTGCCGTGCGTGAAGGCGCACCTGATGCGCGCCTGATCGTCGATGCCAACGAGGGCTGGAACGCCGAACTGTATCTGAAACTTGTGCCCGAGCTGGCGGCGCTGGGCGTAACGATGATTGAGCAGCCACTCCCCGCCGGACAAGACAGCGAACTCGAGGTGTTGCCGCATCCCATTCCCATCTGCGCCGACGAGTCCTGCCATGACTGCGATTCGCTGACCGCCATCGCTGGCTATTACGACATGATTAATATCAAGCTGGATAAAACAGGTGGTCTGACCGAGGCTATACGCCTACGCGACGAAGCCAAAAAAGCAGGCTTGCAGATTATGGTCGGCTGTATGGTCGGTACGTCGCTGTCGATGGCGCCGGCCACTTTTGTGGCGCAAGGTGCTCAGGTGGTCGATCTGGACGGCCCTCTGCTGTTGCAACGGGATCGAGATCATGGTCTGCAGTATGATGGCAGCCTCATCGCCCCACCTACCGCGGCACTATGGGGCTAACGCATACGCTGCGCCAAATGACGAGTTAGAGGAGTGTTGTAATGCAACGTCTTGTTTATGTTGACGGCCGCTATGTGCAGGAGCAGGAAGCGTCTGTTTCCGTGTTCGACCGCGGTTTTCTGTTCGCGGATGCCGTCTATGAGGTGACCGCCGTAGTCAACGGCAAACTGGCCGAGTTCGATGGTCATATGACCCGGCTCCAGCGCTCTTGTCGGGAGCTATCGCTGACGCTGCCAGTCAGCGTTGAAGAGCTAAAAAATATTCATCAGGCATTGATCGAGAAAAACCAGATGCAGGAAGGCGCTATCTACCTTCAGCTGACGCGCGGTAACGCGGGAGATCGTGATTTTCACTTCCCCGGCGCCGATGTAAAATCGACACTGGTTCTTTTTACTCAGGCTCGACCGGTGCTGGAAAACCCGGTTGCGGAACGCGGGCTGAGAGTGGTGACCTGCCCGGACATTCGCTGGCACCGCCGCGACATCAAAACCGTGAGTCTGCTGGCGGCCTGTCTCGCGAAAGAATTTGCCCACGCGCACAACGCCGAAGACGCCTTTATGGTGGAAAACGGCTTTGTGACGGAAGGGAGTTCTTGCAACTGCTATATCGTGCTGCACGATAATACGGTGGTGACCCGCCCTCTCAGCAACGACATCCTTCACGGCATCACCCGCAAGGCTATCTTGCAGTTGGCGGAGCAGGATGGCATCCAGCTGGAAGAGCGGTTGTTCACGCCGGAAGAAGCCTATCACGCCAAAGAGGTTTTCATTAGCTCCGCCACCACCTTCGTTCTGCCGGTGGTCACGCTTGATGATCGCACCATCGGTGACGGTAAACCGGGGCCGATTACGCGTCGTCTGCGTGACATCTGTCTCTTATACACATCT
>NZ_CAMKXG010000372.1 GCF_946477055.1 Lonsdalea britannica | reverse complement strand
ATCAACGCATCCGCTAACGCCAGTGCCATGGCGGTGTCGTCGGTGTATTCACCGGCTTTGAAGTAGCGAGCGACGATATTGTCCTGCGGGCCGTCCAAAAAACGATCTATCCAGCCGAAGTGCGCCTTAACGCGCGTACGGGGCCAAAGTTCGGCAGGCATACCCATAGCATCACCCAGCATCTGGCCGTAGAGCGCCCCTGCAATGCGATTCTCTTTTATTTGCGACATGATCATTCCTTTTGCTTCTCCCCTGATCAAAACAGGATAGCGCCCTTCCGCAATGCGAAAAGACGCTATCTTCTGTGAATTCTCTCGATGTTAGCGTATGGCAAGGTTATGTCATGGTATTACCACATCCATTTTTACTTTGTTTGATCTCTATCGGTTTAACGCCTTGCGCCGGCTCTCTGAACAGGATGAGAAAGGCGATGAAAATGACGGCAATCATGACGCTGCCGAATCCCCAGATTCCAGCCCAGTGGAACGTCAGGCCCTGAACCGGTTCGGGGTAAGAAAACCATTTTTCCATCAGCTGTCCCCCGAGTCGGTATCCGAGGAGACTGCCGATTCCCTGACATCCCAATGTAATCAGGCCTTGCGCCGCCGTGCGCATGTAGACCGGGGACTTTTTATCGACATAGATATAGGCGGTGACAAAGTAAAAGTCATAGCTGACGCCGTGAAGCAGGATGCCGATAAACAGCAGGGCGTAGGTGAACAGCTGCTCGGTGCCGCCGAAAATAAAAAGCAGGTAGCGAAGTAGCGCGGTCGCCAGACCAAGAATCAACACGTATTTGATGCCGAAACGCTTGATGAAGAAAGGCAGCGCCAGCATGAAAAAGATCTCTGAAAACTGTCCTAACGTCATCCAGCCGGTGGCGTTCGACATACCGATTTCGGTGAGATAGCCGTTGGCGAAGATGTAGTAAAACGATAGCGGCATGCTGAACAGAAATGAGCAGATAAAGAAGACCAGAAAGCTGCGATCTTTCAGCAATACGCGCGCGTCCAATCCCAACATCACGGAAAGGCTGAGTTTCCCGTGACCTTTCGGCGGGGTGTGCGGCAGACACAGGGCGAACACCGCGAGGAGAGCGGAGCTGGCGGCGGCAATCAGCAGCGGTGTTTTGGTTGCGGCGATGTCGCCATAGCCCAGCAGGGAAGGGAGAAATCCGCAGGCGATGCCCGCAGCAATCCACCCTAACGTTCCCATAACTCGTATCCGCGGATAGTAACGCTCGACATCCGTAACATTGGAGAACGCGATGCTGTTGGTTAATGCGATGGTCGGCATATAGGTCAGGCAGTAAGCCAGCAGCAGCGGAAAGAAGCTATTAAAATGCGTTTGTTGCGCGGTGAAAAACATGAGGCCCGCGCCCACCAGCATCAGCAGCGCCAACACTTTTTGCGCCGGGAAAAAACGGTCGGTCAGCGATCCCACTACGATGGGAGAAATGATGGCTGCAATCGCGGTGCAGGAGTAGCACCAGGCAATTTGAGTGGGAGTGAAGCCGTTATGATTGAGAAAAGGCCAGAGCGTGACGAACCAGGCGCCCCAGATGAACCATTCCATCATCATCATAAAGGCGAGTTTAGCCATGGTTTTATTCATACAATATTCCCTTATTGTCGTTAATGTAAAAACCCAAACACAAGCTAGCACTAATGCAGTCCTAGTCTGTATCTCTTTCCGTTGTCACGCTCATCGATGGCGGTGATATTGTCGCGGAAAATGAGCGATATCACACATCGTGGCGGACAGCGGATAAAAATGCCGCGGCCAGCGCGATGAACAAATCGGTAGAATGCGAGGCAATCCTTTCCTACGCTTTTACCCTCTACATTATCACGACACTATGACAGCAAAAGAGCGCGATTTCGCTTTTGCTAAACTGGCTCGCCCATCTTGTCCGGCTTTATCGTTGTTGCTTCGGACGTTGCCCGTGCCGTGTGAATTAACGCTTTTTCGGGTGGCAACTACAGTCAGTCGTGTGGTCGTTGACCAGCCCTACCGCCTGCATAAAGGCGTAACAAATGGTTGGACCGATGAATTTAAAACCGCGTTTTTTGAGCGCCTTCGACAGGCTTTCCGAAGTGGCCGTCTGAGCCGGCACCTCGGCCAGCGTTGCGTAGGAGTGCGTGATGGGACGGTGGTCGACAAACGACCAGATGAAGTCAGAGAAATTTTCGCCCTGCGCTTCCATATTTAAACGCGCCCGGGCATTGGCGATGATCGCCTCGATTTTGAGACGGTTGCGAATAATGCCGCGATCTTGCATCAGTTGGGCGATATCGTCTTCCGTCATGGCTGCAATTTTTAGCGGGTCGAACTGATGAAAGCAGTGCCGATAGCGTTCGCGCTTTTTCAACACGGTAATCCAGGAAAGACCTGCCTGCTGCCCTTCCAGACAGAGCATCTCGAATAGCTTGTCGCTGTCAGTGCAGGGTTTACCCCATTCGTCATCATGATAGGCCAGATATATCGGGTCGGCCGTCACCCAACCGCAGCGATTCATGGAAGGCTCCTCTGTTAATTTCCGCTGTTTCCGCCACGGGTTCATTCACCCCTGACCCTCATGAAGAATTTCTGTGTTTGCA
>NZ_CAMKXG010000371.1 GCF_946477055.1 Lonsdalea britannica | reverse complement strand
CAACATTCGGACACAATATCTACCTTAATAATTTTTTAATGAATTAAATAATTGAGACGTATCTTAAAAACGCTTCATATAGTACCCAGCGAGTTTGACGCATGGCAATGTAGTCTAGAATAAAGCAGGCAGGGGGGAAACCATGCGTAAGGTCAAGGTCGGATTGGCTTTGGGGTCCGGTGCTGCAAAGGGATGGGCACATATTGGCGTCATCAAAGCGTTAAAAGATCTCGGCATTGAGCCTGAGATTGTCGCCGGATGTTCGGTCGGCTCGTTGGTCGGCGCAGCCTATGCGACCAATCAGTTGGACAGCATGGCCCGTTGGGTCGGTGGTTTTGGCTATTGGGATGTGATTCGATTGATGGATCTATCCTGGCGCCGAGGGGGATTACTGCGGGGCGATCGCGTTTTCGAGCATGTTCGTCAGCTGTTGCGTACCCAGCGTATTGAAGATTGCGCGATCAAGTTTGGCGCGGTCGCCACCAATTTGAGTACAGGTCGTGAACTCTGGTTAACAGAGGGTGACCTGCACTTGTCTATACGCGCTTCATGCAGCATGCCGGGATTGCTATCCCCGGTTTCGTTCAACGGTTACTGGCTGGTGGACGGCGCTGTCGTTAATCCTGTCCCCGTGTCATTAACACGGGCAATGGGGGCGGATATCGTGATTGCCGTTGATTTACAACATGATGCAAGTCTGAAAAGTCACGATTTGCTCTCAGTGAAACCGCCGCAGCCGGAGATGGACGTCGTGTCTGTGGGGGGATGGTCGCGACGAATACGCGAACGACTTCACTTGGGAGGGCGACAGCCTGCGGAAGTCAGGCCCACGGCGATGGAGATTATGAGTACCTCAATTCAGGTGCTCGAGAACCGTCTGAAAATGAGTCGTATGGCCGGGGATCCGCCGGATGTGCTGATTCAACCCTACTGCCCGCAAATAGCGACACTGGATTTCCACCGCGCGCAGGAAGCGATAGACGCGGGCAGACTGGCGGTGGAAAAACAACGAGAGATGTTATTGCCATTGGTTTACCGGGCTACCTGATTACCGTTAGGTAGCCTGAATTACAACATCAGCAAGATGAATATGAACAGACTGAGTTTTAAGGGGTAACTAATGGCACGACCATTAACGGGGAAAGATATTTTAATCGTTGAGGATGAGGCTGTTTTCCGCTCGGTGCTGGCTGGTTATCTGACGTCATTGGGTGCCAACATCATAGAAGCGGACAATGGCCAGAATGCCTTCGATATGATTACTCACCAACAGCCGGATCTGATCATCTGTGACTTGAATATGCCTACGATGGGCGGATTTGAATTTGTCGATCGGTTTCGTCAGCAGAATACAGATACGCCTATTCTGGTCATTTCGGCGACCAGTCATATGGCGGATGTGGCGAAAATATTACGGCTCGGCGTGCAGGATGTCCTGCTGAAACCGGTTAATGATTATAATCGATTACGTGAAACGGTCATGTCATGCCTTTATCCTGATATGTTTACTTCCCAGGTCAGTGAAGTCGACAAATTAATGCAGGATATGGAATCGCTGAATCAATGTCCGGCCGATGTCAACAAGCTTCTCGAGCAATTACAGCCGCCCGTCAATCAAACGATTGCACAATGTCGTATTAATTATCGGCAGCTAACCGTCGCGGATCACCCGGGGTTGGTATTGGATATCGTGGCGTTATCGGAAGATGAACTGGCGTTTTACTGTCTGGATGTGACGCAGGCCGCTCATAATAATGGTGTGGTGGCTGCATTGTTATTACGCGCATTATTCAACGGGCTGTTACGTGAGCACCTAGCTAACCAGCAGCGCAAGCAACCTGAATTATCTATGTTGTTAAGACAAGTAAATCAATTGTTGCGTCATGCCGGGCTTAAAGGAGAATTTCCATTATTGGTTGGGTATTACCATCACAGTGTTAAAAAACTGATTCTTATTTCTGCAGGATTACATGCGACGCTTAGCGTAAAAGAAAATCAGTTGATGTTGCATAGTGGTATTCCGCTGGGCG
The DNA here is from genome assembly GCF_946477055.1 of Lonsdalea britannica. Classification (GTDB taxonomy): domain Bacteria; phylum Pseudomonadota; class Gammaproteobacteria; order Enterobacterales; family Enterobacteriaceae; genus Lonsdalea; species Lonsdalea britannica_A. Next base: position 606 of record NZ_CAMKXG010000371.1, on the reverse strand, counting down.
CAAAGGATAGCGCTTATCTCAATCAACTCGGTTATCAGTGCGAATCGTGGCAGTGTCAGATATGGGGAAGCGGTGGGCAGTTACGTTTAATGGTTTCTACGGATTAATCCGATGGTCACCGAGATAAGCATACTTCAACCTGTAGCGACGCATTGTGATTATTTGGATTTCTACAATTTGAGGGGTAATGCGCTTTCTTTTTCCGAGTATGAGTCTGTACCGAGCAATGCGTATCGGAACTGATATACTCAGTGCTTATGTTTAGAAGATAAATAAAGCTCATTATTTGAACGAAATATACGAGGTTGTTTATGTCAGCTGTCAATAAAAAAGTAAAAAAAGCGGTCATTCCTGTGGCCGGGCTGGGTACGCGTATGCTGCCAGCCACTAAGGCTATTCCTAAGGAAATGTTACCGCTGGTTGATAAACCTTTAATTCAATACGTAGTCAATGAATGTATTGCGGCAGGCATTAACGAAATTATTCTGGTTACGCATTCCTCCAAAAACTCGATTGAAAACCACTTCGACACCAGCTTTGAACTTGAAGCTATGTTGGAAAAACGCGTCAAGCGTCAGTTATTGGATGAAGTTAAATCTATTTGTC
>NZ_CAMKXG010000370.1 GCF_946477055.1 Lonsdalea britannica | reverse complement strand
GACTGAATGATATTTAAGGAAAAAATGTGGACAGCACACCGGAAGTAACCTCATCGCACCCGATTTCCCGGGGCTATGTCATTCCCGGTTATCTGCTAGGCCTTTACGCCCTGCTGCTGTTCGCGCTGGGATGGTTAGGGCATCAGCGCTGGCAGGAGTTTCGCCAGACGGCCTACCCGCCCTCTCATCGCATCGTGACACATCCCCATCACACGGCGACATTACCCGCCAGCGCCGTCCCCACGCCGCCCGCGCCTTCCGCCGATAACGGCGAGCTGCCGGCTTTTACCTACAGCGCGCATGTGTTTACGTCGGAACCTGAGCGGCGCAGCATCACGCTGAACAACCAACGTTATCACGAAGGCGATAGCCCATTTAGCGGCGTGGTGATCGAGCAAATTCAGCAAGATGTCACCGTATTCAGCGTGAACGGCGACCCTTTTATTCAAGATGCGCTGGAAGACTGGCCGGGCGGAAAACCAGAATCTTCTGAGAAGAAATCGTCGTTACCTTAACCGCGAATCGCGCTGAGGAATGGAGAAATGGACAAATTAAACGCAGAACACTGCTGATCTTTCGGCGTCCCGTCTTTCAACAAGCCTTCATACAGCGTGTCGCTTAGCGGCGGCAGCATTTGAAATCCACTGACATCCCACCCCTTCTTTTCCCCCTGCCGCAGCGCGCCGCGCATCAGCGTATTGTCATCCGGCAAATCGCTGCGATTGCACTGTGCGCGCAGGTATTTTCCCGCCGCCACCAGCGAGGCAAGCTGATTGATTTGCTCATCCTGCGTGGCTCTCGCGCTCGCAGCGCGGGACGGAGAAGACGACTGGCAACCGGCGATAATCAGGCAGCAGAAGGTAAAACCGATGATGTGGAGCGAAGAGAAACGCATGAATTGATTCGTCCTTTTGATAAAACATCCGTGGGAAAAGCCGAACCGTCGTCGTCTGGCAATAAGGCGAAGACGAAAGCCCGGCGTTTCCGATGAGGCTAAATGCTAGGCGCTGTGGCCGTGTTTTTTCTGCGACGCAGGCAGAATGCCGTCCGCGCGGAACATGGACTTGATGCCCCTGACCGCCTGACGAATACGATCTTGATTCTCGATGAGCGCGAAACGAACGTGGGTGTCGCCGTAGTCGCCAAAACCAATCCCCGGCGACACGCACACTTTGGCTTCCGCCAGCAGACGTTTAGCAAACTCCAGCGAGCCTAAGTGCGCGTACGCGTCCGGTATTTTCGCCCACACGTACATCGACGCTTTCGGTTCGTCGACCATCCAGCCCGCTTCATGAAGCCCGCGCACCAGTACGTTACGGCGCTGACGGTACTGCTCCGCGATATCACGCACGCACTGCTGATCGCCTTCCAGCGCCGCAATCGCGGCAACCTGCAGCGGCGTAAAGGTACCGTAATCGTGATAGCTCTTGATTCTGGCTAGCGCATTAACCAGCTCAGGGTTTCCCACCATAAAGCCAATCCGCCATCCGGCCATGTTATAGCTTTTAGACAGGGTAAAAAACTCTACCGCGATATCTTTGGCGCCGGGCACCTGCATAATGGAAGGTGCCTGCCAGCCGTCATACACGATATCGGCATAGGCCAGATCGTGTACCACCAGTACGTCATATTGCTTCGCCAGCGCGACGACTCGCTCAAAGAAGTCCAGCTCGACGCACTGTGCCGTCGGGTTGGAAGGGAACCCCAGAATCATCATCTTGGGTTTAGGAATACTTTCGCGGATAGCGCGTTCCAGCTCGTTGAAGAAGTCAACGCCGTCCACCAGCGGCACCGAGCGAACCTGCGCGCCGGCGATCACCGCGCCGTAAATATGAATGGGATAGCTGGGGTTCGGCACCAATACCGTGTCGCCATGATCCAGCGTCGCCAGCATCAGGTGCGCCAGCCCCTCTTTGGAGCCGATGGTGACGATAGCTTCGCTGTCCGGGTCGATATCGACCTGATAGCGATCGGCATACCAGCGCGATATCGCTCTGCGCAGACGCGGGATGCCGCGAGACGTCGAATAGCCATGCGTATCTTCGCGCTGGGCGACCGTACAGAGTTTTTCAACGATATGCGGCGGCGTGGGGCCATCCGGGTTGCCCATACTAAAATCGATGATGTCTTCGCCGCGACGGCGCGCAGCCATTTTCAATTCAGCGGTGATGTTGAAGACATAAGGGGGAAGACGATCGATGCGCGAAAAACGGCGCGGGGAGTTGCTATCAGCCATAAATACCTCGTAGTCACGTAAGCGCCCGGACCGTCCGAGCGACGTATTGACCCGCGAGCGGGTCAGCTTTCAAGCTATCCCAGATTCCAGACTCTGTCGATAAGCTCGGCGTAAAAATTTAACGCCCTATTCGCCCATAAGCGAAACCACGCATGACGGATTTCCCGTTTTCCAATGGAACAAGCGGGGAGACGCCTCGCGTCATTTGAGGGGGATTTATTTCCGAAGCATTTTTAGAAAGGTATTAAAAATAAGCGATCACTCCGGCTTGAAAAACCGACGTCATTCTGACCGAATGAGCGGCCGCATTGCATTATTTTGGGGCCCAGCCATAAGTCATTCTCACCAAAAGAGCTGTCTCTTATACACATCTGACGCTGCCGACGAAGAGGATAGTGTAGA
>NZ_CAMKXG010000369.1 GCF_946477055.1 Lonsdalea britannica | reverse complement strand
CCTGAATAATTCACTGAACTATTCGCATTTAACTAACCGTTTTTCAGCGTGATGAGCTAACATTCCAACATCCAATTTTCCCAAATTTTATGGATTTCCGATGCGTCGTCTGGTTGCTTTATTGCCCCTTATCGTGTTGCTGCAAGCCTGTAGCAGCAAGCCAGCCTCTTCCGTACCTTCAGACACGACGATTAAGCCGTCTGGCGGTTTCTTTAATTCTCCCTCTTCGGGCTTTTTAAACGGGGATTTCGCTCAGAATCCGGACGTCGATCGCTTCATCGATCATATGGTGAAAGAGTACGGATTCGAGCGCGACAATCTGCATCGCGTGCTGGGGCAAGCGCAACGGCTGGACAGCGTGATCCAACTGATGGATCGCCAGGCCCCCTCGCCGACCACCGCGATCCCGTCCAACATCCCTAATGGCGCCTGGCTGCGTTATCGCAAGAAATTCATCACGCCCGACAATGTGCAAAATGGCGTGATGTTCTGGAACCAATACGAAGACGCCCTGAACCGAGCGTGGCAGATCTATGGCGTTCCGCCGGAAATCATCGTCGGGATTATTGGCGTGGAAACCCGCTGGGGCCGCATCATGGGGAAAACCCGTATTTTGGATGCGTTGGCCACCCTCTCCTTCGCCTACCCGCGCCGCGCCGCCTATTTCAAAGGCGAGCTGGAACAATTTCTGTTAATGGCGCGGGAAGACGGTTTCGATCCGCTGACATTGCGCGGTTCTTACGCCGGTGCGATGGGATATGGGCAATTCATGCCTTCCGCCTTTAAGAGCTATGCCGTGGACTTTAATGGCGATGGCATACCCAATCTGTGGGACCCCGTCGACGCCATCGGGAGTGTCGCCAACTACTTCAAAGCCCACGGCTGGGTTCGCAATGGTCAGGTGGCCGTAGCCGCCAACGGTCAGGCGTTGAGTCTGGATACCGGATTCAACACCCGTTACTCCGTGAATACCCTGTCCGCTGCGGGCTTGTCGCCGCTCGAACCCTTAACCGGCAGCAAGGAAGTGAGTCTGCTACGTCTGGATATGGGGAATCGCTACCAGTACTGGTACGGACAACCCAACTTCTACACGATCACCCGCTACAACCACAGCACCCATTACGCCATGGTGGTCTGGCAGTTGGGCGAGGAAGTGAAAATCGCCCGCAGAAGCCAACTCTGACTACGTCATCTGCCCGCCTGAGATGTTGAATCGACTGGCGGGGACTTAGGCGCTTAGGCGATAGTTTCTTCGCTTGCAACGTAAAATCGGATTTCCCGGAATGATTCCCTTGCGCCCAGTGACGTTGGCTGTTTTAGTGAGAAGTATCGATCAAGGCTGGGGCAAAGACCTCGCATAACGGAAAGAGTGATATGACTAAGATTCGAGTTGGCGTGGTGTTCGGTGGTAAATCGGCAGAACACGAAGTGTCGCTGCAGTCCGCCAAAAACATCGTGGAAGCCATTGATAAGGATAAATTCGACGTCGTTCTGCTGGGTATCGACAAGCAGGGTGAATGGCACATAAATGATGCCTCCAACTATCTATTAAATGCAGACAATCCGGCGAAGATTGCCCTTAACCGTTCTAGTCAGCATGTCGCGTTGATCCCCGGTCAGGCCAACCACCAGTTAATCGATACAAAAAGTGCGGACGCCCTGTCCCAGATCGATGTGATCTTCCCGATCGTTCACGGCACATTAGGTGAAGACGGTTCTCTACAAGGACTGCTGCGGATGGCCAATATCCCATTCGTCGGCAGCAGCGTACTGGGTTCGGCGGTCAGCATGGATAAAGATGTGACCAAGCGACTGTTGCGAGATGCCGGGCTGCTGGTCGCTCCCTTTGTGACGCTCACCCGCGCTAATCGTCGCCGTTTCGACTTCACCACCATCACGGCGAAACTCGGCCTGCCACTGTTTATAAAACCGGCCAATCAGGGCTCTTCCGTCGGCGTCAGTAAAGTCAAAGACGAAGCGTCCTTCCGACGCGCGGTCGATCTGGCGTTCAGCTATGACCATAAGGTGCTGGTTGAGTCCGCGATCGTCGGCCGTGAAATTGAATGCGCCGTGCTGGGCAACGATTTTCCGCAGGCCAGCGTGTGCGGCGAAATCGTCCTGCACGACGAGTTCTACTCCTACGATACCAAATACATTGATGAAGACGGCGCAGGCGTCGCTATCCCGGCCCCGCTGCCGGAAGTGACGGACGAACGTATTCGGGCCGTGGCGCTGCGCGCTTTCCAGACGCTGGAGTGTCAGGGAATGGCGCGGGTCGATGTCTTCCTGACGCAGGATGACGAGATCATCATCAACGAAGTTAACACGCTGCCGGGTTTCACCAATATCAGCATGTATCCCAAGCTGTGGCAGGCGAGCGGCATTGGTTATACCGCACTGATTACTCAGCTCATCGAACTAGCGCTGGAGCGCTATTCGCAGGACAGCGCCCTGCAAAGCTCAGTACGCGACTAACTCTCACTTCAGTCGGGCAAGGCGATAGACAAACTTGCCCGATTGTCCTTTCAGTCCCTACCTTTATATACCCGCATCATCTCTGACCTGCGCCTCACATCATGCACGCCGTCATCACATCGGCAGCCTAAAATTATCACTACGGTTTACCCCGCCAGCGCATTATCTTGTTGCGATAGTGA
>NZ_CAMKXG010000368.1 GCF_946477055.1 Lonsdalea britannica | reverse complement strand
TGCGGCGATAATCTCCGAGACTTCACACAGGTTCTGTTCGCTGTCGTAACCGAACAGTTTTGCCTGACGCCAGCGCCCATTGCGACGCTCCGCCGTCACCTGTCCGTTACCGTTAAGACGGAAATCCTGCTCGCCCCAGTGAGCGTCTTTTATCCCCACCAGACGGTCCAGCACGTCGTAACGATAGCGCCGCTCCAGATGGTGCGGCTCGCTGCCGCCGCCGTTGACCAGCGTCTGGCGCTCCAGCAGCCCGGTCTCGCTCCAGCTCTGCGACAACGCGAAGCCCGCGCCGTTGCTGCGAAGGCTTTCCTGACCCGCGTCCGTATGGCTGAACGACAAGGCCTGATGCGAGCCTACGCCCAGCGCCGATAACCGTCCTGATTGCCACTGCTGTTGCAGCGGTGCCAGCAGCCCGTCGACCTGCGCGCGGTAACCGCTCGGAGATGACCTGACTGAAGCGGTTATAAGCCGTGACCGAACAGCTCCAGCATTGCTGGTGAGCGTTATACCTGCATACCTGCGACTAAAAAGAAAAGAAACTGAAAGTAGGGCGTTACTACATCGTGGGATACGCCCCGCATAACGGCAAGCTCAACCCGCCCTCCACCACCAACCTTAAAAGCCGCCAACTCGAAAAGTTCGGCTGTATCACCGGGATGCCTTTCACCGTTACGGTGGAAAGGGACAGGATTATTATTGAGATGCAGATTAATTTATAGCGGCTAACCTGACCGCTAATAAAATAAAAAAGCCGGAAGGATCGAGTGATCGTTTCCGGATACTTTATACCTTCAAAGCTTCTCTTGTTTCCATTAATATGATACCAAGCATATTATTTCCGGAACCATCTCCACCATCGGCCCAATAATTATCATTATGGGTATGCTCTACTAGCAAAGCATCTCCAGTCGATAATAATATTTCTTTAGCTTCATTGTTTTGTTTGAATTTTTCCAAAACCGCAAAGCGCATAATATTATTCTTTACATCGTCCCAATCTTTTCTTAAAGGAAGAGATCTGTCTCGACCTAATTTTGCAGCATCCATCGGAGAAAAAATATTACGTATCTTTTCTTTTAACACTACGTCTTGAAATTTTTGAGATTGAAAATAATGTTCGACTGTAGGCCAAGTTATAGAGTCAATAATTAAATTACACTTAAAGAAATTAGAAAAAACCCCATATGGTTCATTTACTCTGTAAAAGAAAATAGCATCACTCACTTATATTATCCTTGGCCCTTTTGGTTTAAGATCATCCACTGACTCTCCAGCAATAACCAAATTGAAGCAGTGCATTATTTTCTTTGACATACTATCTAATAAATTATTTTTATGATGATAGTTTTCGCAATCTATTCCCACAGACAACAAGTATAGCTCAGATAGTATTTTCTTGGGAACTAACTCATCACTTTTAAACACCCTGGTTATTTCTTCTGCGACCAATAAAAGGCCATTAAACAATTCTTCATTTACTTCACCCCCCATTTTTAATGGGTAAATAAATCGACTACCAGTTTCTTTCAGCAATTCTAATGCGTTATGTTTTTCCACATTCATTTTATAACACCTTTTATAGCAGAGTTAGGTATATCTTTATATACAGTAACCTCTTGTGTCCATATAGACCTATGATAGGGTAATCCTTCAGTCCCATTTGCCCTAGGAGCTATTTTCCACACTTCAACATTTGTCGAACTAACTTTGTTGAGATCTATTTCTATTATTCCATGGCCACTATCATATGATCTAGCTATATCTAAATCTTTGGTTGTCGATATCCAAGGGCTATTTTTAGCTGACCACCCAGCAGCATTAGAAGCCACAGATAAATACCGATTTGCAACATGCTCAGCAGCACTCCAGTTACCACCCAATGTTTTACCTAGTATAGATTCCCCGCGGGCTAATCTTGCAGCGTCTTGCTCTGTCAAAGCACGATATACTATGTTGCTCTGACCTTCCTTCGGCGTCAGCCCCAGCAGATCAACCCACCCACGTGTTATGCACATACCCCTGTGACCCTGACCCCCACACAGCCCTATCGAGTCCGGCGAGATATACTGTCCGCATCACAGTAACGATGCCGGTTGTAGTAAAGTCCCGTTTCCGCGTCGTAAATTTGCCCCTGATAACGCAGCTCGCAGTACACTTCTTCGTTCGCCGCATCGTAGCCACCGCGCCCCGTCCGGCAGGCTCACCCGCCGTAACCGGTCCTGCGTATCCCACTCGTAGCGCGTCTCGCTTGCGGCTCAGCCTACCGCAAGCGCCATACTCATAGCGCACGTCGCCGCGCTCGAGGATACGGCCTGAGATACCGACAGCGGTACGCCCGATGCGGCGATAATCTCCGAGACTTCACACAGGTTCTGTTCGCTGTCGTAACCGAACGGTTTCGCCTGACGCCAGCGTCCATTCCGACGCTCCGCCGTCACCTACCCGTTGCCGTTCAGACGAAAATCCTGCTCGCCCCAGTGGGGATCTTTTATTCCCACCAGACGGTCCAGCACGTCGTAACGATAGCGCCGTTCCAGATGGTGAGGCTCGCTGCGCCGCCATTAACCAGAGTCTGGCGCTCCAGCAGCCCGGTCTCGCTCCAGCTCTGCGACAGTGCGAAGCCCGCGCCGTTGCTGCGCAGGCTTTCCTGACCCGCGTCCGTATGGCTGA
>NZ_CAMKXG010000367.1 GCF_946477055.1 Lonsdalea britannica | reverse complement strand
ATCACAGCACGGTTCGGGGCGATCTGAATGAGAAAAACACGACCAGCAACAACCGCGTGCGGTTCTTTAATCAGGCCTCCGTCGGCGCGAATGCTGCGCTCTGGGCGGGGATGGCGACAACGCAACCGGGCAAAGGCACGCTGCCAGCAGGATTCGGCACTGGCGCGTCCGCCACGCTCTCTGTCGATACCAAAACCAGCCATAGCATCGCTCTAAAGGTTAAGGTTGCGGAGCCGCTTCAGAAGAACGACATCGAGGAGCTGACGGCCTCGCTCGGGAAACATTTCGGCGATGTGGAAACCCAACAGCTGCTCGGCGGTGTGAAAAAACTGGATGATACCGACGAACAGCTGGCGATTATGCATCGTCACTTTGACGCTAAAACGCCGCAGAGCGATGGGCAGTACAGCGCGATGCAGTCGCTCGGTAAAGCCGTCCGGCAGCAGTCAGCGGCAAAACAGCAGGCGGTGACGCTCTCCAGCGTCAGCCATAGTGCCAGCTACGCCAACTTATCGAAGTTGGACAGCAACGGCGTGCTGCACGCGCTGCGCAAGCTGGTGAGCGATAACCTGCCGCCCACCAACGCCGAACGCATCCACGCATTCATGAACGACGATCCGGCATTGAAAGCCGTGATTACCCATCTGCAATCGTTGCCTAATGCGTCCGCCAGCGTGAATTTGGAACCGAAAGATGCCGTGAAAGAGCAGGTGGAAAAGGGCATTCAAAATAATAGCCTGAGCAAAAAAGCCATCGTCGACCTGTTCAAAGACAGCAACAACCTGCGCATTGGTTCGATCAGTTTTACCGAGACGGTGAAGAAGAAGGAAGGCTTCACGTTCCCGACGCCTATCGTCGGGGCGTCCAGCAGCGTGGACGTCAGTATGAGCAAGTCGCTCGGGGAAATTCATTTTTCTTATGGACATAATCAGGACACGCCAAGGCATTTCAGTCTGGAAGGCGACATCGCGCGGGCTAATCCAAGTCTGGCGCAGGCGCTGGACAGTCTGCATCAGGAAGGCATGACGCTGGCGAAACACTAATACACGATGGCACATGGCAGAAGGAGCTCCACAATGCATTCCCAACAACAACACGTCACCCGGTTATTGCAGGCGTTTGGTCGGGCCACTCAAACCCCGCTGAGGCTGGATAATGGGATTTGCGTGCTCAACGACGAGAACGGCGAAGAAGCCGCGGTGATCGACGTTCCGGCTCACAGTGAACAACTCTTGCTGCACTGTCGGATCGTCGCGTTAGACGGGCTGGAAGGGGTAGACGAAGCGGCAATGTTACGCCTGATGCTGCAGCTCAATTTCGAAATGGCGGCCATGCGCGGTTGCTGGCTGGCGGTGGATGAATTCAACCAGCTGCGGCTGTGTTTTCAGCATTCCCTGAGCGGGCTGGAAGAAAATCGCTTCAACGCGGTGCTTTCCGGATTTATCCAACAGGTGAAAGAGAGTCGTGACTTTATTATCTCTCTGCTGGGGCAGATGCAGGCGGCGTAACGTACGCGGCAGGGACACTGACTTCACGAAGAAACGCGACGGCGTCAGGCCGCCGCGTATTGCGTCGTGGTGAACCGGAGGGAAAACAAGATTTGCGCAACCGCCTAACGCGACGGGCGACCTTCTAGACTGTTAACTCGACGGAGAGACTTGATCGCCTCACTCGGCCGTTTCTCGACAGCGAGATCTTCCCGCAGACCGGATTCGACTGAGGATGAGCCGAAATGACGCCGGTAAATGCGTAAAAACGATGGGCCTATACTCCCGTGCGACGAGCTGTCCGCGAGGAGATCACAAGGAAGTGAACATGAGTCAACTGTTTTACAAACGGGCAGAGTGCTATGCGCTGCTGGCCGCTGCAATGAATGGTACGGTGGGCACCTTAACTCGTTACGGTCTTTCGGTCGGCGCGAGCCATCATCAGGTGGCGTTTTGGAAGAGTTTTATCGCTTTTCTGGTGTTGTTGACCTACAGCCTGCTGGTGCCGTCCGAACGCAAAGCGCTGTGTCAGCTGCGTCATAAAAGTCTCCAATTTATCGTCCTGGCCTTTTTCGGCATTTTTTGCGTCTACTTTTTCGAAACCTGGGCATTCAGACATGCTGCCATCCCGTTGGTCTCCTTTTTGACCTATGCGGCGGGAGGGATCACGCTCATTCTGTCGTCGCTGTTTCTGCGGGAAAGGTTGGGGCGCAGCCGAGTCCTGTCATTTCTGTTGATCGTGATCGGCGTCTATTTCCTGTTTAGCTTTGAAGGCCATTTGCCCGGCAGTCAGGCCGGTATCCTGCTGTCGCTGGTGGCGGGACTGGGTTATGCGCTCTTTATCTTTTTATCGAAGTGGATGCGGATCGGCGGCGGCGTGGCTGTGCTGGTCTGGCTGTTCGGCTTCGGCTCCCTCTATTTGGCGATCCCGCTGCATCTCGAAGGTTTCGAGTTTCCTCCGGTCATGGCATTAGCGGCAATCGGCGCGTTGGTGCTACTTCCGTCAATTGGCGGCTTCTACTTCACGACTCGTGCGTTGGAAAAGGGGGAAGCGAGCAGCGTCCAGATTATTGAAACCAGCGACCCGCTCTTTTCGACCCTGTTCGCGTTTTTCATCTTTGGTGAAGTGATGGGGCGATTCGGGGCCGTGGGGGCGGCTGTTATTATGGCGCTGTCTCTTATACACATCTCCGAGCCCAC
>NZ_CAMKXG010000366.1 GCF_946477055.1 Lonsdalea britannica | reverse complement strand
TCAGATGTGTATAAGAGACAGGTCGATGCCTTTCAGCAGCGCCAGCGACTGTAACAGCACCGGTCCCTGCCCCCACGGCCCGGTTTTGGCGACGGTCCAACCGTGGTAGTCATACGTGGTGGGCGTTTCGATCGTCGCCTGCCAGTTCGCCATATCGTCGGCGGTTAGCACGCCTTTATGGCGATGCCCGCTGGCGTCCATCACCTCGGCCGTTTGCAGATAGTCCGCGATAGCCTCGGCGACAAAACCGCGGTAAAAGGCATCTCTCGCCGCATCGATACCGGCCTCACGCCCCGGTCGGGCTTCGGACTCCCGGATAATGCGTTTCCAGGTTTCGGCCAGAACCGGGTTGGTGAAGTTCGACAGCGCGGCAGGCGCGGTGCCGCCGGGCAGCCACGTGGCGTACGACGTCGGCCACTCCGTGCGGAAGAACTCAGCCAAATCGCTGATGGTCGCCGCCACTCTCGGCAACAACGGATGACCGTTCTCCAGATAGCCGATGGCCGGTTCCAGCACCTCGCGCACGGTCATCGTGCCGTAGTCTCGCAGCATCAGCATCCAGCCGTCGAACGAGCCGGGGATCACCGTCGCCAGCAGACCGTCGCCGGGGATCAGGTCGAGTCCTTCGGCGGTATAGTGCTCAAGCGTCGCCGCCGCCGGTGCGGTGCCCTGCGCGCAGATCACCTCTACCTTGTCTTTTTTACGCGAATAGATCACGGCGGGCATGTCGCCGCCGGGACCGTTCAGATGCGGCTCGACCACCTGCAAGACAAAGCCGGTCGCCACGGCCGCGTCAAAGGCGTTGCCGCCCTTTTCCAATATACTCATGCCGACGGCGGAGGCGATCCAGTGGGTCGAGGTAACCACGCCGAAGGTGCCTAAAATCTCCGGACGCGTGGTGAATGCATTCATGACGCTTTCCTTCTGTTATGAGTTTTCACGCGGGTCGAGCGCATCACGCAAGCCGTCGCCCAGCAGGTTAAAGCCAATCACCACCAGAAAAATGGCGGCCCCCGGCCACATCGCCATCCAGGGCGCCTGAGTCAGGAAGTTTTTAGCGACGTTCAGCATCGACCCCCAGCTGGGCGCGGGCGCCTGCTGACCCAGCCCGAGGAAGGACAGGCTGGCTTCCGCGATAATCGCGGTCGCCACCGTCAGCGTCGCCTGTACGATAATCGGCGGCAGGATATTCGGCAGGATGTAGCGCAATAGGATATCGCCGTGGCCCAGTCCGATAGAGCGCGCGCCTTCGATGTAGTCTTCGGTTTTGACCGCCAGCACCTGCGAACGCGTGAGCCGAATAAAAATCGGCATCGCGGACAGGCCGATGGCGATCATCGCATTGGTCAGGCTCGGGCCGAGAAAGGCCGCCAGCGCAATCGCCATAATCAGGAAAGGCATCGCCAGAAACGCCTCGGTCACGCGGGAAATCACCTGATCGACCCAGCCGCCGAAATAGCCGGAGATCAGCCCGAAAGGCACGCCGGTCAACACGGCGATAGCGACGGAGATTACCCCCGCCATCAGCGAGGCCTGCGCGCCCCACACCATCCGCGACAGCACGTCGCGCCCGATGTCGTCCGTCCCCAACCAGTGCGCGGCCGACGGCGCTTTACGGATCGCGCTCCAGCTGGTCGCCAGCGGATCGGCCAACGGCAGCAGCGGCGCCAGCACCGCCAAGAGCGCAAAAAAGACGATGATGATCAGACCGGCGATAGAGCTGCGATTGCGCTTCATCTTCTTCCAGGCGCGGTTGCCTGCGACGGCCTGCGGCGCGACGACGACGATAGGATCAGTCAGGCTCATAGCGCGCTCCTCATTCGCGGATTCAGCAGCATGGCGGCGACGTCCGCCAGCAGGTTCATGACGATAAAGCCGACCGCCGTACACAGGACCACGCCCTGAACCACCGCGTAATCACGGTTGAACACCGCATCGACGATCAGCTTTCCGAAGCCGGGGATCGTGAAAATCTGTTCGGTCAGGACCGCGCCCGCCAGCAGTTCGCCGAATAGCAGCGCCGTCAGCGTAATGATGGGCGACAGCGCATTGCGAAAAGCGTGGCTTAGCACCACCTCGCGGTTGGACAACCCTTTGGCGCGCGCCGTGCGGATATAGTCCGCTTTCATGACCGACAGCATCGCCGATCGCGTATGCCGCATCAGCGTGGCCGCCAGCGCGGTGCCGAGCACGAAGGCAGGCATGAGGGTCGTTTGCAGCGAGCGCAGCGGGTCGGTCAACAACGATTCATAGCCCGACGCGGGCAACCAGCCCAGCTGCACGGATACCAGCAGAATCAGCATGATGCCGAGCCAGAAGTTGGGGATCGACAGCCCCGACAGCGCGACCACGTTAGCCAGATAATCCAGCGTCGTGTTCTGCTTCACCGCCGCCAGAATGCCGATAGGCACCCCGATGATCAGCGCGAAGAACATCGCCATCACCGCCAGTTGCAGGGTGACCGGCAGTTTTTCGCCGATCAGTTCCAGCACCGGCTGATTGGTGCGCAGCGACACGCCAAAATCGCCTTGCGCCACGGCCCCAAGCCAGTAGAAGTACTGATACACCACCGGGTCGTTCATGCGATATTTTTCACGCAGCAGCTCCATCACCGCCGGATCGCGCTCTTCTCCTGCCATCGCCAGGATCGGATCGCCCGGCAGCAGCTTTTGCAGCGAAAAAACGAAAA
>NZ_CAMKXG010000365.1 GCF_946477055.1 Lonsdalea britannica | reverse complement strand
GCGTCAGATGTGTATAAGAGACAGTCAATGTTCATCGGATGCACTAAGAGGAAGTCCGGACGATATGTCCGCCGCAGGCTTTCGGCGTCAATCAACAGGTGGGAGTCTGGGTAGTCGTCCTCGTAATAAAAATGACCGTACTGGATGGGTAAATGTTTATCCGCCGTATGCCGGTCACGCGGCGGGTCAAACGGCGTCCGGTTATACAGTTCGCTCACCCAGTGATAAGCCGCCGCGGCGGTCGTCAGCCCGGCGTCACGAGCATAATGGAAAATGCTTTTCTCATTCGACAACCGTTGAATGTCGTTATGCACAATGCCGCTTTCCACAGGCGTAATGCCGGTCAGGATGCACTCATACAGCGGCCGGGAGAGAGAAGGCAGTTCGCAGGTCAGCGGATAGAGTCGCCCCCGTCCCGCCTCGCACTGCGCTTGCAGATATCCCATAGCATCGCGTGCCACCTGATAGTTCAGTCCGTCCAACACGACCAGAATACATTTCATGCCTTGCTCCCTCCCGGTCAGGTTACTGCTGCATATTGATCATGACGGACTCCTGCCACTGACGCGGCAGCAGACGTGCGCTTTTCTCCCAGGCAGCCGGGTCAGCAATGGGACGGGCTGACTGATACTGTTCCGCCGGCAGCAGCTTATCTTTCACATCATCCGGCAGTGACAGATGCTCTGCGCGAATCGGACGGGCATAGCCGCGCGCCAGATTGATCTGACCGGCATCCGAGAAGATGTATTCGCGCGCCAGCTTGGCGGCGTTAGGATGCTGGGCATACTTGTTGATGATCGTGGTATAGCCGGACGTCACCGAGCCGTCTGACGGGATCAGCACGACAAAGCGATTTTTATCAATTTGATCGCGGTAGTTAAGGCCGTTGAAGTCCCACACCACTCCAACCTGAACTTCCCCTTTCTCGATATTGGCAATCACCGGGTTGGTCAGACCAAGCCGCCCCGCCTTGGCCAGGTCGGCGAACAGATCCAGTCCCGGTTTAAGGTTGTGCTCATCGCCGCCCATCGCATAGGCCGCCGCCAGTATGCCGTTGGTCGCCTGAGCCGCCGAACTGACGTCTCCAATGGTGACAGTGTAACTTCCTTTTTTCAGATCGGCCCAACTGTGAGGCACGTCTTTCACCAACTGCTTGTTGACGATGAACGCGATGGTGCCGGTATAGGCGAGCGCCCAATGACCGTCTTTATCTTTGGCCCAGTCGGGAATTTGCGACCAGGTGGTGGGTTTGTAAGGCTGGGTGACGCCCTTTTGCATCGCGATGGGGCCAAACGAAGCGCCGACATCACCAATGTCCGCGCTGGCATTCTGTTTTTCTGCGGCGAACTTGGCGATCTCCTGCGCGGAGCTCATGTCGGTATCCGTGTGGCGTAAGCCATAGCGTGAGTTCAGGTCTTTCCAGGTGTCTTTCCAGTTCGCCCAGCTGTCCGGCATTCCCACGCTGTTCACCTGTCCTTCCGCTCGCGCCGCCTGCTCCAGCTCGGCAACGGAACCTTCGGCCGCGTGAGCGGATGACAGCGACAGCACCACGGCTGTCGTTAATACGAATGCAACCCTGTTTTTCATCTTGAATGCTCCTGGTGATAGGAATAATCGCTGGTCTAGTCCAGCAAGATCCACGCCAATCTACGCCTCAAAGATGAAATTTATATGTCAGTCGGCCCGTATCGCCTGCCGGGTGTACGGTGTGAAAATCCAAATGAGTTTGGCCCGACGGAACAGGGTGGTCCGAGCAAGACCTTTTGACGGCTGCGTGGCAATATAACGCTCTGATTAAGAATGGCGGTGTACCCACGGTGGTGCATGGCGTGCTCTAGAATAGGCAGATGAACTCATGCAACAACCCTCGACAACCGTGGCGCTGATTTGCCAGACGCTGCTGTCGCAAATTGATGAAGGAACATGGCGGGATGAGGTGCGTCTGCCCTCGGAGAGAACGTTGAGCGAACAGTTCTCCACCACCCGAATTACCCTGCGGGAAGCCCTGCTACAGTTGGAGTCTCAGGGGGTGATTTACCGGGAGCCGCGTCGGGGATGGTTTATTTCGCCGCCGCGGATCGTCTATAACCCATTGCAGTGCAGCCATTTTCACGCCATGGTCGAACAGCAGGGTCGCCGTGCCGCCACAGAGGTACTGGAAGCGCGCGAGATGGCCGCCAGCGATGTTATAGGCCAGCAGCTCATGTTGCCCGTTGGCGCCAAGGTGTACCAGATCCGGCGCCTGCGACGCGTTGACGAACGCGCGGTGCTGTACGTGGAGCACTACCTCAATCCCGCATTCTTCCCGGGTATCCTGCCGTCCGATCTCACGCAATCCCTCACCGATATCTATGAGACCCGCTATGGCATCCGCTATGGCCGGGTTCGTTTCATGATGCTGCCGACGCCGGTTTCGCCTTTGGCCGCATCCGCGCTCAACGTGGCGACAGGCAGCCCGGCGCTGTTCATTACCCGTATCAACCGGGATCAGTCAGACAGGATCATCGATTGCGACCACGAATACTGGCGCTACGACGCCATTCACATCGACGTCGAAGCGGTTTAACGGCGCTAAATGGGGGCGTTCAGGATCACGGCGACGTCAGAACCGGTTCCCTTGACCGCAGCAGGCTGACGACCAGGCCCGCCATAATAAAGGCCGCCCCCACGGCCCCTAATCGCCCCATCAC
>NZ_CAMKXG010000364.1 GCF_946477055.1 Lonsdalea britannica | reverse complement strand
CGGATCAACGCCTGCGGCTGATGGCGGAGCTGTTGCAGTTGGAAAGCCGCTGCCGTGCGCTGCAAACCGCCGACGAGCAGGCCTTTTTCATGGTCAACGAGACTTATCGCCTGACCCCTTACCGGCAGACACTGCTGTGGGAGCGCCAGCCGGGCCGCCTGCGCGCGGCTTCCGGCGTCGCGAGCCTGGATGGTCATGCGACGTTTTGCCGGGGCATGGCGCGTCTGTGCCAGCAGTGGCAGGCAAACTATCCCCACGCGCAGCGCATTGAGCAGGCCGCGACGACGGCGGAAAATCGTGACTTCTGGCAGGCCTACCTGCCGCCGTACCTGCTGTGGCTGCCGCTGCGGACGGCTCAGGGCGCGCCGCCGTTGGCGCTGGTCCTGCTGCGTGATCGTCCCTGGCTTGATGCTGAAATCGTGCTGCTGGAACAGCTGGGCGAAGCCTATGCTCACGCCTGGCAGGCGTTGCAGCCGCGCAAACCGGGCCGACAGCGGCTGCGTAAAGCGTTGCGCTCGCGCCGCAGTTGGCTCGGGGCGGCCATCGTTCTGGGATTGCTGATGCTCGTGCCGGTGCGTCAGAGCGTTCTGGCACCGGCGGAGATTGTGGCGCATCGGCCGGTGATGGTGCGCGCGCCGCTGGCCGGAGTGATCGACGACATTCTGGTGCGCCCTAATCAGCCGGTGACGCAGGGACAGCCGCTGTTGCGGCTGGACGCGCGCGAGCTGGAAAATCAGTTGGAAACGGCACGGCAGCAGTTCGCCGCCAGCGATGCGCAGTACCGTCAGGCGCAGCAGCAGGCGCTGCGCGATGCGGATGCCAAGGCGCAACTGGCGGTGCTGGCGAGCCGCCGGGAGCAGGCGTACAGCGAGGTGACGTTTTTGCAGCACCAGCGCGATCGTCTGGCGTTAGCCGCGCCGCGCGACGGGGTGGCGATTTTCGACGATGCCAGCGACTGGATAGGGCGTTCGGTGGCGGTGGGGGAGCGCATCATGATGATCGCAGACCCGTTGGACAGCGAACTGGAAATCCAGTTGCCCGCGGCGGACGCCATCCGCCTGGAAAAGGGAGCGGAAGTCCGGCTGTTTCTGAACGTTGCGCCGAATGCGCCGCAGTCCGCGCGGCTGGAACAGCTGGGCTATCGGGCTGCCGTCACGGCAGACAACGTGATGGCATACCGGCTGCGGGCGCGGTTCGCCGATGACGATCCCACGCTGCGGGTCGGACTGAAAGGCACGGCCAAGGTGTATGGTCAGCGCACGGTGCTGATCGCTTATTTGCTGCGTAAGCCGTGGTCGTCGCTGCGCGTCTGGCTGGGAGTCTAAGTGGTGAGATCTTCAGTCCCTTCCTCTCCATCGGGTTTGCCGCCGCTGCGCGATGAGCTGATCCTGCATCCCGGCCCGGCGGGCTGGGACGGCTCGCCGAGCTGGACGCTGGAAGATCCGCTGCGCGGCCAGTTTTTCCGCATTGGCTGGCTGGAAAAGACGCTGCTGTCGCGCTGGTCGCTAGGGAGCGTAGAGCAGATCGTCGCCGAGACCCATCAAGCGCTACCGCTGACAATCACGGCGGAAGATGTGCGCGTCTTTGGCCAGTTTCTGCTCGCCAACTCGTTGACGCAGGCGCGGGGCGACGAGGCATTGAACCTGCTGGGACGCCTGCAGGCGCGCGAACGCATGAGCTGGTGGCGTTACCTGCTGACGCATTATTTGTTCCTGCGTATCCCGTTGCTGCACCCCGACCGTTTTCTGCGCGCGACGCTGCCGTGGGTCGGCCTGTTTTTCCGGCCGACGTTCTGGGGGCTCACGCTGGCGGCGGCCGTCGTGGGCCTGCTGCTGGCCAGCCGCCAGTGGGAAACGTTCAAACATACTTTTCTGCACTTTTTCACGCTAGAAGGCGCGCTGCTGGCCGCCGTCACGTTGATGGCGACCAAATTCCTGCACGAGCTGGGGCATGCCTATACCTGCAGGCGCTTCGGCGCGAGCGTCTCCACCATCGGCGTCGCCTTTCTGGTGCTGATGCCAGTGCTGTACACCGACACGTCCGCGTCGTGGACGCTGCCCCGACGGCGTCAGCGCATGCTGATCGGCGCCGCCGGAATGCTGACTGAACTGGCAGTGGCCGCCTGGGCGACGCTGGCCTGGAGCTTTCTTCCGGACGGAATGTGGCGCAGCGCGGCCTTCATGCTGGCGACGACGACCTGGGTGATGACGCTGGCGATCAACCTCAGTCCGCTGATGCGTTTTGACGGCTACTTTCTGCTGTCCGATGCGCTTGGGATGCCGAATCTTCAGCCGCGTGGATTTGCGGTGGGGCGCTGGCAGCTGCGGGAGTGGTTGTTTGGTCTGGGCGATCCTCTACCGGAACCGCTGCCGCGCTGGCTGCGGCGTACGCTGGTCGGCTACGCGTTCGCCACCTGGATCTACCGCGTCTTTCTGTTTACCGGGATCGCGCTGTTGGTCTATCACATGGCCTTCAAACTGCTGGGAATGGCGCTGTTTGTCGTCGAAATCGGCTACTTCGTGGTATTGCCGGTGTTCAAGGAGCTGCGGGAGTGGCTCCGGCGTCGTAAGGATTATCATATGAATCGCCATGTTATCGCGACGATGACCGTCGGCGTGTTGCTGCTGCTGGCGCTGGTCGTTCCCTGGCAGCGCACGGTCTATGCCCCGGCGCTGTTGCGTGCCGAGCGGCAGGGAAGCT
>NZ_CAMKXG010000363.1 GCF_946477055.1 Lonsdalea britannica | reverse complement strand
ACGTCAACGTTTCACAGGGAGCTGTCTATGAAGGGAACTCGTAACCCGCATCGTGCGGGCGGCACGGATAAACATCGCCGCAGGCTGACGCTGCTGGCCTGTCTGATCATCACGTCATTAATGCAGCCCGCGTTTTCCGCCGGTGCGGCGAGCGCCGACGACTTTCGCACTCGGGAGTACCAATACAATGGCCTTGCGTTGGATGCGATGTCAGCGGCGGAAGCCTACTCGCTGGGGTATAGCGGCGCTGGCGCGACGGTGGGCATCATCGACAGTCAATCCGACTTGAGTGGCCCAGAATTCCAGGGGCGCGTGGCAGAGGGCACGCAGTGGATATCCACGCCGAATCAGTACAACCGACACGGCTACGAAGTCGCGGGCGTGGTAGGGGCGGCCAAAAATGACGTCGGCATACACGGTCTGGCCTATAACGCCAATATTTTGTCTCTGGGCGTCGACTTAACGACATCGAGTGTCGCGAACGCGCTGGCGACCATGGCGCAGTACCCCGAAGCAAAAATCGTCAACAACAGCTGGGGCTTCAATATTTATCCTGATGAACTGTTTTCCTACGATGCGGACGTTCAAAGCGAACTGTTCGACACCTGGATACCGGGATTCAGCGAACTGACGACGCGAAACGCGGAGCAGGGACAGCTGCTAGTTTTCTCTGCCGGTAATGAGGGGCATCTGACGCCGACTCTGCTGTCGGCGTTGCCTACCGTGCTGGATATGACGGGCTACGAGAACAAGATTGCCAACAACTGGCTCAGCGTCATGTCTTTTGACTCGAGGCAGCCGACGACCAGCTCTGCGTTTATCGCGTCGTTCAGTAATCTGGCGCAGGGGGCCACTGAATACAGTCTGCTGGCGCCGGGCGTCGATATTTACACGACTTACGATCAAACCTATTACTCCTCGCTCAGCGGAACCTCGTTTTCCGCGCCCTACGTGGCGGCGGTGGGCGCGTTGGTCAGCGAAGCTTTCCCCTATTTGTCAGGCAAACAGATAGCCGATGTGCTGCTGTCGACCGCAACGCCGCTCAGCGGCGCACAACTGCCACGGGCCGTGGTGCTGGCGCGCAATAACGTCGACAGCGGTCTCAACATGACGGGCGTGGAAGTCAAAGTCTATGCGGCGGCGAGCGGCATCACGTTTAGCGACGAGGAAATGACCGCGCTGGTGAGCTCCCTCAAGGGCAACAATCCGTTCTACAGCATGAGCGACGAAGCGGTACGAGCCGCCATTCTGAATGCGGCCTCCGACAGCAATATGACGCTGATGTCGCAGGAGGATTATCAGGCGTTGTTCGGTCAGGGGATCGTCAACGCTTATAAGGCGGTGCAGGGACCGGGAAAACTGGACGGTAAACGGCTGATCGACAGTGACCTGAGTTCTGACACATTTGGCGGCCGGTATGCGCTGTACAGCGTCGATACGCAGGGGATCGACAGTACCTGGAGCAATGACATCGCTCAGGTGCGTAACTCTCATGCCAGCAGTGCGTTGTTCGACTTGGACATCGGTTTACGCAAGCAGGGGGATGGCACGCTGTACCTGACGGGCGTCGACACCTATCGCGGTCCGACCGTTGTGGAGGGCGGAAGGCTGGTTGTGGCGAAAAGCGCTGGCGGCAGCGGCAGTCTGGCGGGGGATGTCTGGGTCATGTCGAGCGCGGTGCTGGGCGGACATGGCCACATCGGCGGCTTCGTCATTGTCGACTCGGGCGGCACGTTGGCGCCGGGGACGTCCATTGGGACGCTAACCGTCGGCAACGTTCGTTTCACGCCGGGATCGATCTACGAATTCGAGATTGATGCGCAAGGGCAGTCGGATCAGCTTGTCGTCGAGCAAAACGCCACTCTGGCGGGTACTGTGCGAGTCATCAATCTTCGTCGCAGCGCGCTCGGCACTCGCTATCGGCTGCTTGATGCCAGCGGCACGGTATCCGGTCGATTCGATGCGTTGGAGCTTGGCGGCTACGGGGAAACGCCCTTGTTTCTGACCGACGTTTTGGGCTATGGCGACCACGACGCGTGGCTTGAAACGGTGCGCAACAGTTTACGGTTCAGCGAGGTTGCAGCCAGCGCTAATCAGCAGGCGGCGGCGAATGCGCTCGATAGCCTGAAGGGCGGGGTGGCGTATAGCGCCATAGCGAATGTGAGCTCGGCCGAGGCGGCGCGCGATGCTTTCGATAATCTCAGCGGCGAGTTCTATGCGGCTTCGCGCTCAGCCATGATCCAGCGTAGTCAAAACGTACGTGATGCGCTCAATGGCGCGATGCGTTCCCGCCACCATGACCCGCTATGGCTGACGACCTGGTCCAACGACGGGAAATTATCCGGTCAACAGGACGAGGCGGCGGTGGACCATCAGGGTTACGGCTTCCTGTTGGGCGGTGATGCTCAGTGGAGCGAGTCGAACGCTTTGGGTGTCGCCGTCGGCAGCGAAAAGAGTCGAATTAGCATGAACGATAGAGCGTCTCGTGCGGATGCCACTGCCTATCATGCGGCGCTCTATCTGAGTGGCGAGCTGGCGGGAATGGACTGGCGCTCCGGTCTCAACTACAGCTATCTGGATCTGTCGAGCCAGCGCACGCTCCGCATACCCGGTCTGGAGGGTAAGGCTCGTGCCAATTATTACGCCCATCAGGTGCCTGTCTCTTATACACATCTCCGAGCCCACGAGACTAAGGCGAATCTCGT
>NZ_CAMKXG010000362.1 GCF_946477055.1 Lonsdalea britannica | reverse complement strand
AATGACGCATGAACCGTTATTCCATTAATCAATAAAGTTGTCCGATGACATCACACGGACGACATCGATTTCTTTCAAATAGCACGTGATACCGATTTTCTTGAGGAGAATAAGATGCATCTTGCTCGTTTCCCCCGTTTATCGCTGGGGCATTTCCCCACCCCGCTTGAACCCCTGCCTGCGCTGACGGCTTATCTCAACGGACCGACAATCTATATTAAACGCGATGATGCGACCGGTTTGGCGACTGGCGGCAACAAAACGCGCAAGCTGGAGTTTCTGTTGGCGGAGGCGTTGCAACAGGAGGCCGATATCATCCTGACCCAGGGCGCAACGCAGTCAAACCACGTTCGTCAGACCATTGCCGCGGCGGCGAAGCTGGGGCTGAAAACCAAAGTGCTGCTGGAAAAGCGGGTGAAGGACTACGGCGAGCCCTATCAACGGTCGGGAAATATCTTGCTGGATGATTTGTTAGGCGGGGAGATCGTCGATCACCTGCCCGGCGGTACGGATATGCAGCAGGCGCTGGAGACGTTGGCGGACGAGCTGCGTCGAGAAGGCCATCGTCCCTATGTCATTCCCGGCGGAGGTTCTAACGTAACTGGCGCATTGGGCTATGTCGCCTGCGCGGAAGAGCTGCTGTTTCAGTCCAGCCAGCAGCGCCTGCGCATCGACCACATCGTCCATGCTTCAGGCAGCAGCGGCACTCAGGCGGGGCTGGTCGCCGGACTCACGGCGGTGCGTAGCGGGATCCCGGTGCTGGGTATCAGCGTACGTGCGCCAAAAGAGAAACAGGAAGAGAACGTATATCGTCTGGCGCAGCAAATCTGGCAGCGTCTGGGGATTGAAGAAGAGCTACCGCGCGCCGCCGTACAGGCTAATAGCGACTATGTCGGTGAAGGTTACGGCATCCCTAACGAGGGAACCCGTGAGGCGCTCCAACTGCTGGCGCGTCTGGAAGGGATCCTGCTCGATCCGGTCTACTCCGGCAAAGGCATGGCCGGACTGATCGATCTGATCAGAAAAGGGCACTTCAAGAAAGGCGAACAGGTCGTGTTTATTCATACGGGCGGTTCGGCCGGTCTGTTCGGCTACCGTGAGTTCTTCGAACAGCAGGGACGCTAAGCATGACCGACTGTCTGATCGGTGTGCTGGGCGGCATGGGGCCTCTGGCGACGGCCGATCTGGTGCAGAAAATCATCGCGGCGACCCCAGCCGAGCGCGATCAGGACCACGTTCCGCTGGTCGTCTGGAACGTACCGCAGATCCCGGATCGCCAACAGGCGCTGGCGGGGACAGGTCCCTCCCCGCTGCCGGTACTGCTGGAGGTCGTTCGCGCGCTGAATCAGCTGCCGATGAGTCATCTCGTCATCCCCTGCAACACGGCGCACCATTGGTTCGACGCACTCGCGGCGGCCAGTCGCGTGCCCCTGCTGCATATTGCGGATGCCACACTGGCTGCGATGCGGCAGACTCTCGTTGCACCCTCGGAAGTCACGGGGCTGATTGCCACGCACGGCACACTGCGCGCCGGGTGGTATCAGCAACGGCTGGCTGCCACGGGTCGCAAGGTGCTGGAACCCACGCCGCAGGAGATGGATGAACTGTTTGTGCCGGGGTGTTATGCCGTCAAACGGGGTGAGCTGATTAAGGGCGGTGTGCTGCTGGAGCAACTGGCCGACCGTTTGGCGAAGCGGGGGGCGTCGAGGCTGATTCTGGCCTGTACGGAAGTCTCTCCCGCGCTGGCTGCCGTCAACTCACGCTGGCTGGCGCATAGCATTGATACAACGCAGGCGCTGGCGCAGAGCTGCGTTGAACTCTGGCGACAGTCCCGCACCTAGCTTCAAAACGTATATCGCAGAAACAGAAAACCGCCCGGTCAGCGTGACGACGGGCGGTTTTTTTATGCTGAACTTAGCGAAATTCGCCGACGTCAGCGTGAGGGGGCGACTTAGTAGTAGCCATACATGGCGGCGAAAACCCATCCAAAGACGCAGGATGTTGATACGCCAATCAGGCCGGGAAGAATGAAGCTGTGGTTAATCACAAAACGACCGATATGCGTCGTACCTGAGCGGTCAAACTGAATCGCCGCCAGATCGCTGGGGTAGGTCGGAAGAATATAATAGCCGTAGCAGGCCGGGGCGGAAGCCACAATGTAAGCAGGGTTTACGCCGATAGCCAATGCGACGGGAACAATAGCCGCGAGCGCGGCGGCCTGCGAATTGACGAACTTGGACACCAACAGCAGGATCAGCGCATAGGCCCAGGGGTACTCCACCACCAGCGTGCCGAGGGTTGTTTTAATCTGCTCCAGGTGCGCGCCGAACATCGTTTCCGCCATCCACGCGATGCCGTATACGGCGACGATGGCGATCATGCCTGAACGGAAGACCTCGTTTTTGGAAATGGAGGCCGGATTTGTTTTGGTGATGATAATAATCAGGGCGCCGGACACCAGCATAAACATCTGAATAACCAGCACCATCGACAGGGCTTTGCCATTAAAGACCGGGCGGAACTCTTCCACCGCGCCCAACAGTGCGACGGCGGCAATGGTGGTCAGGAAAATCCACATCGCGATCCAGTTGCTGCGCGGCAGTTTTCTGTCCAGCAGGGTTGCGGTATCGCCGTAGACGTATTCCCGATTTTCCGGCACGGAAATAAATTTCTGAAATTCCGGATCCTTATCCAGATCTTTTCCGCGAAACCAACTGAAAATCCCGATCGCCAAGATGCCGAGCAGGGTCGAGGGGAT
>NZ_CAMKXG010000361.1 GCF_946477055.1 Lonsdalea britannica | reverse complement strand
ATCTACACTATCCTCTTCGTCGGCAGCGTCAGATGTGTATAAGAGACAGGCTTCACTTTGCTCGGTGGCGCCGGTGACGGCGTCGACGTGCGAACTGTTGGCATCAAGAATACGCGTTCTGATGATTTCAAAGCTGCTGATCAGCTCGTCATCCCATCCGGCGGTATCGTCCAGCGCGATATCTTTAATGTGATCTTTTTCCAGGCTGACGTTAACGATGAGTTCTTTATCGTTATCCTGCACCTTCTCCTGGTACACGCCGACCTTAAACTTCTTAGCGTTCAGGCTCATATCGCGGATCATGCTTTCCACTAGCGAGAAACGCCACAGCGGTTCCGGAATGGTCAGCTCTTCACGTTTGGTGCTGTCGATATAGAGATCGATATGCTCCTGCGCGGTGATGCGGTCCATCCAGTCCGGATAGGCAATGCAGCCTTTACCCACAGCGACCAGATCGTAACCGTGCTCCAGTGCGACGTCGGCATCCGCTTTGTTAACGATGCCGCCCACGCCCACAACCGGAACCTGCGCCAGCGTGTCGGAACGCATAGCGACATATTTTTCGATCAGCGGAGTCGCAGATTCAGTGTCGACGATGGAAGGACGCAGCGTGTGGCCCATGGAGAAGTGGACGTAGTCCAGACCGCGCTCGGCCAGTTTTTCCAGCAGGTACAGAGTGTCGTCAAAACGAATACCCGGCTCTTCCAGCTCTTCCGGCGAGAAACGGTAACCGATGATGAAAGACGGATCGGCATATTTGTCTTTCATCTGGTGTGCGATATCCAGCACGGCCATCGGGAAGCGAGTCCGGTTGTCGCGGCTGCCGCCCCATTTGTCTTCACGACGGTTGGAGTGCGGAGAATAGAACTGCTGAATCAGATAGGTGTTGGCGCCGTGGATTTCCACGCCGTCGAATCCGGCCTGAATGGCGCGGTGAATGGCGCGACCAAACTTGGCGACCATCTCTTCGACTTCATCTGCCGTCAGTTCGATCGGCGTCGGCGCGCCGGGACGAGGCGCAGCAACGGCGCTCGGCCCTACCGGCGATTCACCGCCGATGAGTTTCGGATCGACCATGCGGCCGCCGTGGTAGATCTGCAGGATAGCTTTAGAACCCTGCTCTTTGACCGCGCTGGCGACTTTGGACAAGCCTTCGATTTTGTTGTCGTCGTCGATACCAATCGCGCCGGGGAAAGCCCGTCCGCGGTCGTCGATGAAGCAGCATTCCACAATCAGCGCGCCGATTTTACCGGAACGTACCTGATAGTATTCGATCAGTTCCCTGGTGACGGAACCATCAAAAAAGCCGGTGCAGGTTGTCATTGGCGCCATCACGACCCGGTTTTCCAGGGTAACGCCATTAGGCAACGTGAACGGCTGCAATAATCTATCGTTAATGTTTGTCATTAAAATACCACCTAATTTTCACAAATTTTTAGCAAATTCTTAAATTCGGAAATGGCAGGCTGCTTTTTTATTGTTCGTGTTTTAGTTGCCTACGATTATTATTCTTTTATTATGTGGTTTTTTTAATGTCATAATACTTTTTTTTAATGTCTTAATTATTTAGTATTTGCAGTTATGTTACCACTCTGTTTAAATAAAAACGTTTAATGTAAAAACATTATAAATAGTAAGGTCTTTATCAACGAATAAATAACACGCAATTTATTTCCTCAACGTATTCACTCAAATACAACTGTCGTTTTTTTATTCGCACATCTCACGCATCAAATATTCCCATTCATCCATGATGGTTATTTTTCCTATAGATGATTATTTATTCAGCCCTTTCTGTCAGGCGAATTCCGGACTTCATCAGTTAAACATCCCCGCAGCACATCGCAATTTTAATCATATAAAACATATAGATACACGAAAAACCGCATCACTCACTCCACGCCCCTTCCCGGAAGATAGGACATTTATTCGCCGTCTTGTGCGGCGCCAGCATCGTATAAACGCTGACGCTTCATTTTTTGCTGTTCATTCTTTCTACGAATGATCTCCCTGCGGGGACGACCTAGAAAAAAATCCGTCTCTGTCACGATCGTCCCCGGTTTGATTATTCGTAAATTGCACGTTTTTTAATGAGATTAAACCTTGTCGCAGCTTATATCAGGATGCGAATCATTGACCGAACGCGTGAGATGCAGGTCCCTCTTCATTCAAAATATCCGCGCAGAGACAGCCTGAAGGTCACGATAATTTTAGATACGATAAGCGCGAGTCTTTTCTATCTGGAAATAACGATGACGAATTTCATTTTAAAAAATGAATGCAGGGAGTAATATTCCCGCATTGCGCTGAACTTTATTTCCAATGTTCTGGTTATCACGAGGAAAAAGGAGACGAAAATAATAAAGGGTCAACGTCTACTTTACTCTGACAGCCTTTCTTCTATTTATCGATATTCTCCTACGGCATTCGCAATCATCAATAAATGTATTGATATTCCCATTATACGTTTTTAGGCGAATAGGAGTGATATTCATTCAAAAGCTTCCCCCGCAGAGTGCGCTGTCTTTATATCCAAACGCCATGACACATAAAAAAGAGAGGAGCGTCTTGTCGCTATTAAAGGGTCGCAAAAATCGGCCATAAAAATTCATTTTTTCTGCCTGTTTTTCACTGACCATGGATAACTGATCCGCCCTGTTCATTTTCGAATCAGGCCAAGGCGGGTTGATAATTAGCCTGCATCTAAATTGTTTAAATTTGGTTTAGCCCTAAACATTACCGTGGTTTATTAATTATTGAGGTTTAGCGC
>NZ_CAMKXG010000360.1 GCF_946477055.1 Lonsdalea britannica | reverse complement strand
CGAACTGGTGGAGGTCGCGGGACGTCTGGCCCTGCAGATCACCCAACGACTCGGCGCATTGCAGCCGGATCGGGAGCCGCAGTCATGACGGCGGGCGCATTCGATCCCGTCATGTTCGCCCTGCTGTTGGGGGCGCTGTCGCTCATTCCGTTAATGATGGTGGTCTGTACCTGCTTTTTGAAAATCGCCACCGTGTTACTGATTACCCGTAACGCGATCGGAGTTCAGCAGGTGCCCCCGAATATGGCGCTGTATGGCATCGCCCTCGCCGCCACCCTGTTCGTCATGGCGCCGGTCTTCAGCGATATCAAGCAACGCGTTCAGGATACGCCGTTGGATATGAGCGACCTCGGCACGCTGGAAACCACCGCGACGCACGGTATCGAACCCCTGCAAAAGTTTATGTCCCGCAATACCGACCCCGACATTCTCACCCATCTGCATGAGAACAGCCTCCGCATGTGGCCCGCCGCCATGTCCGACAAAGTGACGCCGGACAATATTTTGCTGGTGATCCCGGCGTTTGTGCTCTCCGAGCTGCAGGCGGGATTCAAAATCGGTTTTCTGATTTACATCCCGTTTATCGTCATCGACCTAATCGTCTCTAACGTGTTGCTGGCGTTGGGGATGCAGATGGTCGCGCCGACCACATTGTCGCTGCCGCTCAAACTGCTGCTGTTCGTGCTGGTCAGCGGCTGGACCCGGCTGCTTGACGGCCTGTTTTATAGCTACCTGTGAGGCAAACGTGGAAATTTTGAATTTGTTTCGACAGGCCATGGTGCTGGTCGTGATGCTGTCCGCGCCGCCGCTGGTCGTCGCCGTCATTGTAGGCGTCCTGATTTCGCTACTGCAGGCCGTCATGCAGCTACAGGACCAGACGCTTCCCTTCGCCATCAAGCTGGTGGCGGTCGGGCTGGTGCTGGCCATGACCGGTCGCTGGATCGGCGTCGAGCTGATCCAACTGACCCTGTTGGCTTTCAATATGATCGAACAGACTCGCGCATGAGGCCATGATGCTGACCCTCGATACTCTCGAACGCCTGTACGACTTCATTTTTGCCCTGACGCTCGGCATGGCCAGACTCTATCCCTGCCTGTTTCTGGTGCCGCTATTTTCGTTCACGCTGGTCAAAGGCCTGCTCAGAAATGCCATCGTGCTGGCCCTGGCGCTAGTCCCGGCCGCCGCCATCCAACAGCAGATGCAAAACACGACGCTCAGCTGGCCGCTGTTGCCGGGTCTGTTGCTCAAGGAGCTGGCGGTCGGGCTGCTGTTAGGCTGCGTTCTGGCGATGCCCTTCTGGCTGTTCGAATCCGTAGGGGCGTTATTCGATAACCAGCGCGGCGCCTTGATCGGCGGACAACTCAACCCCGCGCTGGGCAGCGACGCCACGCCCCTCGGCCATATGATGAAGCAGCTGCTAACGCTGATGCTGTTGCTGACGCTGGGGCTCTCCGGGCTGACGCAACTGATCTGGGACAGCTACCGTCTGTGGCCCGCGCTGGTCTGGCTGCCGCCGCTCAGCGAAACCGGCTTCCACGCCTACCTTGCCCTGCTGGCCGACACCTTCACGCATATGGTGATTTTTGCCGGGCCGCTGGTGGCGCTGTTACTGCTGCTGGAATTCAGCATCGCGATGCTGAGTCTGTATAGCCCGCAGCTGCAGGTCTATGTGCTGTCCGTCCCGGCCAAATGTCTCGCCGGAATGGCGTTCTTTATCGTGTATCTGCCGGTGGTGCAATATCTTGCAGAGGGGCGGATTCAGGCGCTGCCGGACCTGAAGCACGTTTTGCCGCAGTTTTTTCCCGCACTTTCCTGACGGACACGCCGAGGCTGACGCATGAGCGAAAAAACCGAAAAACCGACGCCGAAAAAACTGCGGGATGCGCGACGCAAAGGCGAAGTCGGCCAAAGTCAGGACATCCCCAAACTGCTAATCAGCGCGGCGCTGCTGGAAATGATCCTGGCGCTGGTTAACAACGGCATGGAAAAGCTCGAACTGCTGATGCAACTGCCGTTAAAGCGCCTCACCGATCCGTTTGGACATGCCGTCAACGAGATCGTCAGCGAGGCGCTGAGCCTGCTGGCGACGCTATGTCTGTTGACCGTCGCGGTCGCCATACTGATGCGAATCGTCGGCGCCTGGCTCCAATACGGCCCGTTATTTGCGCCCGAAGCGCTTAAGCTGGATTTTAATCGGTTGAATCCCGTCAATCAGATCAAACAGATGTTTTCTATGCGTAAGCTGACGGAGATGCTGACCAACATTTTGAAGACCGTCACCATTGGCATCATTTTCTACCGCGTGGTGGTTCCGCAGCTGGAGTGGTTGGTCGAACTGGCTTACGGCAATCTGGACGGTTTCTGGCACGGCGTCGCGGCGGTGCTCCAGCGCGTGGCGCGCACCACGCTGGCGGCGCTGCTGGTGCTGGCCGTGATCGACTTCGGATTGCAGAAATACTTCTTTATGAAGCAGCAAAGGATGAGTCACGAGGATCTTCGCAACGAACATAAGGATGCCGAGGGCGATCCGCATATGAAAGGACAGCGTAAGTCGCTGGCGCGCGACATTCTCAATGCCCCCGCCAAACCGCGTCCGGCGGGTAAAGTCGAAGACGCCGATTTACTGCTGGTTAACCCCACCCACTACGCGGTGGCGTTGTTTTACCGGCCCGGACAGACCCCGCTGCCGCGTATCCTGTGCAAAGGTGAAGAGGCGGAGGCGCAGCAGCTTATCGCCCGCGCGCATCAGGCCAGAATCCTGTCTCCTATACACATCTCCGAGCCCACG
>NZ_CAMKXG010000359.1 GCF_946477055.1 Lonsdalea britannica | reverse complement strand
CGGGCGGAGAGATCCGGCTGCGCGCGCAGCGCCTCATCCGGCACCGAACAGTAGCCGATCAGCCGATGCGTCGCGCCCATGGGCTCGGCAATCACGACCGCCGTGCTCACTTCCGGCAATTCCGCCAGCGCGCTTTCGATTTCGCCCAGCTCCACGCGGAAACCGCGCACTTTGATCTGATGATCGACGCGTCCGATGAACGCCAGCTGGCCGTCGGGACGCCAGCGCAGCACATCTCCGGTGCGGTACATCACCTCGCCCGGCGCAAAGGGGTTGGCGACAAAACGGGCCGCCGTCAGATCCGGACGGCGCAGGTAGCCGCGCGCGATGCCCGGACCAGAAATATACAGTTCGCCGGGCACGCCGACCGGTACCGGCTGCAAACGGGCATCCAGCAGCCAGACGTGCGTATTGGCGACCGGCCGTCCAATCACGGGCTGGTCCGCCGCCTGCACGCTGGCTCCCAGCGTATCGATGGTGTACTCCGACGGGCCGTAGTAGTTATGGATTTCGATGGCGTTCTGGCGTTGCATCCGCTGCCATAGGCGCGGCGTGGCCGCCTCGCCGCCGATCATGATGAAGGCGGGCTGGTGCTGTCCCTCCTCCAGCAGACCGGCGTCGATCAGTTGAGAAAAGAACGACGGCGTGATATCCAGCAAATCCACCGGCACCTGATTCATCTGCTGCACCAGCCCCCACGCGTCTCGACGTAAATCTTCATCGAAAATATAGAGCTCGCTGCCCATCAACATGCAAAACAGCGGTTCCCATGAGGAGTCGAACGAGAAGGATGCGGTATGACCGGCGCGCAGCCGTCTGCCGTGATGCGCCTGAAAACGCAGCATCGCCGGACCAAACAGGAAATGCTGATGAGACATTAACAGGTTCAGCAGGCCGCGATGCGTGCTCATGACGCCTTTCGGACGACCGGTCGAACCGGAGGTATAGATGATGTAAGCCAGATGATCGCCGCACAGCGGCTGCGCACGTTCGGCATCGCTGATAGGTGTCGCAGAGGCGCTGTGACACTCCGCTCGCAGCGCGTCATCGTCCAGACATAGGGTGTCCGGCAAGTCCGGCATCTGATCAAGCCGGTCACGCCAGGTCAGTAACAGCGCCGGTCGGGCATCGTCGCACATCAGCGTCAGTCGCTCGCGCGGATAGTCCAGATCCAGCGGCAGATACGCCGCGCCGCTGGCCAACACCGCCAGAATCGCCACCACGCTGTCCACCGAGCGAGGCACGGCAATGGCGACGACGTCATCCGCCCCCACCCCGCGCGCCATCAGAACGCGCGCCAGCTGCATGACCCGCGCGGACAGCGTCGCGTAAACAACCTGTTCGCGCTCGCTAGCGACCGCGACCGCATCTGGCTGCCGAATCGCCTGACGCACCAGCAGGTCGATGACCGAGGTGACGTCGTCCGGCATCGCCAGCTGCGGTCCCCGGCTCCAGACGTCAATCAGCTGCTGCTCTTTGAGGCTCAGCAACGACAGATCGCCGATACGCCGCGCGGGCTGTTCCGCCAGCTGCGTCAACAGGTGGTGCAGCCGCTCGCCGTGCGCGGTCAGCGTCTGGCGATCGTATCGGACGGGATTTGCCACCAGACCGAGCTGCAGGCGGTCGCCGTCTATACCGATTTCAAACTCGAGGTCGTCCACCGGCCCCATCGCCAGCACGTGGGTGATGGCGGGCGTGCCGTCCAGCGTCAGTCCCGCGTTGTACACCTTGTAGTTGAAGACCGGTCCGTACAGCCCGGCCTGATCGCCGACTCGTCCCAGATCGCGCCGCAGCTGTTCGGCTTCATAGCGCTGATGACGGCGGACGGTTTTGATCTCCGCCAGCAACGCGCGGGTGACGTCCGTCAGCGTCATGTCAGGCGAGAGCGTGAGCTGTAGCGGAAGGACGTTGACGACCGGCCCGACGGCGGACAGCGCCGCCGACCCCATGCGGCGCATAAACGGGAAACCTATCGACAGCCGCGGCTCGCCGCTCATGCGAAACAGGTAGACGGCCAGCGCAGCCATCGCGATTTCCGCCGGTTGAGCCTGACCCAGTTCGGGATGGGCGGCTAGCGCGGCAAACGGCGCGGCCGGGAATGAGAGCTGATGATGCCAGGTCCGCACCGTTTCTGAGTGGTGAAGGTCCTCTTCGGTGGCTAAAGAGATCGGCGTCGGCAGATCGGCTGCATGCGTACGCCAGAATTCGGCGGCGCGCTCACAGGCGGGAGAAGACTGCCAGGTCAGATACTCGTCGACCACCTCGCTGAACGACGTGAACGGCGAAGGGGCCGCCGCTTTCCCGGCCCGTAGCGCGTTGTAAATCTCCACTATGCGACGAGTGAGCGCGTCAAAGCTGAAGCCATCCAGCAGCAGATGGTGAAAACGCTGATACCACAGCCAGCGCGCCGGTTCTGCCGATACGCGCATCACACACTGTCGGTACAGCGGCGATTCGCCATCGGCGGGCAGTGCTTTCGCCAAGTCCGCCTGCATCAGCGCATAGGCCGCGTTTTCGGCGTCCGGCTGCTGACTCAGATCTCGCCACTCGACCGCCAGCACGTCGCTCGGCGTCACACGGCTCGGCACGCGCTGCCGGGGCTCGCCGTCTTCATTTAGCGTGAAGCGGGCATGGATCGTATCCGCTTCGGCCAGCCCTTGCCGGATCGCCGTTTCCAGATCGTCGCGATCCAACGGGCCGTTGAGTTCGATGGCATGCGCCACGGTAAAGACGTTTCTCTGGCTGGCGATGCTGTCCGCCATCCAGATCCCCGGCTGGGCCGCGACGAGCGGCAGTTCCAGATAGTTCGCCTGTAGTTCAGGCGCGACGAGAG
>NZ_CAMKXG010000358.1 GCF_946477055.1 Lonsdalea britannica | reverse complement strand
CGCCCGCGTCACCATGCGGATCCACGCCCACTCGGCCCAGCCCCACATCGACCTTCACATATACCGTCACGGGATCGCTGCCTTGTTCCCGCACCGCGCGAGCGATGGCTTCGACCCCCAACGGTTCGGCGGCGATAAAAGACACCCGCGCCCGGCGATAGGCGGCTTCGACCAGCAGCTCGCGGATGCTCTCGGGAACAATCACCGGGTAGGCCAGCAGAACATCCTCGATGCCGCCCTCGATAAAGGCGACGCCTTCACTCGGTTTGGACACCGTAATCCCTACCGCGCCCGCCGCGATCTGCCGACGGGCGATAACGACGCTCTTGTGCGTTTTAACGTGGGGTCGCAGGCTGACGCCCGCCGCGTCCGCTTTCAGCTGCATCTGCCGTAGATTCCGCTGCAAACGTAGATCGTCAATCTCGATATACGGCGTCAATCTATCGTCGCGGTATGGCCGCAGGTAATCCGATCCCCGATTCTGGCGCATGGCAACACTCCTGATGATGAAGAAACAAACGGCGACGGGTCGAAAGCCCGTTCGACGGGTGACGACGCAGCCCGGGTTCACGTCGGCGACCGCTTCGTCCCGATAGCAATACCTCATCCGTCGATAGGGTGAAAGCAAAACTGATACTGACGGCAGAATGTCATATGCGCAGACGAAATGGTTGGCGACAATCGCGATGCCGGGAAATAGAGATAATTCTGTTTATGATTAGAAAGCGTAGTATTTCGTTGAGAATGAAAATAGCTTCACCTACTCTGAGCCACTGAAATAGCCCCGACCCACTGAGTTTCAGAGTATTAACTATGAACAAAAAACTGAGCTATATACAGTACTTGCGTGGTATTGCCGCCGTCATGGTTATTTTCGCGCACACCACAACGGCCATTTACGATGGTGGTATTCAAAATGGATATCGACTCGAAGACCTCGGCTCGTTGGGCGTCTATATATTTTTCATTATCAGCGGTTTTATCATGATGAAAGCCACGTATAAAAAAACGTGGTCGCCGCAAGAAGCGAAAACCTTTCTGATCCACCGATTCAACCGGGTGATTCCCCCTTATTGGTTCTGGACAACCGCGCTGCTGGCGCTGTGGTTTGCCGGGCTGGCGTTGAAGAGCCACCATTTCGATATGGGCAAAATTCTCAGCTCTTACCTGCTGTTACCGCGCATCGGCGAGGACGGACGTATCAATCCGATCTTGTCTCAGGGATGGACGCTGATTTACGAAATGTTTTTTTATTGCCTGTTTGCGGTGTGTATTTTCTTCGGTAAGAAAAACCGTATATTGCTGACCCTGTCGTTCTGTTTCCTGCTTTCATATCTCATCGGGAAATGGCTCCCGGCGGATACGGGCGCCAGCCTATTATTGACCAATCCTATTTTGCTGTATTTTCTGGCGGGGATGGTTATTTTCTTTTTGTCCGAGCGACTGACCGTGAAAAACGGGTTTTTATTATCCACAATGATTCTGGTTATTTACCTGATTTGTCGTCTATTCCAACCCACCTGGCTGCCTGTTATTTTTTATATCAGCCCTATTTTCATTGTCCTGTTTTCCGCCTGCTCTCTGGAAGGATGGACCTCCCGCGCATTAATGCTGATCGGCGATGCGTCCTATTCGATTTATTTGGCGCACGGGTTCGTCACCATGACGCTGTCCATGTTGATGAAAAAGCTGTCCGTCAGTGACATCAATCAGACGGCGGTGATTATTTTGACCACGCTGGTTGCGCTGGCCGTCGGGATTATTGCCTACCGAGTGGTGGAAAAACCGCTGACCGCGCTCATCCCCAACAAGCGCCCCGTCAAGGCCTGATGAACCTCGGCGACGAGGTTCGGCGGGAAACAGAGTGATGACGTCAGATGCGGTATCGCCCAGCCGTATCTGACGCCTCTCAATAAACGGCTACAGCCACCCCTTTGTTCTGAACTCCCGCATCAGCTTGGTAAAGGTGTGCATTTCTTCCGGCGTGCCCATGGAAATGCGGCACCAGTCAGTGGCAGGCGGGAAAGCGCGGCCAATCAAGATGCCGTGTTCTTTCATGCGCTTCTGATACCCCTCCAACGGCACCTTGATACGATGGAACAGGAAGTTAGCCTCTGACGGCAAATACTCCAGGTCCAGGGACTTCAAGGTATCGATCAGGATCTGACGGGACGTATCGATGGTTTTCTTGCTGTAGTTAATGAAGGCTTTGTCGTCGAGCGACGCGCTGGCGGCCGCAATCGCACAGTAGTTCAGCGATTCTGACGTGTTGTAGTTCGCCATCTTCGCCAGCAGTTCGGGATTGCCGATCGCATAGCCCGCGCGCATACCGGCCATCGCAAAGATTTTCGAGAACGTCTTCAGCAGGATGATGTTGTCGTACCCTTCGCGGATCAGCCCGTCCACCGAGCGGAAGCGTGAGTCGTTGACGAACTCGGCGTAGGCTTCATCCACCAGAAACAGCGTGTCCTTCGGTTTGCTTTTGATCCACGGTTCGATCTGGTCCGCAGGCGTGATGGTGGCGGTAGGGTTGTTGGGGTTGACGATGTAAACGATGGTCGGACCGTCATAGGCGGCGACGGCTTTTTTCATCGCCTCAATATCAAACTTCCAGCCCGGCAGCATGGGCAGCCGAACGATATTCATCCCCATGATTTTGGCGTACTTAGGGCCGCCTTCGTAGGTCAGTTCGGGGATAACCAGCTGAGTTTTCGACGTGGCCAGAGCCTCAAAGCTGGAACGAATGCCCTCGCAGGAGCCTTGCAGCATCAGCACTTTGCTTTTATCCACGCCGTGCAGTCCGGCGATTTTTTCCTGCAGCTGACCTTCTTCCTTGT
>NZ_CAMKXG010000357.1 GCF_946477055.1 Lonsdalea britannica | reverse complement strand
CGCTTACTACCGCCGTACCCGTCCCGTCAGTCACCCTGCGGTTTAAGGCTAACGTTGTTCCCTCTCCGGCTCCTACGCGGGCTGGAGAGTCTTCCCCCTCTGATATTTCCACGCTGCTACTCAGGCATACCTTCCGTGTTGATAGGTCGTCACTAACGGGTGGTCGATCACGTCCGGCGTTAGTGGCATCTATCCCCTCGCCTCCATCCATAAAAAAGCCGGTCAACACGAAGCGTGCGACCGGCCTTTTCATTGGCTTATCCAAGCGGGATTATTTGCCCTGCGGAAACACCATATCGGCGTATTTCACAAAGCGCGTACGTTTCACCAGCTTGTACGAGAACCAAATCGTCAGGAACAGCGGAATACCAATGTAGGTCGCCGCCACGCCGTACCAGTCAATCTGGTCCGCCAGAAATGCCTGATAGTTCTGACCCAACGTGATAATCAGACACAGCACAAACGCGAAGATCGGTCCCATTGGAAAGAAACTGGACAGGTACGGCAACGCTGCCAAATCCCCGCCCTGC
Source organism: Lonsdalea britannica (assembly GCF_946477055.1). Classification (GTDB taxonomy): domain Bacteria; phylum Pseudomonadota; class Gammaproteobacteria; order Enterobacterales; family Enterobacteriaceae; genus Lonsdalea; species Lonsdalea britannica_A. The sequence continues at coordinate 2,323 of NZ_CAMKXG010000357.1, read as the reverse complement.
TTAACGTAACCACGGCGGAACCGATAGTGGCTGATGGCGATGCCAAGCCACGCAATAAACCCGGTCATCCCCGAGGTATTCAGCAGCCACAGGTACACCGTCTGGTTGCCGAACATGGAGGTCAGGAAGCACAGCGCGGCCACGACGGTCGTCGCATACAGCGCGTTACGCGGCACACCGCCACGGGACAGTCGGCCGAAAATCGCCGGTGCTTTCCCTTCTCTCGCCAGCGTGAACAGCATACGGGTCGAGGCGTACATGCCGGAGTTCCCCGCCGACAGCACCGCCGTCAGTATTACGGCGTTCATTATTGCCGCCGCAGACAGCAGACCAGCGTTCTGGAAGACCAGCGTGAACGGGCTGACGCTGATGTCTTTGACATCGGTGCGCAGCAGGTTCGGATCGGTGTAAGGGATAATCAGGCTGATAATCAGGATCGCGAACACATAGAACAGCAGGATACGCCAGAACACCTGACGGATGGCGCGAGGAATGTTTTTCTCGGGATCTTTGGACTCACCGGCGGCAATCCCAATCAGCTCCGTTCCCTGGAAGGAAAAACCCGCGATCATCGCAACACCGATCATCGCCGAAAATCCGCCAGCAAACGGCGCATCGGCAATTTGCCAGTTATGCAGGCCCGCGTTTTCGCCGCCTTTCAGGATCCCGGTGATCATCAGCATACCCACAGCGATAAACACCAGTACGGTAATGACTTTGATGATAGCGAACCAGTATTCCGCTTCGCCAAAACCTTTTACGGAGATGTAGTTCAGCAGGAAGATCACGGTCAGGAAGAGGGCGCTCCAAATCCAGCCTGGGAAATCCGGATACCAGTATCCCATCACCAGCTGTGCTGCGACGAGTTCGACAGCAATGGTCACCGCCCAGTTGTACCAGTAGTTCCACCCCAGCGCGAAGCCGAATCCTTCATCCACATAGTTTGCGCCATAGGTTGAGAAAGAACCGGAGACCGGCATAAAGGCCGCCAGCTCACCGAGGCTGGTCATCAGGAAGTAGACCATCAAACCAATGAGCACATAAGACAGCAGCGCACCGCCCGGTCCGGCCTGCGCGACGGAGGCCCCGGAGGCCACAAAGAGTCCTGTGCCGATCGAGCCGCCAATGGCGATCATCGTCAAATGCCGTGCTTTGAGTTCACGGCGTAGCGTTCTGCCCCCTTGCGATGGGGTCTGAGTATCGTGTTGAGCCATCTTGATTCCGCTTGGCCGATAAAATTGAGGGCGGATTGTAACAAATACCCCCCGGCTGGGTAGCTGGAATCGCCAATCATAAGAGAGGTTAATAACCCACTCCCGATTATTAGGAGCAGCCATCCATGCCGCGCGCAGGGAATCATTAGCCGCCCAGTGATTTCAGAGGGGGATAATGACGATTTAGGCTTCGCAGACCGGCTGGCGGCAATACTCCAGAAAACGGCACAGCACATTCGACAGATGCTTTTGACGATGGTGTACCAGATAAAGCGTGCGATTAAGGTGCGGCAACGGCACCTGTAGCTCCACCAGCGCGCCGGACGCCAGCTGATCGGCAATCACATGACGCGACAGGCAGCTGATCCCCATGCCGTAACGCACCGCGTGCTTAATGGCCTCTGAGTTCCCCAGCTCCATCATCAGCTGGAAATGCGGCAACCTGTCCAGCAGCAGATGGTCCAGCACTTCACGCGTTCCCGATCCCTGCTCGCGCAGGATCCACGGCGCATTCGCCAGCGCCTCTAAGGTCACCGGCCCCTGCCCGGCCAACGCGCTGTCTGCGGCACAGAACACGACCAGTTCATCCTCTACCCAGGCCTGCGTTATCAGATCCGGATGATGACAGGGCCCTTCGATCAATCCGAGGTCGACGCTGAACTGCGACACCGCATTGACCACGTCCTGTGTGTTGCCGACCTGCAACTCCAGCGGCGTATCGGGGGAATCGTGGCGATAGCGCGCGATAATTGCGGGCATTAAATAATTGCCGATGGTACTGCTGGCGTAGATGCGCAAAGCGCCGACGTCACGACGAAACAGCTGTTCGATCTCCGAAGACTGTTCCAGCAACGCTAGTGCCTTGGGAAACAGTAAACGTCCGTGCTCATTGACCACCAGCCGCTTGCCGACGCGGTCGAAAAGCTGTACGCCCAGATGGCCTTCCAGGTCGGACAACGCCGCGCTAACGGCGGACTGAGAGAGCGCCAGCGCGACGGAAGCCTGCGTCGTCGACCCCGTTTTCAGTACTTCGGTAAACACTTCCAGCTGACGTAGGGTGATGTGCATAGTGAGCTCTTATCGTTAATACTCATAGGTTATAAATATAT
>NZ_CAMKXG010000356.1 GCF_946477055.1 Lonsdalea britannica | reverse complement strand
TTGTTTATCATTCGTTTAAATACCATTTAATAACCAGGAAACGGATTTAATACGCGGTGAGAATCGCATACAAAATAAAAACGAGAATAACTCAATAGCGGTTTTTTCATTCGCGATAAGCCTGTATTAAATAAGCTCGACAGAGAAGGTGTTATCACCGACGGACACGGTTGATTGCCCCCGGGCGAAGCGCGGAGAGGTCGCAAAACCATCCCCAGTCTCGTCGTCAATGCCCTGCTTTTTTCCCCTTGGTTATCTCCGCAAACACGGAAGGTGAAAGCGATAATCTCAATGGCACCCTGCTAAATTGTGTCTAAACTTTACTGTCGAAAAGACACCATTTTTATCGAAGAGAGGACTTTTTGACTCAGATGTTGAAGTTGTTGAATGCGCTGGTGCCGCAGGTTGCGGATCTCTCGCGGGAGATGCCGCGTGAAGTCCGTTATCAGCGTTTGCTCGATTCGCTGAATCTCCTGATCCCGGCAGACGCGACCGCGCTGCTACAGCTGGAAGGCGAAGCATTAACTCCCGTCGCCATCAAAGGTATTAATACCGACGCGCTCAAACGGCACTTCATTTTGGACGAGCATCGACGCTTCGCCGCCATCCTGGCTACCGCCAACGTGATGCGCTTCCCGCCCGATACCGAGGTGCCAGACCCTTTCGAGGATTTGTTCGAAAATGAACGCAGTCGTGCGGGCGAAAATGACGCCATCGGCTGCGTGCTCCGTCTCGACCAACATCTTTGGGGATTGCTGACACTGCATGCGTTTGACGGCCACACCTTCTCCGCCGACGCGCTCAAAACGCTGGAGATATTCGGCGGCATCGCCTCCGCGACCGTCTCAGCCAGCACCCACGTCGACCAGCTTAAGTCCACGGTGGAAAGCGAGAACCTGCGCGCCGAAGCGTTTCGCCTGACGGCAGTACACGGACACGACGAACTGATCGGGAGCAGCGAACCTTATCAGCTACTGATGGATGACATTGAACTGGTCGCCTCCAGCGACATGACGGTACTGATTACCGGCGAAACCGGGGTGGGTAAGGATTTGGTCGCTCGTCGGTTGCACGCGCGTTCCCGACGGGCCAATGCCCCTCTCATTGTGATTAACTGCGCCGCCCTGCCCGACCATCTGGTGGAGAGCGTTCTATTTGGCCACGTGCGCGGCGCGTTTTCGGGCGCGACGACGGACCGCTATGGCAAATTCCAGCTCGCCAACGGCGGGACATTGTTTCTCGATGAAATCGGCGAGCTGTCACCGGAGACGCAGGCCAAACTGCTGCGCGTGTTGCAGGACGGGCAATTGCAGCGCGTCGGCTCGTCTAACCCGCATCATGTCGATATCCGGCTGATCGCCGCCACCAATCGCAATTTGTTCGCTGAAGTTCAGTCCGGTGAGTTTCGCGCCGATCTGTACCACCGACTGTGCGCGTTCCCGATTCATGTTCCGGCGCTGCGCGAACGTCAGCAGGACATCCAGCTTCTGGCGGGCGCGTTTATCGAGCAAAACCGTAACCGGATGGGGCTGAAAGGGCTACGCCTGTCACCCACCGCGCAGACGGCGCTGTCGAGCTACGACTGGCCCGGTAATGTGCGCGAGCTGGAACAGGCCATCAGCCGTGCTACGCTACGCGCGACGGGCAGACTGGCGTCATATCCGGCCAAACGCGCGTCGTTTGTCACGATCAGCGAACGCGATTTGGGGCTGGATACGCATGAAAAGCTGCAGCATGACGTCGCGGCCAACGAACCTCAGCAGTTCGGTCCGCACGAAGCGCCGCAGCAGGATCTGCGCACGGCGGTCAACGCATTCCAAAAGCAGCTTATCGAGCGAACGCTTCACCACCATCAGGGCAATATCTCGGCGGCGGCCCACGAACTGGGTCTCAACCCGGCAAGCCTGGCGCATCTGGCGCATCGGTTAGGCGTCGTGAATCAGCCTGAAAAATCCGTTCGAACCAGTCATTCCGACCGCTAATCTCAACTCAGCCGCCCCGAGCATTCCGGGCGGCCTCCTCAATCTCATACGACGTTCAGCGAGACGCCGGCAGCGCATACACAATAATGTAATCACCCAGTTTGGTGCCGAACGAGCCGTGTCCGCCAGCGGCAATCAACACGTATTGCTTGCCGTCGACGGCATAGGTCATGGGCGTCGCTTGTCCTCCGGCAGGCAGACGCGCCTGCCAAAGCGGCTCTCCGTTAGTGATGTTAAACGCCCGCAGATAGTTGTCTGCCGTCGCGGCGATAAACAGCACATTGCCCGCGGTGGAGATCGGCGCGCCTAACATCGGCATTCCGACTTCGAACGGCAAGGGCAGCGGCGAACTATCGCGCACGGTCCCGATCCGCTTTTTCCAGACGATGACGTTGGTTTTCAGATCGATGGCAGAGATATAGCCCCACGACGGCTGTTTACACGGGATACCGAGCGGCGACAGAAATGCGTTCAGCGTCACGCCGTAAGGCACCCCATACTGCGGCTGTATGCCGGACTCCGTCCCCGATCCTCCTTTCCCCGCCGTGTTCGGCTCAATCGGGTTTTGCGGACCACGCGGGATCAGCCGCGACACAAACGGCAACGCCATCGGGTTGGCTATCGCAATCTGGCGATTCGTGTCGACGGAAATGCCGCCCCACTCAAACATGCCAAGATTGCCGGGGAACACCAGCGTGCCCTGTTCAGACGGCGGCGTAAACGGCCCTTCATAGCGGAGCTGATGGAACATGACGCGGCAAACCAGCTGGTCAAACATCGTCGCCCCCCACATATCCTTACCGACCAGCTTTTCACGGGGACGGTAGCTCAGCCTGTCTCTTATACACATCTGACGCTGCCGACGAAGAGGATAGTGTAGA
>NZ_CAMKXG010000355.1 GCF_946477055.1 Lonsdalea britannica | reverse complement strand
GCTGCCGATAATCCAGCGATGCGCAGACCAGGCTTCACATTCGGCGTCGGTGGCGTGTGGATATAAACTTTTAGCCAGATCGATACCGCTAATAAAACGTTTTCTTAGTAGCTCGATGTCTAATAAAAAAAACGTTCTTTCACTGACATACATAAAAAGCTGATTCGCCAGACAACGCAGCCGATTGTCATGCGTTAAAAGATCAAACTGGGTTTGATTTAGCGATATTTGATAGTTGTTCGTCGCAGACCTAGAGATTTCTTCATCGAGCAACGGAATATAATCCAAAAATTCGCGAGTCTCGGCCGGTAGGAACAGCTGCCGGGCAGGCGCAAGGAAATCCGTTTGCTCCTGCGGGCTGATTGTCGCCCACCACAGCGCCAGGGCATCCGGACCATAGCTGCGAAACAGCGTCTTCTGCCCGGTGGGTCCTCGGCAAACCACGCGTTGTTGCCAGTATTGCACCATCTCATCAAGCGACATGTCCGCTGTCATCAGCAACGTTCCCTGATGACCATAGTCCTGGCTCTGGGTCCAAAGCAGTAGCGTTTCTCCGCAGTTGCCTTCCTCGAGTTCGACAATAAACGGCGCAACTAAGCGTAATGAATCTGGAAATATCGGTGAATCGAGCTGCCGCCATTGATCTTTCGCCGACTGATGAAAGGCTCGCCAATAAACCGGCAACTCTGGATAACACATCACATCGATAATGGCATACAGCGGCGAGGTTTTATTTCGAATGATCTCAAAGAGTCTCAGGCTGTTTTTTTCATTCATCTGATAAACCTGAATCTTAATTAATGGATAACAGTAAATAATTAACATCGCGAAATAACGGCGTTATTCCACGCGGTGGCATTTATGTTTTTTGTTAGGGAATAAATGAGAATATGTAACTAGGCAAGAAGAGGAAAATGTCAGGGAACGAATCTGCTCGTTCCCTGATAACGGTGAACTATTTAGCCTTCTCCTTTTCCCACTGCGCTCTGACTTCTTGAGGAGAGGGAGGTGGGAACCTCACCCCTTTTTGCTCCAGCACCTGTTTAACCTTCATAAGCCACGGACGTTGCCGTGAGTTTTTAGACACTATCGATTCACTTTCGTAAACATTCGTCGCGAGGTCAGACCCAGTTTTATCGTAAACATCAGTTTTCGCGCCGCGCTCCATCAGCCAATAAACGATCTCATATTTGTTGAGATAGGACGCGTATAACGCGCTATTTCTATTTATATTATCTAGCTGATTGATGTTGGCGCCTCGTTCCAGTAATAGCTCCATATCCGCCCAGCGTTCCTCATTAATCGCGCCATATATGGGGGGGTGACCACTATTGTCCAATAAATTGGGATCGCCCCCCGCATCCAGAATGATGCGCAACCAGTCTGGATCCTTAAACCCAGGCACCATATTGATCGCCGCGTTACCGTAGCCGTTTTTAAAGTTAGGATCGGCCCCTAATTTCAGGCCCAGCGTCACCGCTTGTTTATCTTGCGTCTCGAGGATTAACCACTGCAGAGGCGTTATCCCTTCTGTACTGTGAACGTTAAGCTTAACGCCCTGCGCCAACGCTTCCCTTGCAGCGCTTTCATTACCCTTGCGAATATTTTCCAGTAGTGCGGCGGTCGCTGGGTCAAATAACTCTCTGGCTTCCATACTACGCCCTCCCAAATTGCAAGCTGTTAACAGACTGGCGATAAAAAGGCATCCCCACTTGATACGCTTTAACCATTGCATCACATCTCCTTAAATACGCCGTTGATTGCGCCGATATCTTCTCTCTTTTGAGTTTCAATCCCGGCAATCACCTGATCCATACCATGGCGGGCAATCGGCGATCCGCCCAGTGACGGCAGCGGCGACATCTCGCCGAGTGCTTTTGGCAGCGCGCCGTTGTAAAGGGCCATCATGCCAAATGTCGCCCCTACCACCGCGCCAGCAGTGGCGCCGCCGACCAAACCGCCGAGTAGCGATACAACGCCCCCCAACATTACCGGAACCGCCGCCTTGCAATTGGTCTGGACCATCGTCAACACTTCGCCATCAACAGCCTGCGTCTTAATCAGCGCTGCGGTTTCTTCTATTGAAACCCCACCCCCGACCGTATTGGGATGTAGGCCCGCCGCATTGAAGGTATACCCGTGTAGCCCAGTGGCACTGACTCCGGCAGAAGCCTCGCCCCCACCTAACGAGTGACCTACCAGTGTCAAATTTGCACCAGAATTCATCTTTATAAAGTATCTTGCCGCGTTCATAGCCTTTACATAAGGAGTCGCTTTAAGTCCTATCCCTTGCCGAATGTTTGTCATCCAATCTTTAAAACCAGTGACTGCATTATCGGTGCCTCTGTAGGTGAGCATGGTTTCACCGTTAATCTCCGACTTAAAGGGGACAGCCCCGAATCCTGATTCTTCATCAAAGTACTCATTTCCCTCTGTTGGTAACGCCGACTTAGGATCAACGATCGACAGCCCCACCGGCGGTGCGGGCAGTTCCGCTTTCGCCCCGCGGCGAAATTCATCCACATCATAGACATACTTCGCTGCCTCTGCGCGTAAAATGCTGTCGTTGTTGCCGGCGAGACGCTTGGCGGCGGCTTGCAGATTCGGATTGGTAGACGCCTGTTGCGCCAGCTGCTTACGCGCCTGGTAGCGCGCTTTGCGTTGTTCCAGCGTCAACGCTTCCGTTGGCAGCGGTAGCTCAGGCGTCGGCATCCACGACATCAGCCCCTTCCACGGCAACAACATCGGCGACAACGCCAGCAGCGGCGATCGCTTGCTGGCCGACTGCTCCGCGCAGGATTTAACGGGGGACTGATGCGGCGTGTCGCCGATGATCACATCCCCGCTACCTGCGGCGACGGAGCC
>NZ_CAMKXG010000354.1 GCF_946477055.1 Lonsdalea britannica | reverse complement strand
GCTGGAGGAGGATGTCCGCCGTTGTCAACCCGACGAACGCCGGGTTTTCCCCGGTAAATGTCCTTTCAACGACCCTTTCTCTCCATCCACTATGATGTATGGTGATCCTTCTGCACAGGCCGCGTGTCGATGGCTGAGGCGCGTTAATATTCCATTCGTATGCAATTACAGAGAATGCTTATTTATTGCCTTTGCAATTCATTGCTAGAGTCGATCCTTGCCAACAGAAGAGTGAATGTGAAGGAGATAAAAAATTGACTGTTTTTGGCGGTCTTCCTGCGGGAGCTACTACACCTTGAGTATTAGGGCATGTAGAATGCGACCACTCTTTATACTCGCCTTATTGCGCGAAAAGTGTCCCAGGAAGAAAACAGTCGAGCGGCAAGTGATGTCTTTTAGGGGAAAGCCTAAGGGCGGTAGCGTGCCTAAAATTCATGGATCGTCGGCTTCATAGCCTTGCAATCGCTAAGGTTAGTCATTTCTTTTTGGGATTTCTTACTATGAAAATATTGGTTACAGGCGGTGCAGGCTTTATCGGTTCTGCCGTCGTTCGCCACATCATCAGCAACACCTCTGATGCCGTGGTTAATGTGGATAAGCTGACCTACGCTGGGAATCTGGAATCGTTATCAGACGTTGAAGACCACGAGCGTTATGTCTTTGTTCAAGCGGATATCTGCGATCGCGCCGCGCTGGACGATATTTTTCAGACCCACCGCCCTGATGCGGTCATGCACCTGGCGGCGGAATCGCATGTCGACCGTTCCATCGACGGTCCAGCGGCGTTCATCGAAACAAACATAGTAGGGACGTACACGCTGCTCGAAGCTGCTCGCGCTTACTGGCAGTCGCTCGACGAAGCGGAAAAATCTCGTTTCCGTTTCCACCATATTTCTACCGACGAGGTGTATGGCGATCTGGAAGGCGTGGACGATCTGTTTACCGAAACGACGTCGTATGCGCCTAGCAGCCCGTACTCCGCCTCGAAGGCTTCCAGCGATCATCTGGTGCGGGCCTGGCAGCGGACCTACGGCTTCCCGACGATCGTCACGAATTGTTCCAACAACTACGGCCCTTACCACTTCCCAGAGAAACTCATCCCGCTGATGATTCTTAACGCCTTGGAAGGCAAACCGCTGCCGGTCTATGGCAACGGTATGCAGATCCGTGACTGGCTGTATGTGGAAGACCATGCCCGAGCGCTTTACACCGTCGTGACCACCGGTGAAGTAGGGGAGACCTACAACATCGGGGGTCATAACGAGAAAGCCAACATCGACGTGGTGAAGACGATCTGCGCTCTGTTGGAAGAACGCGTGCCGAACAAACCGGATGGCATCAAGCAGTATCAGGACCTGATTACCTATGTGAAAGATCGGCCCGGTCATGACGTTCGCTACGCCATTGACGCGAGCAAAATCGCGCGCGAACTGGGTTGGAAGCCGCAGGAAACGTTCGAGTCCGGGATTCGTAAAACGGTGGAGTGGTATCTGACTCACCGGGAGTGGTGGAGCCGCGTTCAGGATGGCTCTTATGCGCGTGAGCGCCTGGGTATGGGAGAGGCATCATGAAAGGCATTATTCTGGCTGGCGGGTCCGGCACGCGTCTTTATCCCTTGACGCGCGGTGTGTCGAAGCAGCTGCTACCGGTGTACAACAAACCGATGATCTACTATCCGCTTTCCACGCTAATGCTGGCGGGTATTCGGGAGATCATGATTATCACGACGCCGGAAGATAATGAGGCCTTCCGTCGTCTGTTGGGCGATGGTTCCAATTTCGGCATTAGCATCGACTATGCGGTGCAGCCGAGTCCAGATGGCCTGGCACAGGCGTTCATTATCGGTGAATCCTTTATCGGAGACGATCGGTGCAGTCTGGTGCTGGGCGACAATATCTTCTACGGCCAGTCTTTCAGCCGCATGTTGGCGAATGCCGCCGCTAAAGAGCACGGCGCGACCGTGTTCGGCTATCAGGTAAAAGATCCTGAGCGTTTCGGCGTGGTGGAGTTCGATAAGAACATGAAAGCCGTTTCCATCGAAGAAAAGCCGACCAAGCCTAAGTCTAACTACGCCATTACCGGGCTCTATTTCTACGACAACCGTGTGGTGGATTTCGCCAAACAGGTGAAGCCTTCCCATCGCGGCGAGCTGGAAATTACCTCGATTAACCAGATGTATCTCGAGGATGACTCGCTGAATGTCGAGCTGTTCGGGCGCGGTTTCGCATGGCTGGATACGGGAACGCATGAGAGCCTACACGACGCATCGTCCTTTGTGCAGACTATCGAGAATGTGCAGGGCTTGCAGGTCGCCTGTCTGGAAGAGATCGCATGGCGCAACGGTTGGCTTTCCAATCAGCAGCTGGCGACGTTGGCGGATCCGATGATGAAAAATCAGTACGGTCGCTATCTCATGAACCTACTTAACTGACCGGATATTCAGGAGCCAGAATGAAAATTTTGATTACCGGCAGTCGGGGACAGGTAGGGCAGAGCCTGGTCGCTCAGCTAGAGGGTAAGGCCGAGCTGCTGGCCGTCGACCGCGAAGAACTGGACATTACCGACCAGTATGCCGTCATGCGTAAAGTGGAACAGTTTCAACCGGACTACATTATCAACGCCGCAGCACATACGGCAGTGGATAAGGCCGAGGATGAAATCGCGCCGTCCTATACCATCAACCGCGATGGCCCAGCCTATTTGGCTGAGGCCGCGAAACATGTCGGCGCTGTAATACTGCATATATCCACCGACTATGTTTTCGATGGTGAAAGCGACCAGATTTACAGTGAAGAGATGCCCGTAGGGCCGCAAGGGATCTATGGCAAAAGCAAACTCGCGGGGGAGTATGCGGTGGCTGAACTGGCCGATC
>NZ_CAMKXG010000353.1 GCF_946477055.1 Lonsdalea britannica | reverse complement strand
GAGGGATTCCCGGAACAGTACAAGCTGGGGATACCGCTGCGTAAAATCGCCCGGCCTGAGGATATCGCCGACGCCGTGCTATTTATGGCCTCGGCGAAAGCGGGCCACATCACGATGCAGGATATCGTCATCGACGGCGGCGCGACGCTTGGCGCCTAAGCCCCCGAGGATGGTCGTCGCGAAAGCGGCGGTCGTTCTCGGTAACAGAAAGGGAAAAACGTCATGATCTGGACGAGAGACGTCACGCTGGAGCAGCTCAATCAAATGACGGAACGGAACATGCTGGCGCATCTGGGCATGGTCTTCACCCACTTGGGCGACCGTGTTCTGGAAGCCACGATGCCGGTGGACGACCGCACCCGTCAGCCATTCGGGCTACTGCACGGCGGTGCGTCGGTCGCGCTGGCGGAATCGCTGGGATCGATGGCGGGCTATCTGTGCAGCCAGCCAGGGGAGTGCGTGGTCGGGGTGGAGATTAACGCCAGCCACCTGCGCCCGGTCAGTCAGGGCGAGGTGCGCGGCGTATGCCAGCCGCTGCATCTGGGACGGAAAAATCAGGTCTGGCAAATCGAGGTCTTTACGCCGCAGGATAAGCTGTGCTGCATCGCACGGCTCTCTACGGCGGTGTTGGGGACGTAGTTCAGGCTTCGAGTGGAATGAGGCTCTCTGCAAAATCCGCCAGCCGTTGCAGGCCGTATTCCCAAGTTCCGAAGCCGGATTCAGCATTGATGTGGCCGCCTTCGCCCACATCGACCAGCTCGCAGCCCCAGGCTTCCGACCAATGTTTGGCGCGCTCATAGGTCATCAGCGGATCGTTATGCGTGGCGAAAGCCAGCGCGGGAACGTTCAGCCGCTCGGCGCGAATACGCTCTTCTATCTCAAAACGCATTGGCTCCGCCGGCGCAACCAACATCACGCCCGCAATCCCTTCCATGGCTTCCTGCACCACGTAGCACGAAGCCAGCGCGCCGAAACTGTGGCCGATCAGCAGCGCCGGTTGCTCGCACTCCGCCAGCTCGCGGCGGATCGCCAGCGCCCAGCGATCGAGGTCGGCCGGAAACCACTCTTTCTGGCTAACGCGGCGCCAAAACGGGAAACGCTGATGCCAATAGCTTTGCCAGTGTTCGTCACCACTGTCGCGCAATCCCGGCACCAGCACCATCTTTATACGCTGGTCGATTTCCGCCAGCCGCAGGTCCAACTCTGTCGTCTGCATCAGACTGCTTTCTCCCTGTTCGTTTACTGCCTGGATGGAGCGACATCGGCTCAGGGCAGGCCCTGCGCCCCCATATTGACGCGCTGTCGTTGCCCGGCGCGCGTGGAAGGCTCCATATTTTACAAATTGATAACAATATAGCTTAAGTTAACAGCCTATCACGGTGATTTGCATTTGTATCGGGGTTCTCTGCATCAAATTTTGCGTTCCGTCACACGGCATCGCGCGATCTGATGAAGGCTGATGTGAAGCCATTTCACCCTACGCCGCAGGCGATAACCGGATAAATTCCAGCTCGCGCGGCTCGGCGATGCGCCGGTAATCCTGCGTGTTCAGTATCAGCGAGCGCTCCAGAGATCCCGCGTTGAACGCCAGTTCATCAAAACGGGAAAACAGCAGCGGATCGGCCACCAGCAGCAGATCGGGATGGAAGCTGAACGGCGGGATGGCGCCGAATACGCAGCGCGTCAATATCTCCACTTCCGCCGGGCTGGCCAGCGAAGCGCGTGTCCCGCCAAGCCCTTGAGCCAGTCGCTGCAAGTCCGCCTGACAATCGGCGGGCAGTACCGCCAGAACATGCTGGCGTAAACCGTTACCTTTAACATGGCATACCAGCGCTTTGGCGCCCTGCCCCAACGCGGTCCCCCGCTGAGCGGCGACCTCTTCCGAACGTCCGGCGCTGGCGTGTTCGACCACCCGATAGCGCGCCTGTCCCTGATCGAGCCGCGCGCATAATTGCGAAAAAATAGAAGGAGTTTGCATCGGTTTTCCTATATCCGTTATCTCGTCGAGCCGCATACAGAATAAACGCGCAGATGTCCAAGTGGCAAAGATCCGTGCGATTGCACTCTATTTCCGCATTCTGCCGGGGATACCTCTTGAATTCCTCCCCGTACCCAGCGTAGATTGGGCGCCGGTAAAATGCGGCCCCAGAGCCCTGCCGTCATCTCCGACCAGAAAGCGCCAGAGCCTGACTCATCGGGCGATCGTTTCTCTGCACAATGGACAAGTCATGCGCATCATAGCGATACCATCATCATAACGAAGCAATCATCATCGCGACACGGTGATTGCTGGAGAGAATAATCAGTGAAGTACTTCTTTATTGCGGTTTCATTTGTTTTGGTTCTATGGATTGGAATATTTATGCTGTTGGTGAACTGATTCGGCCGCGTGACCGAATCACACTATTCCCACCGGGTAAAAAATCATCTCCTATTAATGCTCTCAACAGGCTGGCGGATCGTCCCTCGGCCTGATAAGGACTCACTCAGCCTATTGCCGACGTCCCGAGCTATCCCACGGCGTTGATGACCAGCCCAACGACGCCGGCGAGCGCCAGCCACGGGCCGAAGGCCAGTGAGGACTGCAAACTGCCGCCACGGCTCAATCGCCATAACAGCGTGAGCGTCAATCCGGCCAGCGAAGCGATTAGCACCAAATTCGGCAAGATAGCCCATCCCAGCCACGCCCCCAGCGCCGCCAGCAGCTTGAAGTCTCCGTAACCGAGCGCTTCCTTGCCGGAAAACCAGCGAAACCCCCAATAGATCAACCACAAAGACACATATCCCGCCACCGCGCCCACCACCGCCTGCGAGAGCGGCACGAACGTCCCGTCAACATTGAACAGCAGACCCACCCATAACAGCGGCAGCGTCAGCACATCCGGCAAC
>NZ_CAMKXG010000352.1 GCF_946477055.1 Lonsdalea britannica | reverse complement strand
CGGCTAGACGGCGATTCCCTGTACAGCCTGGCGGCGTGATCGCTTTCTGCGACCTAACCGCGAGATTCTGGAGTCTCATCGCAAAAAGCCGTTTTTCGTTTCATCGTAAACCTTGGCTGGCGCGATAAGATGCGCAATTACGGTCTCCTCTGATTGGAACTTTGCCATACTTTTGTACTATTGGATTACACTTTAGCCAGTCTGGTGTGGGTGTATGGATATCCGCCGTCTCTGATGAACCTGGGAACCTTTCGCTATATGCCAACTTTATTTTCCGTATTGATGCGTGTTTTTTTGTGTGCGGTTTTGGTCTTGCCTGTGGGGTATGGCGTGGCGGCGGAGACGGCATCTCAATCTGCACAGGCAAATGGCGAGTCTGACGTCAATGTTGATGCTGAATTGGTTCAACTGCAGAAACAGTTGGACAGTATCAAGCAGCAGGTATCGGGGGTTAACAACGACAGCAAGTTCGGCGACCTGAACGATCAGACTCAGCAATTGATCAGTAAAGCGGATGAACTCTCGGCGATTGTGACACCGTTGCGTTCACAGATGCAGTCGCAGCTTAATGTTCTGGGACCAGAACCCGAGTCCGGTTCTGCGCTCAATGAAACCAATGAGGTGACGCGTAAACGCAACAGCCTCAATCAGAAAAAAGCCAGTCTGGATTCTCAGTTAGAACAGATACAGGCGCTACATGCCAGCGCGGCCAATCTCTCGACGCAAATCGTCAACCTGCGACGCAACGCTCTAAAAAACCAACTGGCGCTCGATTCGGGTAGCCTTTTTGGTGCGCGCTTTTGGTCTCCCATCGTCAACCCGCAGCCGGAAGACGTAAGCCGACTATCCTCGTTTTCTCAGCAGGTGGCGAATGCCTTCAACGGCGCGTGGAGCGCAGATTGGCGTTGGGGGTCGGCGATATTTCTGCTGGTTGCGCTGGCGCTGGTGACGTTGGGCGGCAAGTATCTGGAAAAATATCTCGCCTGGCTGGGGATTCATAAGCTGCCGGAAGGGCGGTTGCGACGTAGTTTCCTGGCGACAGCGACCGTCATGTCTACCGTGCTGACGGTTGGGATTGCCGCTAATCTGGTCGACTACACCTTTACGCGCCATGATATTGCCTCTGATCGCATCGCTTCTTTTATGGAAACGCTGGTACGCCTGACGGTGTTCTGCTCAATGATTGTCGGATTGGGGAGAGCTTTCCTGTCTAATCAACGGCCTTCGTGGCGGCTGCCCGCCATTTCCAATCCGGTGGCGAAGGCCATGACGCCGTTTCCGGTGATCGCCGCGTTAATTATTTTGATATTCGGGATCATCGAACAGGTAACCATCACGATGGGCACTACGGTCGCGGTCACGATTGTGGTCAATGGACTGGCGACGCTCTTCCTGGCATTGACGACGGGCATGGTCGCGCTGAGAAGCAATCAGATACGGCGTCAGATGGTGGCAACCGGTGAGCAACCGGAAGCGCGTTCCACGCTTTCAGGGATCATTCATCTGGCTGTTTTGCTGACAACCTTTGCCGTGTTGGTTTCTCTGGTCATCGGTTATATCTCTCTGGCGCGTTTTTTGATCTACGAGCTGGTGTGGATAGCGATTGTATTCTCCTGCCTCTACCTCTTTTCCACGCTGGTGTCCGATACGTGTGAAAGTTTGTTTTCACCGAATAACCTCAGCGGTCAGCGCATCAAAAGCTCCCTTAATCTCGATGATCGTCACCTCTCACAGGCCACGGCATTACTCTCTGCCGCAGGTAAGGTCTTCCTGATTTTGATGGCCGCCGTTGCGTTGCTGAATGGGACGTTTGGCACCACGACGCCGCTGGAGCTGATGCAAAAAGCGCTGGATATCTGGGGTGGAAAAGGGCTGGAAAACCTACGCATCGTTCCTGCCAGATTAGTAGACGCGCTGATTTTCCTTGCGATTGCCCTGTACGCTATGCGTTCTTCACGTCGCTGGCTGGAAAATGATTTTCTGCCGAAAACCACGCTGGATCGTGGAATTCGGGCGTCGATGGTCACCATGTTCAGCAACGTCGGCTATATCATCATCATCCTGCTGACGCTGGCTACCCTCGGCATTCAGTGGAACAAGTTGGCGTGGATCGTCAGTGCGCTGTCGGTGGGTATCGGCTTCGGTTTGCAGGAGATAGTAAAAAACTTTATCTCCGGAGTGATTTTGCTGACGGAGCGTCCGGTGAAAGTGGGCGATCTGGTTAATATCAGCGGCGTTGAAGGGGATATCCGGCGCATCAATGTACGCGCGACGGAGATCCAGCTTAGCGACCTGTCGACAGTCATTGTGCCCAACTCGCAGTTTATCTCGCAGAACGTGCGCAATATTACGATGGGCAATGCGCTCGGCGTCGCGACGCTGGCGTTGTCTTTCCCGCTGGACACCGACCCCGATGAGGCCCGGACGATTCTGTTGGACTCCTATACCGAGCATGAAGGGATTTTGACGAGTCCCGCGCCTTCCGTCACATTCAGTCAGTTAAGCGCAAACGGCATGGTGCTCAGCGTAACAGGGTACGTTAGCAGTCCCCGTCTGGTAGTGAGTGTGAAAAGCGACCTGCTGTTCGAGATAATCAAACGGCTACGTGCAGCGAGCATACCTCTGGCGGTGCCTCAGCGCATGGTGCTGGAGAATGCGCAGAATACATCAACCGTTGTCCCGCCTCTTTTGGGCGATGACGCGTCGAGAACCTAAATCGGCTGTGGGCCAGCGTCCGTTAGGATAGCGGTGAGCAAAAGTTTCGCGCTGCTAAATGTAGCGATGAAATAAAAAACTGGCAGGTTTCCCACAAATAGGGGTTGATGTGCTGATGTGCTGATGTGCTGATGTGCTGATGTGCTGATGTGCTGATGTGCTGATGTGCTGATGTGCTGATGTG
>NZ_CAMKXG010000351.1 GCF_946477055.1 Lonsdalea britannica | reverse complement strand
AGAAATCTTTTTTTCTTACAATCACAACACGTTATTTTATTTTCATCAGCACAACGCCCTGAATTCAGGCGATATCCAGAAACAGTCATTCGACCTATGTCTTTCATTTTAGAGGTAAGTATTACTGGGGAAAGTTAAAGCGTGTCCACAAGCTCAACTGACATTCAATTTTTTTCACAGGAGAGACCTATTTTGACGACTTTGAAACCCTTGCTCGCCAAAAATCGCAGTTGGGCGCTGCAACGCCGCCAACGGCACCCACACTACTTCAAACAGCATGTCTCGGTGCAGAAGCCGCACTCGCTATGGATCGGCTGTTCAGACAGCCGCGTTCCCGCTGAAGTACTGACGGGCTCCAGCCCCGGCGAGCTGTTCGTTCATCGCAACATTGCCAACATGGTAAGCCACGAGGACGACAACTTCATGAGCGTGCTGCAATACGCCCTTGAATACCTCCGCGTCTCGCGCATCGTACTGTGCGGCCACTACTGCTGCGGCGGCGTTCAGGCGGCCATCGAGCTGCCGACGATGGCGCTGGATCAGGAAAACTCTGCGTTGTCCCGCCGGATCACCTCATTGCGTTCGACGCTGCTCCCCCATTTGTCCGATCATCAGGGTCAGGAAAGAGAGGAAACGCCGGATGAACAGAGAAACCGGCTGGTCGAAGCCAACGTGCGCGAACAGTTCACGCGGCTGGTCCATGCGCCTCCGGTCATCAAAGCCTGGGAGGACGGCATGGAACTGAGTGTGTTTGGCTGCGTCTATGACCTGCATAACGGTCATTTGAAAGAGTTGATTCATCAGAGTCACGGGGAGGGCGCCGCATGAACCTCTCAACGCTTCGCCAAGATATCCCCGCCGGTATTGTCGTTTTTCTTGTCGCACTGCCGCTCTGTCTGGGCATTGCGCAGGCCAGCGGACTCCCTCCGTTTGTCGGCCTGGTGACCGGCGTCATCGGCGGTCTGGTCGTCACATTGCTAAGCCCGTCGCGCTATGCCGTCAGCGGCCCGGCCGCAGGCCTGGTCACGATCGTGTCCGGGGCCATTGAGTCGCTGGGTTCGTTTGCCGCTCTGCTGTTCGCCATCATGCTCTCCGGCGTGCTGCAATATCTGATGGGCATGGCCCGCATTGGACGTTTCATTTCGGTGGTTCCCGGCAGTGTGATCCGCGGCATGTTAGCCGCCATCGGCCTCCTGTTGATCATGCAGCAGATCCCGCTGGCATTGGGTTTTCCTGATGCAAAACCGATGAGTTCGCTGTGGCGCGATCCCTCCATGCTACCCTCGTTCAGTGCGCCTTTTGTCGCTCTCTCGGGACTGCTGTTGCTATGGTGCTGGGACCATCCCGCCATCAAACAGCACAAAATCTTGAGCTGGTTCCCCGGACCGCTGGTCGCCGTTCTCTTTGGCGGACTGTGCGCGCTTTTTGGCGATCGCATCATGGCCGATTTCGCCACCACGCTGCCGCGCATTCAGCTACCGGCTTTCGAAAACCTCGGCCAGTTGGCGGCCGAAGCCGTCCGTCCTGACTGGCAGGTTTGGAACAATCCCACCGTTTACGTCGTCGCCGTCACGTTAGCGCTGGTCGCCAGTCTGGAAACGCTGCTCAGTCAGGAAGCCCTGAAGAAAATCAAGCCGCAGACACCGCCGCCCTCGCCGGATAAAGAGCTGCGGGCGCAGGGCGTCGGGAATCTGCTCAGCGGTTTTGTCGGCGGCCTGCCCATCACGGCGGTGATCGTACGCAGTTCTGTCAACGTTAACGCCGGCGCACGCAGTAAACTCTCCATTCTGCTGCACGCCATCCTGCTGCTGCTCAGCGTGCGTTATATGAGCCAGCTGCTGAACATCATTCCTTTGGCCAGCCTCGCGGCCGTACTGCTGTATACCGGATACAAGCTGGCCGCTCCGGCCCTGTTTGTCTCTCAGTGGAAAAATGGCTGGCAGCAGTTTGCTCCGTTTATCATCACGATTGCCGGGATCATCGTATTCGGCATGCTTGCGGGAATTGGGTTGGGGATAGCCGCTCAGCTCGCCATCAGCAGCTATAAGAGCCACCGTAATGCGTTGCAGCTCACCCGCTACGGCAACCATTTCGTGCTGCGCTTCCAGAAGAACCTGACGTTCGTCCACAACCCGCATCTCCAGTCGCTGCTCAACAAGATCCCGTCTCACAGCGTGGTCATCGTCGAGCATGACAATGCGGACTACATTGATGCGGACGTCAAAAACATGCTGCTCGAGTTCCGCGAAGAGGCGACGCAGCGCGGCATTCGTCTGGCGCAGTGGCCGCTGTAATGCGATGAAGTTTCGTGTTGTACCTTGTGGTGCAACGTCTTACATGCCCCTACAGCCCGGGCCGGTCAGCGGGCCGGGCTCCCTACTCCGCCATCGCCGGTTCAAACGCAATCATTGAGCGAAACCGTTAAAATAATAAGTCCGCAAATTATCCCTGCACGAATTGACATATATCGGGAAAAAATAGATTAGGGTTTACTTTATGTCGGCCACATCATTATATTGGTGCGTCAATAGGCTTTAGGCTTATTTATCATTACGCTTCGGCACGGATTCCCCCTCTACGGGCGCTTTAATAAAAATTTTTTAATTTAAAAAACGACCGTAATATTATTCAGGATGAAGTTATACATGAATCCTATCCCACTTTTTTTTGTTTCTTTAGTATTTATTGCAGACGGCCTGATGGTGTTTTTGATCCCCATACTGGTCTATGCGGAAACCCAAAGTCTGACCTATTCGGGGCTCGCCTACGCCCTGTGGTGGCTGCCCAGGATTGTATTGACCCCCTTGTTGGGAGCCGGCATCGACCGCTGGGGCGTGCGTACGCTTTCCATCGCTTCGGATGCCGTCAAAGCATTGGCCTGCCTGCTACTGTGTCTGGTGCTGCACTTCACAC
>NZ_CAMKXG010000350.1 GCF_946477055.1 Lonsdalea britannica | reverse complement strand
GCCTACATTGAGCCGGAATCGATCATCGCCTGGCTCGATGATAACGAACAAATCATGACGCTCTCCGGGTCGGTGCAGAACGCCCACCGCGTCCGGGGCTTTGTGGCGAAATATCTGGGCCTGCCGCAGTCTCGCGTGAATGTGAAACGCGCCGTGATCGGCGGCTCCTTCGGCGGCAAAGACGACATTATCGATCATCTGGCGTGCCGCGCGGCGCTGTTAAGCCAGTTGACGGGCCGACCGGTTAAATTTACCTATAACCGCGAACAGTCGATGCGGGAGAGCTATAAACGCCACCCCTACAAGATGAAATACAAAATCGGGCTGGATGCCGAGGCGCGCATTCAGGCGATCAAGATCGATGTGCTGGCGGATGGCGGCAGCTATGCCGGACAGACCCCGTTTGTGACCTGGCGCAGCTCGGTGCAGGCGGCCGGGCCGTATCGCATTCCGAACGTGCGTGTCGATGTCACCGGCGTGTACACCAATAACAACTACACCTCGGCATTTCGCGGCTTCGGCGCGCCGCAGGTTATCCTCGCCAATGAATCGTTAATGGATGAAGTTGCGTCCCTGCTCGGGCTGTCGCCTCTGGCGCTGCGTCAGCGCAATATCCTGCAACAAGGGGACACCAGTATGGCGGGGCAGGTGTTCAGCGAACACACGGTTTCCGCCGAGGAGGTACTGTCAAAAGCGGCGAACAGCGTCGATTTTATGGCGAAACGCGAACGTTATAGCAAATTGAACGCGCTTGGCGGTCCCATCAAATACGGTATCGGACTGGCGCTGAGTCACCGGGGATGTTCGCTGGGCGCGGAAGGGCTGGATGCCTCCTCCGCGCTGATACAGATCAATGCGGATGGCAGCGTTAACCTCTCTACCGCCGTCTCGGAAAATGGTCAGGGGCTGCAAACGGTAATGTCGATGATTGCGGCGGAGGCCTTTGGCCTGCCGCTGTCGTGGATCATGTTTACCGATCCCGCCACGGCGATGATCGCCGACGGCGGCTCCACGGTAGCGTCACGCGGCACATTAATGGGCGGGCAGGCGGTGCTCAACGCCGCAGACAAGCTCAAACAGCGTATCGCAGAGGCGGTGGCGACGACGCTCGGCGCCTCCGGCGTCGATGCGCTGATGTGGCGCGATGGCAAGGTGTTCAACCGTGCGGATCTCAGCCGCCATATGGATTTTGGTCAGGCGGTCACGATGACGAAGGCTACCGGCGCCAATCTTTCCGCTTACGGCTGGCACGTGGCACCTTCCATCCACTGGGATGAGGAAAAGGGCTGCGGCAGCCCCTATTTCACCTGGGTATACGGATGTCAGGTGGCGGATGTCGCCGTCGATACGCGGACCGGCAAAGTCACGCTGCTGGATATTACGGCGGTGCATGATGTGGGGAAAGTGATCAATCGCGTCGGGTTCGAAGGGCAGGTCTACGGCGGCGTAGTGCAGGGGATGATCGGCTACGGCATGCTGGAGGATCTCAACATCGAAAACGGAGAGGTCAAATCTGAGAACTTCGATACCTATCTGCTGCCGACGATCCGCGATATCCCCAACATCAACGTCATTGCGGTGGAAAATCACGACAAGGCGGGGCCTTACGGGGCCAAAGTGATTGGCGAGCCGGTACTGGAGCTGGGCGGGGCGGCGCTCAACAATGCGGTCAGTTTCGCCGTGGGCCGCTGGAATCGCACGCTGCCGCTGACGCTGGAACAGGTGCGTCTGGGGTATAACCTGAAAAAACCGGCGCGCCAGAGCGAAGTTCAGGCGCATGACGGGGAGCATAAACAGGTGCTGCGGCTCAACACGCTGCAGGTCAGTCAGCCGTCGGATCTGGACCACGCGTTGTCGCTTTTGGCGCAGGAGGGCGCGCAGGCGCTGGCGGGCGGCACCGACGTGTTGGTGCAGGCGCGACTGAAAACGACGCCGGTGCGTCTGGTCAATATCTCCGGACTGCGCGAACTGCGCGGTATCGCCGAAGAGGGCGATGGCGTTAGCATCGGCGCGGGCACCTGCTTTACCGATCTGGTGGCCCATCCGCGCTTGATCCGCGATTACCCGCTGCTGGTGACCGCGTGCCGGACGGTGGGCTCGTTGCAGCTGCGCAACCGCGCGACGGTCGGGGGCAATATCGTCAATGCTGCGCCCTGTGCGGACTCCGTCCCGCCGCTCATGATTTATCAGGCGGACGTGGAGCTGCGATCCGCCGCTGAGCGCCGTCGGGTGCCGCTCGCCGCGTTTATCACCGGGGGTTACCGAACCCAGCTTCGCCCCGGCGAACTGCTCACCCGCATCATCCTGCCGAGCCCTCCCGAGGGCGAGCTGCGGCCGTTTTATCTGCAACTCGGGCGTCGGACCGCCGTCAACATCACCCGCCAAAGTCTGACGGCGTTGTTCCGTCTGGACGCCCGTGGGCGAATCGACCTGTGCCGTTTAGTGGATGGCGCGGTATTGGGCCAGCCCCAGCGACTCACTGTGGTAGAGCGGGCGCTGCTGGGGCATCGGCCAACGCCTGTGGTCATCGATCGCGCGGCGGCGGCGTTGGAAGCGCTGGTAACGCAGGCCATCGGCGGCCGCTGGTCGGCGCCATACAAAATCCCGGTTTATCTCGACATGTTTCGACAGGTGATGTCGGAACTGGCAGCGCAGGAGTAAGACATGATGGATGTGGAAATGAAAATTAACGGTATTCGGGTGCAGGCGAGCGTCGACGACAATACCCGCCTGCTGGACTACCTGCGGGACGACCGCCGCCTGACCGGGACGAAGGAAGGCTGCTCGGTCGGCGAGTGCGGCGCGTGTTCGGTCATCATGAACGGGCGGGCGGTGTGCTCTTGCCTGCTGCTGGTCGCTCAGTGCGACGGCGCGGAGATCACGACGGTGGAAGCGCTGCACCGCGACCCGGTGGGGGTCAAACTGCAACAGGCCTTTATCCGTCACGGAGGCGTCCAG
>NZ_CAMKXG010000349.1 GCF_946477055.1 Lonsdalea britannica | reverse complement strand
CGTCAGATGTGTATAAGAGACAGGCTCTGTACTGACCCGGTTTAACGTCGACAGTAATGCACGGATACGGTGCAACCGCGTTTCTTCTAACATGAGATTCTTTTCCTGAGGGTAAATACACCCACTAATGATGTTCACAATGGGCGGGGAGCTTCCGCCATTGCGCCGGATAAGCCATAGAGAACGCCGCGTAAAGCGCCGTCCGGCGGCCGCACAATATCACTTAAGGCGCATTTTCACTCCCTTATTGCACAATTCCGGTGGCCGTTTTGCCGACTGTCCGTGGTGCAATGAGGAGTCTATGGAGTAGAACTGTGTGTTTTTGTGCATATTTGGGGATTTTGCCACGAAGGCTGTGCGTGCAGACGTCCCCTGTGTATCAATCATATAGCTGCCGTGAATCATACACGTTGATCCTGACTCAGGACAAATGCACAAACTAAGCGTAGTTTTCCTCCGTGTAAAACTCAAAAAAGCTGAGGGAAAGGGGCGTCGCAGTGCATTCACTGGCACCAAAATAGTGCATATTTTTGCGTTTGTGTACTTTATTGCTTTTGGTATAAAGTGGCCCCCACCGGATCGTGTTAAGCGGCTCTGCTGCAGGCGGCGTCCATCTGATCCACCGTTCATTTTTCAGGGGAGTAGTTATGGCGACACGTTCAACCATCATGGATACCAACAGTTTTCGGGCGGAACACGCCGACGCGCTGAGCCAGGATATCCGCCAACTGACCGACAAACGCAGTAAAGTGCTCGGTGAATCCTACCGCCTGTTCTACCGCAATCCGGTGCATCTGGTTCGCGGCGAGGGCCAGTACCTGTGGGATGCCAGCGGCAAACAGTATCTGGATGTTTACAACAATGTCGCCAGTATCGGTCATTGTCATCCCGCCGTGATTGCGGCGGTGCAAGAGCAGATGAGCCAGCTGAATACCCACACCCGCTACCTGCATGAACGCATTCTGGACTACACCGAAGACTTGCTGACGACCCTGCCGCCTGAAATTACCAAAGCGATGTACATGTGTACCGGCTCTGAGGCCAACGATTTGGCGATCCGCGTGGCGCGCGCTTACAGCGGCGGCACCGGGATTATCGTCAGTCAGGAGGCGTACCATGGCACCAGCGACCTGACCTCCGGCGCGTCCCCCGCGCTCGGCAGCGGACAACCGCTGGCGGCCACGACGCGCTTGGTGCCTGCGCCGGATCGCTACCGGGTGAACGCGCCGGATCTTGGCGTCTGGTTCGCCAACGAAATTCAGAAACAGATCGATGATATGGCCGCCCACGGCATCAAGTTCGCTGGCTTTCTGGCCGACTCCATCTTTTCATCGGACGGCGTATTGCCAGACCCGGTCGGTTTCCTGCAACCGGCCATCGACGTGGTGCACGCCAACGGCGGTATTTTTATCGCGGATGAGGTTCAACCGGGATTCGCCCGCACCGGCGACACGTTCTGGGGCTTTGCGCGCCACGGCGTCGTGCCGGATATTGTGACGATGGGGAAACCGATGGGGAATGGCATTCCGGTTTCCGGGCTGTTTGCGAAGGCCGATGTGCTGGCCGCTTTCAGCGATGAGATCCCGTATTTCAACACCTTCGGCGGCAACCCGGTGTCTATGGCCGCCGCGCAGGCAGTGTTGAAAGTGATCCGCGACGAAGGGTTACAAGAGCACAGCAAAACCGTCGGTGCGTGCCTCAGGCAAGAGCTGGCGGCACTGGCGCAGCGTCACGAGTGCGTCGGCGACGTGCGCGGCGCGGGGCTGTTCATCGGCTTTGAACTGGTCAGCGATCGGGAGAACAAAACGGCGGACAAACCGCTGGCGCTCGCGGTGATCGAACACCTGCGCGAAGAGCGGGTGCTGACCTCCGTCGCGGGGCCGTACGGTAATGTCCTCAAGCTGCGTCCGCCGCTGGCATTCCAGACGCAAGACATCGACTGGCTGGTGGGTGCGCTGGATAAAGCACTGACCCGGGCTCGTCGTTAATCGACCGCGGTTTCCTTTCTGAGTGTGTCGCCCGGCGTCGGTCAGGCGACACACTTTCTTACGTTCTCTTTACTCCTGCTTTCCCGCCTATTACACGTTGTTTTTTCGGGTAAATTCTCCTATTTATTCGACAACCTGATAAAATTTCGTACTGAAATCAACTATGATTAAGCGCGGAAAAACCGCATTGTCCATAAGGTAGCTACGTTGGAACATCGCCTCTGATCGTTCGGGAGGAAAAGCCGATGACTCCTCTGTCCCCAACTGTATCCTGAGTTCTGGCACGCGTGACTGAAACGGGATTGATTAGGTCCGTAAACATAATGAAATGGCTTACTTCACTGACGATTGCAATGGGAATTGCTTGCCATCCCGCCGCCGCACAGACCACGGCGCTGACGACACCTCCAACTGCCTTAATCGCCTCTTCGCAACAGCGTGATGCCTACGTCAACGATCTGCTGAAGAAAATGACGCTGGAAGAGAAGATCGGTCAGCTTCGCTTAATCAGCGTCGGGGCGGATAACCCGAAGGCCGCCATTCGCGAGATGATTCGCCAGGGGCAGGTCGGGGGGATCTTCAACACCGTGACGCGGCAGGATATCCGCGCGATGCAGGATCAGGTGATGCAGCTCAGCCGCCTCAAGATCCCGCTCTTTTTCGCCTATGACGTGGTACACGGCCAGCGCACGATCTTCCCGATTGCGCTGGGGCTGGCGTCAAGCTGGGATGAGGCAGCTATCGCCACCTCCGCGCGCGTTTCCGCCTATGAAGCGACCGAGGACGGCCTCAACATGACCTGGGCGCCGATGGTCGACATCACCCGCGATCCGCGCTGGGGACGGGTATCGGAAGGGTTTGGCGAAGATACGTGGCTGACGGCCGACATCGCGCGGATCATGGTCAAAGCCTTTCAGGGTGATGATCTGACGGGCCGCCACTCGCTGATGACCAGCGTCAAACACTTCGCGTTGTAC
>NZ_CAMKXG010000348.1 GCF_946477055.1 Lonsdalea britannica | reverse complement strand
AGGAAGAAGCGGCCCAGCGGGTTCTGATAGAAGCCCTTGATGTTTTTACGGCTGACGTTGCGGTACGGGCTGTAGTACAGATCGATCCAGTTCACGTCGGCTTTCGCCATTTTCTGCAGGTCGATGTACATCTGCTCACGTTTTTTAGGATCCACTTCCAAACGTGCCGCCGCGACCAGCGCTTTCACCTTCTCGTTGTGGTAGCGAGTCATGTAGTTCATGTTCGCGTCGTGACCCAGCACGAACGTGGTTTTCTGATCCGGGTCGAGCACATCGTTGGTCCAGTACATGACGGAAATGTCATAGTCGCCGGAGACCAGCATGCCCCAGCTCTGGCTCGGGTCGACTTTCTGCAGCGTGACGGTCACGCCCGCTTTTGCCAGCTGCTGCTGCAACAGGATAGCGATTTGTTCGTCCACTTCATCGCCCGCATTCACGACATAGTTCAGCTTCAGATTAGAAGCGCCTGCATCCGCCAGCATTTTCTTGGCTTTTTCCACGTCGTAAGGACGTTTCAAATTATTGGCATAGTGGTACACCGCGCCAGCCGGAATGTAGGAGTTCGCGACCTGACCGTAGCCAAAGGTCACGGTTTTCACGATGGCATCTTTGTCGATCGCATAGTCCAGCGCCTGACGCACTTCAACCTTCGACAGCAGGCCGTGCTCGTGGTTGATCAGCAGGTGATCTTCACGCGTTGACGGGTCTAGATGGATGGACAGGTTCGGATCTTTTTGCAGAGAGACGATGCGTGAGAACGGCACGTTGATCGCCGCATCCAGTTCACCCGCCTGCACTTTCAGCATACGCGTGTTGTCGTCCGGGATGGTCTGCCACTCGACGCCATCCAGAGAAACCTTGTCCGCACGCCAGTAATGCGGGTTTTTGACCAGCACCACGCGGTCGCCGCGCAGCCACTCTTTAACGCTGAACGCGCCGGAGCCGACCGGTTTTTCCGCAAACGCTTCTTCACCCATCGCTTTCATCGCTTTTTCAGAGATGATGGAGGCATTCGGCAGGGCCAGCTGAGACAGGAACGGAACGGACGGCGCTTTCAGGGTAATAACCAGCGTACGCGCATCCGGCGCTTCCACTTTATCCATCACCATGAACGGGTCGCGCCACAGTGAGTTTTCATCGTCGCGCAGGCGCAGCAGGCTGAATGCGGCATCGCTGGCCGTGACCGGGGTTCCGTCAGAGAACACCGTGTCGCGGATTTTCAGCGTATAGACTTTGCCGTCCGGAGAAATGGTCCAGCTTTCCGCCAGCGCGGGCTCCAGCTTGGTGCCGGTCTTGTCCACCCAAATCAGACGGTCAAGGACATTGGAGAACACCCAGTTGTCTTCGTTCTGCGTCGTTCTAATCGGGTCGAAACTGGTGCTGTCTTCGCGTCGTCCAATCGTCAGCACACCGGCCGCTTGCGCCATTTCACTTGCCACGCAGGCCGCCAGCAAAAGCCCGGCGGCTGCAACCTTTAAGTATTTACGCTTCATCAAACATTCCCTCATTTAACGGATTAATGGCTTGTTCGCCCTTGTCGTCCAACACGCAGGCGAAGGTATGACCGACGATGTGTCGGGTCTCTGGCGGCGCGCCATGTTGGCAGCGCGACAACGCATAGGGGCAACGCGGGTGAAACGCGCAGCCGTCCGGCAGCGCCAGCGGGCTGGGCGGTTCGCCCGAAAGAGGATGGGCGGGCAGCGGCCGGTCGGGATCGATTTCCGGAATGGCCGCCATCAGCGCCGCGGTATAAGGATGGCGCGGTTGGGTAAACACCGCTTCAACCGGACCCGATTCCACGATACGCCCCAGATACATCACGGCGACGCGGTCGCACAGGCGTCGCACAATCGCCAAATCGTGGGCGATGAACAAAATGGCCAGCCCCATTTTGTCCCGCAGATCCATCAGCAGGTTGATGATCTGTCCTTGAATGGACACATCCAGCGCCGCCACGCACTCATCGGCGACGATCAGCCGCGGCTCCAATGCCAGCGCCCGGGCAATACCGGCGCGTTGGCACTGTCCGCCGCTCAGCGCGTCGGGCCGACGCAGGCCGTGCTCAGGGTTCAAACCCACCAGAATCAGCAGCTCCCTTACCCGCTCCTGGATCGCAGATTTCGGCACTTTGCGATGCACGCGCAGCACCTCGGCGATGCTGTCGCCGATAGTCTGACGCGGATCCAGCGAAGAGAACGGGTCTTGAAAGATCATCGCCGTCTGCTGACGCAGCTGAGCGATTTCCTGCTGGCTTCCCGGCGAGATCGGCTCTCCGTCGAAGTACACCCGGCCGCCGACGGTCGGCTCCAGCTGGAGCAACGCGCGGCCCAGGGTGCTTTTACCGCTGCCGGACTCCCCGACCAGACCGAGCACTTCCCCGGCATGAATGTGCAGACTGACGCCGTTGACGGCGTGCAGGCTTCGTTTATTAAAGAGGAAGCCGCCGACCGGAAAACTGACCTGCAGATTGTCCGCTGCCAGCAGCGGCGCCGTAGATTCAACCGGACTCACTATAGACTCTCCTCGTGATTCAGCGTGGCGAACGGATGGTGACAGGCCGCAGCGTGCGCGAGATCCTGCATTTCACCATACATATCGGGCCGTACCGCCTTGCAAATCTCCGTGGCGTAACGACAGCGGGGATGGAATCGGCAGCCGCCGGGAAAATGTTCCGCCACCGGCGGCTGACCTTTAATCGTCGCCATCTGTCCGGTGCCGCCCGCGCTGACCGGCTGGCAGTCAATCAGCCCCTGCGTGTAGGGATGCAGGGCATCGCCCAGCACTTCGCGTTTGCCGCCCAGCTCACACAGACGCCCGGCATACATCACCGCGATACGATCGCAGGTCTGCGCCACGACGCCCAGATCGTGGGTAATCAGGATAATCGCCACGCCGAGGCGGTCGCGCAGGTCGCTCAGCAACCGCAGAATTTGCATCTGCACCGTGACGTCCCGCCGTCGTCGGTTCGTCGGCA
>NZ_CAMKXG010000347.1 GCF_946477055.1 Lonsdalea britannica | reverse complement strand
CCAACGTGGCGATCCCTTCCTTCAGGCGTTCGATATAGAACTCGACCGGATCGTCATAGCCCTGCATCAGACCTTTGATCTCCTGCTGCAACTGCGGCGTCTGCTGATCAAACTCCAGCAGCGCGCGCGGATGCACGCCAATCATACGGTTGATTATAAATTCGAGCCGCGCCAACCCTACGCCGTCGTTCGGCAGGCAGGCGAAGTCAAAAGCGCGATCCGGGTTTCCGACGTTCATCATGATTTTGAGCGGCAAGGTCGGCATCGCGTCAACAGGTGAGCTTTTGACCGTGAAGTCCAGCAGATCCTGATAGACGTAGCCGGTATCGCCTTCCGCGCAAGAGACGGTGACCTTCTGCCCGTTGCCAAGCCGCTCCGTCGCATCGCCGCAGCCAACAACGGCCGGAATCCCCAGCTCACGGGCGATGATCGCCGCGTGACAGGTGCGCCCGCCCCGGTTGGTGACGATTGCCGCGGCCTTTTTCATAATCGGCTCCCAGTCGGGGTCGGTCATGTCCGTCACCAGTACATCGCCTGCGTTAACCAGATGCATTTCGCTGATGTCGTTAATGTTTTTCACTTCACCCGCACCAATGCGATGGCCGATAGCGCGCCCCTCCACCAGCACGTTACCGCTGGCGGGAAGATGGTAGCGTTCCATGACCTGACCATTCGACCGCACGGTTTCCGGCCGCGCCTGCACGATGTACAAACGACCGGTGTGGCCATCCTTCGCCCACTCGATGTCCATTGGACGGGCATAGTGTTTTTCAATCAGCAGCGCCTGATGCGCCAACGCCTGCACTTCGTCGTCCGTTAAGCAGAAACGGTCACGCTGCGCCTCTGGTACGTCTTCGATGCTGACCTGCTTGCCATGTTCCTGACTGGGGGCGTAGACCATACGGATCTTCTTCGACCCCATATTGCGGCGCACTATCGCAGGCTTGTTATTCAACAACGTGGGCTTGTGGACGTAAAACTCATCCGGGTTGACCGCGCCCTGCACGACCATCTCACCCAGCCCCCAGGCCGCAGTGATGAACACCACCTGATCAAATCCGGATTCCGTATCCAACGTGAACATCACGCCGGACGCCGCCAGATCGGAGCGCACCATACGCTGGATCCCGGCAGACAGCGCGACCCCACGGTGGTCGTAACCCTGATGTACGCGGTAAGAGATAGCGCGATCATTAAACAGCGAAGCGAACACATGCTTAACCGCCGTCAACACGGCATCGAAGCCCTGTACGTTGAGGAACGTCTCTTGCTGACCGGCGAAAGACGCATCGGGCATATCTTCGGCCGTGGCCGACGAGCGGACGGCGAAGGAGGCGTCCGGGTCGTCCTCGGACAACTGCTGATAGGCATCGCGTATCGCCTGTTCCAGCGCAGGCTGGAATGGCGTATCCACAATCCATTGGCGAATTTGGGCTCCGGCTTTCGCCAGCTGATTCACGTCGTCAATATCGGTTTGATCCAGCAGCGCGTAGATACGCTGGTTGATGCCGCTTTGCGTCAGAAAATCATTGAACGCCTGAGCGGTGGTGGCGAAGCCGTTGGGGACTTCCACGCCCAGCGATGACAGGTTGGTGATCATCTCACCCAGAGAGGCGTTCTTGCCGCCTACCCGTTCCACGTCATGCATACCGAGCTGGTCGTACCACAAGACATTACGCTTATCTGTACCGTTGTTGGACATCGAAATTATCCTTCTGCATACAATGTAGGGTATGGAAGCACTGCTGATGGAAACCTCAGCTTTTTCGAGCGTAGCATAGCGTTTTGTAAAGCAGGGAAAGGTGAATCGATCAACCCAGTGAAAAAAAATTGTCGCTTCGGATTCACATTGCGCGGTCGGGAAAAAACATCAATAGTGAGTAGGTTTGCCCACCTAATCAGAAAGATATGCTCTGTCTCCGTCCTGGATGCCAAACCATACACGGCGTGCGCGGAGCCTATCGTCTTGAGGAGTCCCTGTGGAACGAAGCGTCTTTTATGTCTCCGACGGCACCGCCATTACCGCCCAAGTGCTGGGGCATGCCGTGCTCTCTCAGTTTCCCGTCGATATCACCAGCTATACCCTGCCGTTTGTCGAAAGCACCAGCCGGGCCAACGCCGTCCGGGAGCAGATCAACGCGATTTACCAACAAAGCGGTGTGCGCCCGCTGGTGTTCTACTCTATCGTGACGCCTGCGATCAGGGACATCATCGTCAGTAGCGAAGGCTTCTGTCAGGATATCGTGCAGGCCCTGGTCGCCCCGCTGCAGCAAGAGTTGAACATCGCGCCGAGTCCGGTGGCAAACCGGACTCATGGACTGACGGCCAATAACCTGATCAAATACGACGCCCGCATCGCCGCTATCGATTACACGCTTGCGCACGACGATGGCATTTCTTTGCGCAATCTCGATCAGGCTCAGGTCATTCTGCTTGGGGTTTCCCGCTGCGGGAAAACGCCTACCAGCCTGTATCTGGCGATGCAGTTCGGTATCCGCGCGGCCAACTATCCGTTTATCGCAGAAGATTTGGACAACCTGAATCTGCGGCTGCCTGAAGCGCTGCGTCCGTATCAGGACAAACTGTTTGGACTCACCATCGATCCGGAGCGGCTCGCCGCCATTCGCGAAGAGCGGCGCGGCAATAGCCGCTATGCATCGCTGCGTCAGTGCCGGTTGGAGCTGCGTGAGGTGGAGGCGCTCTACCGCCGCTATCAGATCAAATACATCAATACCACCAATTATTCAGTGGAAGAGATATCCGCTCGCATCATTGATATCCTGGGCATGAGCAGGCGCATGTACTAGTACGCGAATACAAAAGGTGGTAGACTTTCCCGCATCGTGCTGAAGGGATAACCGCCAGAGCATTGAAGCTTATTTCATGCGCTCCGCATTCACTACGCAGCACCCCTCTTCCTTATTAATGAGAATGCTTTCATGTCCCAGATTGATGAACTCCGCAGCTCACGCCTTGATACGCTGCT
>NZ_CAMKXG010000346.1 GCF_946477055.1 Lonsdalea britannica | reverse complement strand
GCCCCCTATCAGTCGCTGGAGCAACAAACGGAATTTCGCCACGTAAGCAATAACCGGGTAGGCAAATCCGCTAAGTGGCAGTACATCGGCGCGGGCGATGACACCATCACTCTCACCGGGACGCTATACCCTGAAATCACTGGCGGCGATGTGTCACTGAGTGTTATCCGCCTCATGGCCTATGGCGGCAAAGCGTGGCCGTTGATTGAAGGCACAGGCACGATTTACGGTATGTTCGCGGTAACCAACATTCGCGAAAACCGCACCGAGTTTATGCCCGACGGTAAAGCCCAAAAAATTGAGTTTACGTTGACGCTGAAGAAACAAAACGAGGACACGCGCGAAGCACTCGGCAACATCACGGCCAGTGATGTTCTTTCGATGGTGAATCTCTAATGCTAAAAAAGCCCGCGCTATGCGGGCTTTCTCTTATTCCGGCTTTTCCGGCCAGCTTAGGGTATGCCGCTTTATCAAAAGGCGCGCCGTTGCACTTTATCCAGCCCTGAGGCGGTGTTGCCAGCGGCCACGGCTGCGGAACGCCGACAGGAAGGTAGCGTTCGGCTGTACCGCCGCGTTTTTTCTGCATCGGCAAGCGTAACTTCGAAAGGAGGCTTTTTCATAATGCAAAATAAACCGTAATAGCGCAAAAGCATGATTTAACTAGGGCTGGGCCAATGCTGCCTAGCAATTTCCGTCATGTTGTCGTAATACAGTTTATATCGAGTATCAGAGCTATCTACGATTCCCTGATGCGGCCAAAATTCTTCGTTTTGTGGATTACCGAACAGCGAAACAATTTCTGATTCACTTTCGTCTGAAAACTGCACGTAAATTGTCGTCATAGCACAACCCCTCTCTTAAATTTTATAAGAAGATACAGACAGCCCCTGGAAAAAACCGGATTCAGCAGGACCATATGTCGCGTAAACCATTTGCGAATCTGGCAGTTGAATATCAGTAAACGTAGCAGACAACCCCGTACTGGTGGTGGCAATCTGGTGCTGCCCTGTCCCGACGGATGTTTCGTAAATATTCAAAAACAAACCACCCGTTCCTGAAATGGATGCGTTTCCCACCAGCGCGACCGACACTGCACCCTTAGGGACCCCCCCAGAGATATCTATTGCCGTGAGTTCTGCTGTGGCGGTTGAAGTGAATAATACCGGCGTAGGTCTTACGCTGATCGTCCTTCCTATTTGGCTAAGTTGAGCAAAAACAGAACCCGGTCGGGTTGGGACAATTGAAACCAAAGCAGAAGCAGTGAAACCGGCGGGCATGTTTGCGCCAGAATATACTGTTGAAGGGACTGAGTTCGTCGAATCTACAGCCAGTAGCGCACTTTCCGCTGTGGTAGGGTTGTAGATTGCGTACAGAGCTACATTCCCCCAATTTGGGGATGAACCAGTGTCCATGCCACCAGCGCCTGTTATGGTTAGGTTTATCGTTTTGTTGAAGTTCCCGATACGATATTGAAGCCCACCTAAAGCAGTCCCAACGATTAGCTCATCTGCCGTAAAGGTAGCCATATTCGATGGTGAGGAAACTACCATTTTTGCATTTCTGCAATCCCCAATGATCCCCGTCAAACCGTGACCTAGACCTAGATTTTCTACTGCCCTTGCCATTGCTTCGGAACCAGCAGATTGTATTTCCGACAAGTAGTTCTTCGGTTGAAGAAATAGTTTTTGTAGTGCATTTAATAGTTGAGTGTCTGAACCTGAGTTCGGTGATATCCCTGCGTTCGCTAATATATCGATCAATTCTGACTGTGTATTTCGAATTGCACTTTGTAGATTGTTCATATGTTCAGCATGGACAACGGTGCCCAGCTCGCCTGTTGATGGATCACCATCATGAAATACACCATCAGATGTATTGACTAAAGGCATTAAATTTTGCATTTAGTTTCTTTCCTCGTATACGAAATAACAGAAGGTGTGGGCTGGTTTCAAATCGGCGAATAAGGACTCAATAACTGGATCACCAAAGGTCATCAACCGTTCACCGACTACAGACACACCTGTTCGAAACTGATATTTTCTTATTGATGCCCCTTTGACATTGACTTGCCATGTCCACATAACATCTTCGATTCTCAACCGGTCACCGCAACGATTTACGCCACATCTGAACGGCTGAGGTTCTTCTATGGTGATTTCATAACCCAGACTATTCGCTAGCCGTTTAAAATAGGGAATAGATAGCCCACCAACTGCTGTTATCTTGGCTAGGACATTTTCTAGGCGTTGTTGATAATTGCTGTCGGCCACGGGTGTGATATCTAATACCCGTTCCCAATCAGATAACATTCCGTATGAGTAAAAAGGCGTGATGGCATTTAGGGCTTCATCGGATTTATCGTGAGCACCTTGTAATACATTCCCCTCGGCCGTCAGCTCAGCGGTGATCCGCTCCCCCTTAGCGTCATATGACACGGGAGGTAATAAGTTCGATAATAAGCCTGGGATATTCATAGTGACGACACCTCGACATCACCTACGCGCAGCCATTCAACCGTCGATGCATTGACAGAAGCGGTTACGTTGGTTTCCGGCGAATTAACGTCACGATCAATTACGCCCGTTATTTGCGATATCAACATTTCTATTTGACTACGAATAATGCTATCGCCTGGTTGGAGGCTATCAAAATAATCGCCAATCGCTGATTTTATGTTGGCCGTCGCGTTAGCAAGCGTAACCCCGCTTAGTGATACGCTGATATTAAAATTTACCGTTTTGATAGTAGGAGCCAGTACCATATGATTTTTAGCGGTGACAGGCCGCACGTCGTCAATATAAGTCTGAACATTTTTGATGATGACATCTGAGGGTAATCCATCAGCAGACGTTATTACGGTGTCTACGGTACCTAGCCCCCGACGCAGAGGATAGATATATGCGCCAGTCACCCCATCAACGCTCATTGCCCAACGTTTATAATCGTAACGGTTTCCGCCCGCAGGTGGTCGCCGAATTAGCTCCAATAAACGG
>NZ_CAMKXG010000345.1 GCF_946477055.1 Lonsdalea britannica | reverse complement strand
CAATCATCCATATTTTCTAGCGAACTCTTCATCTGACTGGCAGAGATACAAAATGAATTCGACGAAAGAGATGAAGCAAGGGATAAAAGTCCAGAAGAAGATTAAATAGAGCAATCCCTGACCTACTTTCCCTAAATAAAATTTATGAGCCCCAAAAGAGCCTAGAAAGAATGCGAATAGCGCTGCCGCCATGCGGCTTTTCTCTCCCTGAGGTTGCGATGACTGTGTTGCACCACAGTGTGGGCAAGCACTAGCAGATTCGTGAACTTCTTTACCGCAACCACGGCAGAAAACCATCCCAGACATAATCACTCCATAATTGACTTGTTTTCATTCCGAACTGCTTATCGGCCAATAAAAGCCAAAGCTTTACTTAAAAAACAGTGCATTAAGCCAAATTTAATGGGCCACCTTCATATTCAGAGCGAGGAACAGCATTTGCTGGAGCAATATGTGTCGCTACTTGATACGTCATATGGCTTAAGAGATGTGTGATTCATAGGATATTGATAATCTGACAAAGGAAAAAAGCCGTCGTGCAAGGACTGAGTCTGCGATTCACACATATCCGGGATACGCGCTAAAAAGTGACCCCATGGTGTCCACACTTGAGGAAAAAAACCGGTTTTTGGCCTGTATCCGTCCACATGCTAACCGCTTGCATTTGGTTTATATCTTTTTGTTTTGAAAAATGTTTCCCGGAAATAGCCAAAAAAAAGCCCTCCATCAAGGAGGGCAAATAGACAGGGATGGTGTCTATGGCAAGGAAAACAGGGTCTATCATCTACACACACAACGTTTCACTATCGTTCAACAACTCACAGGGTACTGCTCAGGGATTCCGTTTTTGTGCTGCCTACACCTCAGTCAAAGGCTCACTTCGGCACGCTAAAATATTTTTCCTGCTGATTCGCGACTGAGATTTGCTCGCGAATCACTTCCATATGCTGCTCATGCTTACGACGCAGCACTTCTTTCTGTTCCGGCGTCAGCAGGCTGTACATCTGATTACGCACCCGGGCCATTTCCACCTGACGTGCAATCTGCGCCTGCGTCATTTTATTGATTTGCGCCCGTACGGCCGCCTCATCGAATTTTTCAGCTATAACCAATTGATACATTGTTTCTACGTCCTGCGCGGAATAGGGAGGCATGTCATGCCGCACTTCCTGCATCAGATCACGCATCTGTTGGCGTTGCTGTTCAGTCAACTTCACGCCATCGAACATCCTTTGCTGACTAGGAATGCGTTTCGTGGCAGAGTCATTCTGCGTCAGTTCTTCCATCCCAAGCCCCCCGGCGTCGGCTGCCGTAGCGATGCTGGAACCCAGCAACAGCAGTGAAGCGAGAGACAACAAGGTGGTGCGCCGCATCAATAACTCCTCAGTAAGTTGTACCGCTCAGCGAATTGATGGGTTCAGTCTAAACACCCCGCTGCAAACATGCGTCAGACGGTGTAAAACTACGTAAAGTCATGGAATAGCGGCAATCTATGGCGTATTTTGCCCGAGGAGGTAGGTAACTCATGAATAAAATCCTGTTGGTTGACGATGATAAAGAGCTGACTTCCTTGTTGAAGGAACTGCTCGAAATGGAAGGATTCAACGTGGTCGTGGCCTATGACGGCGAACAAGCACTGGGCGCGTTGGACGATTCAATAGATCTGCTGCTGTTGGATGTCATGATGCCGAAGAAAAACGGCCTTGATACCTTGAAGGAACTGCGTCAACGCCATCAGACGCCCGTCATTATGCTGACCGCGCGCGGCAGCGAGCTGGACCGCGTATTGGGTCTGGAACTGGGCGCCGATGATTATCTGCCGAAACCGTTTAACGACCGGGAGCTGGTGGCGCGTATTCGCGCGATTTTACGTCGCTCGAACTGGACAGATCAGCAACAGGTGGGCGAAACGACCGCACCGACGCTGGAAGTGGACGCGCTGCGTCTGAATCCCGGCCGTCAGGAAGCCAGCTTCGACGACACCGTGCTGGATTTGACCGGTACCGAGTTCACTTTGCTGTATCTGCTGGCCCAGCGTCTGGGTCAGGTCGTCTCCCGCGAACACCTGAGTCAGGAAGTGCTCGGCAAACGGCTAACGCCTTTCGACCGCGCCATCGACATGCACATCTCCAATCTGCGGCGTAAGTTACCTGACCGCAAAGACGGTCTACCGTGGTTCAAAACCCTGCGCGGACGAGGCTATCTGATGGTGTCCACCGCATGATCAACAGCCTTACTGCCCGTATTTTCGCCATATTCTGGCTGACGCTGGTCCTGGTGCTGATGCTGGTGCTGATGCTGCCCAAGCTGGACTCCCGCCAACTGACCCCGCTGCTCGAAAGCGAGCAGCGTCAGGGGTTAATGCTCGAACAACATATTGAAGCGGAACTGGCTCACGACCCGGCGAACGACCTGCTCTGGTGGCGTCGGCTGTTTCACGCCATAGAGAAATGGGCGCCGCCCGGCCAACGCCTGCTACTGGTGACCACCGAGGGTCGCGTCATCGGTTCGCAGCGCCAGGAAATGCAGATCGTCCGTAACTTCATCGGCCAGTCCGATAACGCCGACTTCCCCCAGAAGAAGAAATACGGCCGCGTCGAGCTGCTGGGCCCGTTCTCCGTCAGGGATAGCGAAGACAACTATCTGCTGTACCTGATCCGACCCGCCAGCAGCCCGCAGTCCGACTTCATCAACCTGCTGTTCGACCGCCCGCTGTTGCTGCTCATCGTCACCATGCTCATCAGCAGCCCGCTGCTGCTGTGGCTGGCCTGGAGTCTGGCGAAACCGGCCCGCAAGCTGAAAATCGCGGCCGACGAAGTCGCACGAGGCAACCTGCGTCAACATCCTGAACTGGAGTCCGGCCCGCACGAATTCCGCGCGACCGGCGCCAGCTTCAACCAGATGGTGAGCGCGCTGGAGCGCATGGTGACCGTGCAGCAGCGTCTGCTGTCGGACATCTCTCACGAACTGCGTACGCCGCTGACCCGGCTGCAGCT
>NZ_CAMKXG010000344.1 GCF_946477055.1 Lonsdalea britannica | reverse complement strand
CGGCCCAGCGCATCAGCCCTTATAACGAGATGTACGTGTGGGATCGGGATAGTTTTGGCAGCATTAGCTTCAACGGCGAAGAGACCGGCTTTTCCCATCTTGGCCACATCATCGAGAACGACGTGATCCAACAGTCGCTGTGGCAACATGCGGAGCGCGCGCGCGACGTCACTCTCATCGCGCCCGCCGCCTTAAAGCAGGTCGCGTGGGGGGAAAACGAAGCCTTTATTACGCTGGAAGACGGCAGCATGCTGACGGCGCGGCTGGTAGTCGGCGCGGACGGCGCGCACTCGTGGCTGCGGCAACATGCCGATATTCCGCTGACCTTCTGGGATTACGGTCATCATGCGCTGGTCGCCAATATTCGTACTCAGCGCCCGCATGACTCCGTGGCGCGGCAGGTCTTCCACGGCGACGGCATGCTGGCATTCCTGCCGCTTTGCGATCCGCATCTCTGCTCCATCGTCTGGTCTCTGCCGCCGGAACGCGCACAGACTATGCTGGAAGCGCCTGCGGAAACGTTCAATTCGCAGTTGGCCGCCGAGTTTGATATGCGGCTTGGGCTGTGCGAGCTGGAAAGCGAGCGGCAGTCTTTCCCCCTGACGGCACGCTACGCCCGCAGCTTTGCGGCGCACCGGCTGGTGCTGATGGGCGATGCGGCGCACACCATTCATCCGCTAGCGGGACAGGGCGTGAATCTGGGCTTTATGGACGTCGCCGAGCTGATTGCCGAGCTGAAACGCCTGCAATCTCAGGGCAAAGACATCGGCCAATATCTCTATCTGCGCCGCTACGAACGTCGCCGCAAGCACAGCGCTGCGGTGATGCTCGCCAGCATGCAGGGGTTTCGCGATCTGTTCGCCGGTTCACACCCGGCCAAGAAACTGCTGCGCGACGTGGGGCTGAAACTGGCGGATACCCTGCCCGGCATCAAACCTACGCTCGTACGCCAGGCTATGGGGTTCCACGACATGCCTGAGTGGCTGGAAGAGCAACGCTAACCCTCCCTGTTATCTCCGGGAGCGTCTCAGACGCTCCTGAACGCTTTCCCCTTTCACCTGATTCGCGCCGACACATTGCACACGATGTTCCGCGCAGGAATACACCGACCCGCCCTTTGTTTTACCCATTAACCGTCAGGGAACCGAATAACGTTTTATCGAAGAAGCGTGGCAAAGATAAAGGCGAGATAAAAATACCGCACAATAAAGCGGCGACCTTTTTCAACATCATGTTAAAAGCGATATCGCTTATTTCTCATTACCGAAATAATATAAAAAAGCTATTTACATGATATTTCTGACTTAAAATACCCGGCTATAAAATAATAGTGGTTATATTTCTCAGGTGCTGCATTACACTAACTATATTGCGCCCTTCTATTAGCATTTCCGCTACACTATTAAAGCGTGACGGCAAGCAGATAATGTCGACACCTTTCATAGGTAGGTATATGATTGCAACCACATATAATCACAGGTCTTCAGTTTCTGCCGGGGTATTCCCAGCGGGGGGATCTGCCGTTTTCGTTCCCTGTTTTTTGCGCCGTTATTGAGGAGAAAATAACATGCTGCAAGCGCGTACCGTTAAAGAGAAAGTATTACTGGCTATATTGGTCGGTATTATTGCGGGCATTATTTGTGCCATTACAAAATTCGGCTGGGAAATTCCTTTTCCGCCCAGAACACCCGCACGAGATCTGACTAACCCGCCACAAGAATTGCTGCAACAGCTGGGCATGTCATTTGAGCTTTCTCACATTAGCTACCTGTTCAATGGCAACCCGCGCCCGATCATGAGCTTCATCATGCACTTCGGTTTCTCAATCACCTTCACCGTGCTGTACTGCATCGCTGCCGAATTCTGCACCAAAATCAAACTGTGGCAGGGCGCATTCTACGGCCTGGTTCTGTGGGTTGTGTTCCACGTCGTTCTGCTGCCGCTGTTCGGTACCGTGCCTGCACCGTGGGATCAGCCGTTTGCTGAACACTTCTCCGAACTGTTTGGTCATATGTTCTGCTTCTGGGTTGCTGAGCTTGCTCGCCGCGATCTGCGCAACCGTATGACACACCTGCCGGACGCTGGCGAAACGCGCTAATTCGCTGTTTAACGCCCGTACAATTCTGCCGCGGCCCCTTCTGGGTCGCGGCATTTTTTTCGCCCCTATCCGGCCGTTATCCTGTCGAACGTCTGACAACGCATTGATGCCAAAAGCGATTTATCACCCATGCCTTTGCCTTTTGCACAGCTTTAGCCGCCGTCGATTTACGACAGCGACACGCGCAATCCCGGCGTTATAAAGTTTATTGAAAAAAATTGACGTTAATTTACATATAAAGGAAATGCAGATGACGACAGGCCCCCATAACCAGCCCTATCGCTAAGGACATAACGAGTCAAAAGAGACTCATTTTATTAAATCTGACCATACCGAGGGCGGCATAACCTCGTACACATTCTCATTTAACCCCCTATTTTCACAACACGATTTGAATAGGGAATATAACCCAACTCAATATCAGGATATTTTCTATACCAAACTAAACTGGCGAAAAATGCAGGACGTTGCTATAGGTATATAAATATCGAATGCGTGCCATCACAGGGGAAATACTGGCGTCGTTCTTGAGCATTAAAAAAATGAGATAAATTTAAAAAAATAAGTGCAACATCAGGGAATATTACACTTATCAGCGCCCCCTCTCCACAGCAAGAAAAGAATCAAAAACAATAAAATCAGTTAGTTATCATCATAAAAACCAATAAAAAATGCCCTATTGGCTCAACATCCGCGCAGACAGGCTCCTTCCCCACACAGCTATTATTTAATGACAAGATGATTCGCATTAATTAACTAAATTAATAGCCAATCACATAAATGCGGCAATGAATCGTAAAAAAACCACTTAGGTAATTAATCTGATTTACGTTTTTTCAACTGGTGAAGAAATCTTTTTTTCTTACAATCACAACACGTTATTTTATTTTCATCAGCACAAC
>NZ_CAMKXG010000343.1 GCF_946477055.1 Lonsdalea britannica | reverse complement strand
ATCTCTACCTCCTTATGTTGTTTCGGACGTTTATGACAAATTCCGGCAATAATAACAACAGGCTAGCCTTGTGTAGAAAACCGTCACCTGACCGTACATCTATAGACCTACCTATAAAGGGTAACGTATAATCAGCACCCGCTGGCCCCTTAGCTCAGTGGTTAGAGCAGGCGACTCATAATCGCTTGGTCGTTGGTTCAAACCCAACAGGGGCCACCAAATATTAGCTTTAAAATCATGAATTTAAGCCACTCTCGCGAGTGGCTTTTTTGTTGGGGAATCGGATAGTGTCACAAAAATGTCGCACGATTTTTCTTGTCTCGACGTTAAGTATAAAAATCTATGGTCACCCCCGTTTTTGCAACACTGATCTTTGACTTATGATGGGCTTGCTTAAATCTATCCGGCGT
Organism: Lonsdalea britannica; assembly: GCF_946477055.1. Lineage (GTDB taxonomy): Bacteria > Pseudomonadota > Gammaproteobacteria > Enterobacterales > Enterobacteriaceae > Lonsdalea > Lonsdalea britannica_A. The sequence continues at coordinate 2,596 of NZ_CAMKXG010000343.1, read as the reverse complement.
CACGATGGGTTCCGCGCCTGATAAAACTAAAAAAACCGCGGCTTCAAAGAACCATTTTTATGTTAGATTTTTCATCAGGCCGTTTGGCCGTTCATGTCATCAATAATCAGCCTTCGCAAAACAGATGGGTAACGACTTCAATTAACGTTAACTCTGTCGTTTAGGCAGGTTTAACGCGACCTTTCAAACACGGTTTGCTGGACTACCCCTCCCTGCCACAGTACACACCATGCCGACGATGGCGGTTGATAGGGCGCGTGCCGTCGTTGATTTCTACGACACGAACACCGTGGCGATAATCTACCATCTGTTGCACTCCTGATTGAAGGTGTGCTCAGGGTGGCAGGCCATAAAGGGGGACGCATGTTATTACGGAGTAGTGGTCGGCCAGCGGGCAGGATCCCGCAGCGGCGTTTAATCATGGCACACTGGCAGGACATAGGTAGCCGTGTAATAATTGCTCATCGGTCTATGATGCAACGCCGCAGGTTATGCCAGGACGGCTCAAGCCTTTCCGACATAACACTATATTCTATTGATATAGTTGGTTTTATAGTAAAAGGATTATTACTATGCCGGGAGCCGCCCGTCTAAACGATATAGGTAGTGGCCACACGTGTTTTCCAGCCACTCCCGTCGTCGAAGGTAGTCAGGACGTTATCATCAATGGCCAGCCCGCCGCACGACAAGGTGACGCCGTTCAGCTCCACGGTTGCCCCTGCCCCAACATGCCCCACGGTCTTCATCCGCGTCAGATAGCCGCAGGTTCATCCACCGTCATCATTAACGGTAAGCAAGCCGCCCGTATCGGAGACGATATCAACTGCGGTGGCAATATCGTGACCGGAAGCAGTAACGTCATTATCGGGGATACCCCTTATCAATCTCCGGTTGCTGGCTGTGCGCAACAATCCGCCCAGCGGCGTGATCCACTCCTCGCTTTATCGCCTATGTTGACCATCCCGCCAGTTTTTGCGAAATCCTGCCTGCGCGGTGAAGGCTGTACTGACGCGGGAACGGAGAAAGAGACGGTTGATAACTTTGGGCAGATGGCGTTATTTGCTCAGCCCGTCGTCGACGATTGCTGTGGGTATCATCGCCCTCACGTAAACAAACCGGTGGTACAGCACGCGCAAGCTGCGAAGAAGAAAAACCCCTCTCAGTTGACTGAACCGACCGCGGCATCAACACCTGTTCAACTCACTGGCTCGGAGCCTTGGTATAAAACGCTTTATTACCTGATGTCCTCAAAGGAAATAGCAGTAACGCCGACGCCATTAGCTAAATCAGCCATCACGCCAGTTGCCGCTGCCGCGGTTCCCGTGGCTACGATGTCTGCCGGAAACACGGTAGCAACCCGAGCCGCCGTCACCACGATGACGCAGGTTTGGGGGCAAGTGACATTGACTGAAGGCACACTGGCGGCATCAAGCACGGTGCCTTTACTCGGTGTGCTGTTTGCCGCTTTTTACAGCCAATCAGTCGGCGAAGGCAGCGACAAAGTACCGGGACGTGATGAGCACTGGCTGGAAGATACCCTACGGCAAAAAGGCTGGGCAGGAGAAACCGCTACGACCCGCGTGCGCTTTTTCTGGCGTCCCGACATTCACGGCAAGATGCAGGTCTACGGCGTTCATACCGGCGAAGGCACGCCGTACGAAGGTGTGCGCGTCGCAAATATGGTGTGGAAACCCGAGCAAAGCCGCTATGAATTCACGCCCGCACCGGGCGTAGATGGCCCGAAAATCACCTGGACGCCCGCCAATCCGGAAGGCTCTGAGCCAATATCGCAGACAGAAACGCCGGTCGCCCCTATTGATCAACCAACCATCCTGGTACACCCGATCCCGGACAGTGCAGAGGAGACAACAACTCCGCCGTTCCCGATGCCGGATGAGCAGGACTTCAATGACTGGATACTGGTATTCCCGGCGGACTCTGGCATAAAGCCGATTTACGTATATTTATCAGAAGCTAAGGTTTCATATACACACGGATACAAACATTATCCACCGAAGGGATTACCGTGGCGTGAAGTTGTTAAAAGTACGAAAAGCGGGCCAGCTAAATTTAAACCTGATATAGATATCCCATCCATGGATGGTGACGTTTGGGAGCGTGGTACACCAACATCAAATGGTCAAAATTGGAAGATCATGAAATTTGATGAAGTAAAAGGAGCATACAAAGGAAAGGAAACTATGTGGGTAGTCACAAAGGAGTCTCAAGGAACCATTCACTCTCATCCTATCGGCGAACAAGAAGCACAGAGGTTAATGAAATGACACGCGACATCATGATTCTAGGCGAAAAATATAACATTCAATCATTAGATAATGTTTTCGACGAATTATCCGGCATCAACTTTGATAAAACTGCCACAGAAGAGATCGATAAATTGGATGAGGATTTATTAATGATATCTTATTCAAATGGAGACTTGATAGATGTGGGATGGTACCCATCATTTGAAGTGCCTGGTGCTTTTAAAATCTACATAATAAAAAATGGGGATTGGGAAAACCCATTCTTTGAAGAGGTCATGCCTTGGAATGTTGAGGTGCTAAGACTGTCTCTTATACACATCTGACGCTGC
>NZ_CAMKXG010000342.1 GCF_946477055.1 Lonsdalea britannica | reverse complement strand
TCATTCTAAACGGCAAAAGCAGCCAAAATGACGAACTGCGTCAGGCGGTGAAAGCCTTGCGCGAAGAAGGTTATCCTCTGCATGTGCGCGTCACTTGGGAACACGGCGACGCGCTGCGCTATATCCATGAGGCGATAGCCCTGGAGGCGGACAACGTGATCGCCGCCGGCGGCGACGGCACCATCAATGAAGTCGCCGTGGCGCTGGCGCATCAGGAAGCGGAACACCGTCCGTGTCTGGGCATTGTGCCGTTGGGTACGGCCAACGATCTCGCCACCAGCTGCCGGATTCCCACCGACCTACATCAGGCGCTGCGGCTGGCGATTTTGGGCCGCGCCACCGCCATCGATCTGGCCCGGGTCAACGACCGCCACTACTTTATCAACATGGCGACGGGCGGTTTTGCCACCCGCATCACCACCGAAACCCCCGCCGCCATGAAATCGGCGCTGGGCGGCGCGGCCTACGTGCTGAACGCGCTGCTGCGCATCGACACCCTGAAAGCCGAACGCTGTCAGGTGAAAGGACCGGATTTTGACTGGGAGGGCGATACGCTGGTCATCGCCATCGGCAATGGTCGTCAGGCGGGAGGCGGACAGCAGCTGTGCCCGGAGGCGGTATTGAATGACGGGCTGTTGCAACTGCGCGTGCTGTCTGCGAAGGAGCTATTGCCGAATATGATGCAGGCGCTGATGTCGGGCGGCGAGAATCCCAACATGATCACGACTGCCCTGCCGTGGCTGGAAATCACCGCGCCGAATGAGATGACGTTCAATCTGGATGGCGAACCGCTGACCGACAACCACTTCCGTATCGAAGTGGTGCCGGAAGCGCTGCGCTGCCGTTTCCCCAGCCCTTGCCCGCTGCTGCGCGAGTAGTCGACCGGGGTCGGGACACCGCTATTCGCGTCGCAGGCGCTGACTGTTCGCCAGATACAGCGTCACCACCAGAATCAAGATCGCGCCCGCGTAGATCAGGGTATAGGTGGGGTTCTTGTGGTCGACGATAATCAGCCGCACGATGGCGGTGATCCCGATATAGACAAAATAGCGCAGCGGGAAGTGATAGCCCGACTCAAAATACTTCACAATCAACGCGATAAATTCGAAATACAGAAAATATACCACCAGACTTTCAATCAGCAGGTAGGTGGAATCCTTTTCACTGCTCACCATCAATGCCTTGGCCAGATGCAGCGTCTCTTTACCCAAAAACACCACCAGAATAATAGCGAGAGCCAGTAAACCTATATTGAGTATCGTTTGTAACCCTTTGGCGATCATGATCGAACGCGATGAACCTGCCATGCACATGACTCCTTACCATCCTTCATTTTTCTGCATCTACGCCGGCGGCGGACTGCTATTGCTGTGTGCGACGCCCTTATGGACGTCGTGAATCGGCCGGAAAAACCTGACGCCGATCACAAAATTACCGGTAGCCCCTATGACTGTCCATGTAAATCTCATCTTCCGCAGAGATAGGCATCACCACCAGCGGTGAAAATGATGCACCGGTCCTATCCCCTGCCCGACTTCCAGCGTATCTGCCTGTTCTAAAGCCCCTTGCAGATAAGCTTTGGCAGCGGCCACGCAGGCCGACCAATTGTCACAACGGGGACGCAATGCCGCCAACGCCGCCGATAGCGTGCAGCCCGTACCATGAGTATGGCGGGTATTGACCCTAACCGCCGAAAAACGCTGCGGCGGCGCCCCAACGGTAAACAACCAATCCGGACTTTCGCTGCCGGCAAGATGGCCGCCCTTCATCAATACCGCCTGACAGCCCAACGCGAGCAGCGCTTCGCCCTGTTCCCGCATCGCGTTTTCATTCTCGGCGATCGGACACCCCAGCAGCGCCGCCGCCTCTGGCAGATTCGGCGTGATGATCGACACCTGCGGCAACAACCGTTGGCGCAGCGACGCGATCGCCTGCGGTTGCAGCAGCGGATCGCCGCTTTTCGCCAGCATCACCGTATCCAGCACCACGAACGGCACCGGATAGCGGCGTAGCCGTTCGGCCACGATCTCCACGATATCCGCCTCGGCCAACATGCCAATTTTGACGCAGTCTATCCGCACATCGCTCAGCACCGAGTCGAGTTGAGCGCCTACGAAGTCAGGTTCGATACGATAAACCGACTGCACGCCACGGGTGTTTTGCGCCACCAGCGCCGTCACCACGCTGGCGCCATAGGCTTCCAGCGCGGAGAACGTTTTCAAGTCGGCCTGAATACCCGCGCCACCGCTGGGATCGGTGCCCGCAATCGTCAATGCATTGATCCGTTTCATTCTGCGGCCGCCTCCGTCGTCATGAACAGCTGATCCAGAAACCGCGGGATAAAACTGCCGGGACCGACCGCGCCTTCGGCGGCGCGTTGCCCACATTCGGACATCACCGCACAGGCCGCGGCAATATGCTGCAGGCGGTCGCCCGGCAGCGAGCAAAACCCCGCCACGACAGCCGACAACGCACAGCCGGTGCCGACGACGCGGGTCATCAGCGGATTTCCACCCGCGACAGCCCAGTCACGCTCGCCGTCGGTGACATAATCCACGTCGCCCGTCACCGCCACGCAAACGGACCAGCGTCGGGCCAGTTCGCGCGCCGCGGGCAACGCGACCAACGAGGTATTGCCACTATCCACCCCGCGTCCCTGCGAATCCGCGCCGGACAACGCCAGAATTTCGGAGGCGTTGCCGCGCACGGCGGCAGGCCGCAACGCCAGCAGTTCACGGGCGAAGTCGCTGCGAAACGTCAGCGCGCCGACGGCGACCGGGTCCAGCACCCAGGGCCGACCGGCTTGATTGGCACTCGTCACGGCAGACCGCATAGCATCCGCCCGGACCGGCTCCAGCGTACCGAGATTAATCAGCAGCGCATCGGCCAACGCGCTGAACTGGGCGGCTTCGCTGCGCTCCACCACCATCGCCGGAGACGCGCCCAGCGCCAGCAGCACATTGGCCTGTCTCTTATACACATCTCCGAGCCCACGAGACTAAGGCGAATCTCG
>NZ_CAMKXG010000341.1 GCF_946477055.1 Lonsdalea britannica | reverse complement strand
AGTGGCATCGGGTGGCGAGCTGTCGCGTATCGCGTTAATTCTGCAGGTCATCACCGCGCAGAAAATGGATACGCCGGCGCTTATTTTCGATGAAGTGGACGTGGGGATTAGCGGTCCGACTGCCGCGATCGTAGGGAAAATGTTGCGTCAACTGGGTGAGTCTACGCAGGTCATGTGCGTCACCCACTTACCACAGGTCGCCGGTTGCGGACACCATCATTACTTCGTTAGCAAACAGACAGACGGCGCAGAAACCGAAACGTTGATGGAGTCTCTTGGCAAACGCGCTCGCCTTCAGGAGCTAGCCCGTCTGCTGGGGGGAAGCGCCGTGACCAAGAATACGCTGGCGAATGCAAAAGAGTTACTGGCCGCATAAAAACGTTCAACTTTTTCAGGTTCCTGAGGTCTTACATGGGCCTTGCCGGTTTTCAAGACAGGCAAGGTCTATTATCATCGGCAACCTATGCCCTTAAGGAATGAACTCACTATGCGCTGTAAAACGCTAACTGTCATCGCCGCGGTAGTCGCTGTCATGTTGACCGCCGGATGCTCCACGCTGGAGAAGGTGGTTTATCGTCCGGATATCAATCAGGGGAACTATTTAGCTCCTGCAGACGTCGCCAAAATCCATAATGGTATGACAAAACAACAGGTTGCTTATTCTCTGGGAACACCGATGTTACAGGACCCGTTTGGTAGCGATACTTGGTTCTATGTATTCCGTCAGCAGCCCGGTCATGAAGCGGTGAAACAGCAAACTCTGACGCTGAATTTCGATAGCCAGGGCATCCTCACCAGCATCGATAACAAGCCAGCGCTGAACTAATTCGTTTGTGTTGTCGGATCGTCCGAAGGCTATCGGTCCAAGGCCATTAACGCCTGAAAAGCTTCCTTTTGCGAAAAAGCTTTTCAGGTTAAATCGGTTGATGAAAATCGTGTGATACGAGCGAGCATGTATCTGAATGAGTCTGAACGAGCCCGACACAGAGAGGCACCTAATGCAGTCGATATCGGGAACACTCTGGGAACAAAAGTGAAGGTGTGTAGTGGCTGCCGTCTCTCAGAGTATCAACCGCTAGCAAAGCCAACTACGTCGATGATTTCCTCGCGATGAGGTTTTATCTGGCAGTCAAATTTCTCAGTTGTTTCACTGGGCTACGTCGACTAGCGTTTACTTTTAGCGTGTTCTGCTCTTTGCCTGCGTAATTCTTTGGGATCGGCGGTTATCGGACGATAGATTTCAACGCGATCGCCTTCCTGTAGAGCTTCATCCAGTTTGGCGGGGCGACTAAAAATACCCACTTTATTGCTAGTGAGGTCTATCTCCGGACGCAATGTCAGTAACCCCGACGCGTTGATCGCTTGCTTTACCGTGCTGCCCTCTTCGAGCTTTAGCGCACGGAGAAACTGACGCTCCGGTAGCGCGTAAACCACTTCCACACGCATCTCAGTCACTGTAGACCTCTTTGGCTCGTTGAGTGAAAGCCTGAACCATATTGTTCGCAAGCTCCTTGAAGACTTTTCCAAAAGCCAATTCGATCAGCGCATTTTTGAATTCAAAATCCAAGTCGAGCTCAACTTTACAGGCTTCTTCACTCAGCGGAATAAACCGCCAATCGCCCTTTAATTCGCGGAACGGGCCGTCAACCAGCCGCATTGAGATAGACTGGTTATCTGTCAGCGTATTCCGAGTCGTAAAGGTTTTGCTAATACCGGCTTTGGAAACATCAACCGCCGCGGTCATTTCCTCCGAAGAGGTCGATAAAACTCGGCTTCCTGTACAGCCCGGTAAGAAGGCAGGGTAAGAAGGCACATCATTGACGAGTTTATACATTTGCTCGGCGCTGTAAGGGACTAACGCGGAGCGATTGATTTTGGGCATACCATTTTCCAAAAGTAACAAAATGCGCAAAATAATAGCATTTTCGGTCATCAGATAAAAACGCCGGGAAAGTTGCCCTAAGCCAGAACACAATGTCACTCTACACTTTGGCGGGGATTTCATTCCCTTAGACATCCAGTATAATGACGGCACTATGAAAAAGAAAAAAGCGTACAAACCCGGTTCCGCGACCATTGCGCAAAACAAGCGTGCTCGCCATGAGTACTTCATCGAAGAAGAATTTGAAGCTGGCCTTGAACTGCAAGGCTGGGAAGTCAAATCTCTGCGAGCGGGCAAAGCCAATATCAGCGACAGCTATGTGACCTTGAGAGACGGCGAAGCCTTTCTCTTTGGTGCCACCATTACACCGCTCAACGTAGCGTCTTCACACGTCGTATGCGATCCCACTCGCACGCGCAAACTATTACTCAACAAACGCGAGATAGAATCGCTCATTGGCCGAGTCAGCCGTGAGGGTTATACCGTCGTCGCCTTGTCGATGTATTGGAAAAATGCCTGGAGCAAAGTCAAAATTGGCGTCGCGAAAGGTAAACGAGATCACGACAAGCGCGACGATATCAAAGAACGTGAGTGGAAATTAGACAAAGCCCGTATCATGAAGAACGCAAACCGCTAAGCCGGTGGCTTAAGCCCGGTAAGTTCTGATATACTGGCGAAAGTTTCTTGGGGCTGATTCTGGATTCGACGGGATTTGCAAAGCCCAAGGTGCATGCCGAGGGGCGGTTGGCCTCGTAAAAAGCCGCAAAAAAATAGTCGCAAACGACGAAAACTACGCTGTAGCAGCTTAATACCCTGCGTATAGCCCTCTCTCCCTAGCCTCCGCTCTTAGGACGGGGATCAAGAGAGGTCAAACCTAAAAGAGATCGCGTGGATGCCTTGCCTGGGGTTGAAGCGCTAAATCTAATCAGGCTAGTTTGTTAGTAGCGTGTCTGTCCGCAGCTAACCGGCGAATGTAAAGACCAGACTAAGCATGTAGTACCGACGGTAGAGTAATTCCGGACGGGGGTTCAAATCCCCCCAGCTCCACCAATTTAGACATCGGTTATTACCAGATAAGGCCGATGAAGTACGAAAAGCCCACACGGCGCAAGCCCTGCGGGCTTTTTTGCGTCTACTGGGCACTGTGGCGATCTTGTGGCTTCCACAACT
>NZ_CAMKXG010000340.1 GCF_946477055.1 Lonsdalea britannica | reverse complement strand
TTTCGCTGACCTACTATCAAAATGGCGCGGAAATTTTATCCTCTCGAGTGATTGTTGGTCAGCCAAAACGTAAAACCCCGATGATGAGTAGCGCGTTGATCAACGTGGTGGTGAACCCCCCTTGGAACGTACCGACCACGCTGATCCGTCAGGACATTATCCCCAAAGTGATTATGGATCCCGGGTATTTGCAGCGTCATGGTTATACGTTGTTGTCTGACTGGAGTGAGAACGCTCAGCCAATCGATCCTTCCATGATCGATTGGTCTCAGGTCTCGGCTGAGCGGTTCCCTTATCGTCTGCGCCAGGCGCCGGGAAGCACTAACTCGTTGGGGCGCTATAAATTCAACATGCCGAATTCTGAGGCCATATATCTGCACGATACGCCGAACCATAATCTGTTCCACAAAGATATTCGGGCTCTGAGCTCGGGTTGCGTGCGAGTCAATAAGGCCGCCGAGCTGGCTGGCTTGCTGTTGCAAGATGCGGGCTGGAACAGTGCGCGGGTTTCTTCCACGTTGGAAGAGGGTAATACGACTTACGTCACTATGCGCAAGCGCATTCCGGTTAGCTTCTATTACCTGACGGCTTGGGTCGCAGAGGATGGTAAAGCGCAATATCGTACAGATATTTACAATTATGATGGCCGGTCAAAAACCGGAGAAACCACGCTGTCCAAAGTCGGGTTATTACTGCAGTAAGCAAGGATTTCCGTAAGTTACGGCTGAGTCAGCCAGCGTAGGGGGGATAAACGGTGATAACCACTCCCTGTCGGACGGGTTGACTCAGCTAATGACGGCGGTTAAGGTTCAAAACGGTGCGCGTTTTGTGCCCTCACACCGATTATTAGCCTGGGTAATATTGTTATATGGAACACATCGATAACCATCGTCGCAAATGGTTGACGCTCGGAGGAGCAGCTCTGGGAATAGCCTTGCTTCCCGGTCAGTCACTCGCCTCATTATCAACGGCACGTCCTCGAATCTTAACACTCAATAATCTCAATACGGGCGAACGCCTCAAAGCAGAGTTTTTCGATGGGCGACGTTATATCAAAGAAGAACTTACTCGATTAGATTATTTCTTCCGTGACTATCGTGCGAATAAAATCAAAAGCATCGATCCGCAACTTTTTGATCAGTTATATCGATTGCAGGTCATGCTAGGGAACAATAAGCCGGTGCAGCTGATTTCAGGTTATCGCTCGCGTGGCACGAATGAAGATCTTCGCTCTCACAGCCGTGGCGTTGCCAAACAAAGCTATCATACGCAAGGTAAAGCGATGGATTTCCATATTGAAGGTGTGCAACTGGCGAATATTCGTAAAGCCGCCGTCAAAATGCGAGCTGGCGGCGTTGGATACTATCCGCGTAGCAACTTCGTCCATATTGATACCGGTCCCGCGCGTACCTGGTAAGGCATAGAAAACGACCGCGGCCAGGTTTGATGTATCACCGGCTGTGAAGGCGAAAGCGGAGCGATATGAAATACCAAATTATTCCTGTTACGGCATTTAGCCAAAATTGCACCCTGTTGTGGGCTGAAGAGAGTGGTGACGCTGCTTTAGTCGATCCGGGTGGAGATGCCGAAACGTTGAAGCAAGCCGTGGCTCAATCCGGTGTGACGGTTAAGCAAATCCTTTTGACCCATGGACATTTGGACCATGTCGGCGCGGCGGCAGAACTTGCCGACTATTATCAGGTGCCTATCAAAGGTCCGCAGCGTGCGGATGCATTCTGGCTGGATGGTCTGCCAGCGCAAAGTCGGATGTTCGGTCTTGATGATTGTCAGCCGCTGACGCCGGATGAATGGTTGGATGAAGGCGATACGGTCGCAATCGGTGGAGTACGGCTCTCAGTCTTGCATTGCCCTGGGCATACGCCGGGCCATATTGTCTTTTTCAGTGAGTCCGAGCGGCTGGCGATTTCCGGCGATGTAATTTTCAGGGGAGGGGTGGGTCGCAGCGACTTCCCTCAGGGGAATCATGAAGCGCTGATTCTGTCGATTGCGACAAAGCTGTTGCCGCTGGGTGATGATGTCGCTTTTATCCCCGGGCATGGTCCGATGTCGACCTTCGGTGAAGAGCGCCGGACTAACCCATTTTTGCAGGGAATCACTGTCGGGTAACCGGTCGGTTAAACACCCTAACTCAGGCGAGTTAAAAAAAGCCAGCCCGGTTGATACGGAGCTGGCTTTTTTATTGCCTATCGATTTACATCTTACAACACGGCAACAATAGCCTCACACAGCGGGGCCATATTTTCCGGCGTCATACCGGCGACATTGACTCGGCCGGAATTGACGGCATAAACGCCAAATTCATCGCGCAGGCGGATGACTTGTTCTTTGCTCAGTCCGCTAAATGAGAACATACCGTTTTGCTGGATAATGAAAGAGAAATCCTGTTGTGCGCCTTTTTCTTGAAGGGTATTCACAAACAGCTGACGCATACGTTGAATACGCTCGCGCATCGCTGTCAGTTCCTGTTCCCAAATTCCCCGCAGAACGTCGTTAGACAGAATCGTCGCTACGACAGCAGCCCCATGAGAAGGCGGGTTAGAGTAGTTTGCACGAATCGCCGCTTTTATCTGGCTAAATGCGGTATCGACAACTGCGCTATCCGCGGCAACTAACGTACAGGCACCCACACGTTCGTTATACAGACCAAAGTTTTTGGAGTAGGAGCTCGCGACCAACAGTTCCTGATGCTGGGCCGCGAAAGTGCGCAGACCCTGAGCATCTTCATCCAAACCGTTAGCAAATCCCTGATAGGCGAAATCAAAGAGGGGCAACCAACCTTTCTGCTGTGACAGGGAAGCCAATTGAGCCCACTGTTCTGGCGTAGGATCAATCCCCGTAGGGTTATGGCAGCAACCGTGGAATAAAACGATGTCACCAGCCTGAGCGGCATTCAGGCTTGCTACCATGCCATCGAAATCCAGTTTGTGTGCAGTGGCGTCGTAGTAGTCGTAGTCACAGACTTCCAGCCCCACAGCAGCAAAGACGTTTCTGTGGTTAGGCCAGGTTGGATTACTGATCCAAATACGTTTAGCCG
>NZ_CAMKXG010000339.1 GCF_946477055.1 Lonsdalea britannica | reverse complement strand
AGGGTTAGCGCATTTTCACCAACAGGAGAAAATAATGGCACCGCATGATAAACAGTCACAAGAAGTGAGTATTGAGGACGACGTAAAGCTGCTGTCCACCACGCTGGACGAGCTCTTAAAATATTCCGGCGATTATGCAGACAGCGCCTATCAGGATCTGAAAAAGCAGGCTTATGACTCGCTGCAGGATGTTCGCTCTCGTCTCGAACCCTCCAAAGGCTGCTGCCATCGGGCTAAAAAGTTTGCGAAGAAGGCGGACAGCTATATTCAGGACAACCCGTGGCATGGTTTAGGCATCGGCGCATCCGTTGGACTGGTGCTTGGTATTTTACTCGCCCGCAAGTAATGTTGCTTTCGTGACGTCGGATTCTGCCGACGCTGTTAACTAAAACAGGCGCCGTATCCCTATCATGGGTACGGCGCCTGTTCTTTATGCGTCAGACGCTACGGATATCAACGCGCTTCAGGCGTTAAGCGTACCGTCAATCAGGGTGCGACTGTAGCCGCCAATCCACGGTTGACTGTCGATGTAAGCGACATTGACGCGCCCGTTGCGATACAACATGGTTCCCTGACGCACGCTGTATCCCAGCTTTCTCGTCACCTTTTCCAGATCGTGACCATGCTGCAACGCGCGGGCGATACAGGCGTTCGCACTACCGGTCACCGGATCTTCAATCACGGTATCCAGCGGGAAAAACGCCCGGACTTCGTAATCGGTCGGCGTCGAGTTTTCATGCGGGCCATAGATAGCGATACCGTCGGCGTGGGTCGCTGCCAGCAGTTTTTCGAACGCAGGCTGAGCAATTCTGACGCCCAGACAGGACGCAGCGCTGTCCATGCGTACGATCATCCAGCTTATCCCCATATTGACGACCGTGGGGGGCACGTCGCCGTGTCGATGATGGCTGCCAAGCGCCGCATCAATCAAGGCGTAGTGGCTGGCATCCACCGGATCGATTGTGGCTTCCGGCGCTCTGAAGGCCAGTAGACCGTTGTCCGACAGATTAATGGGGATCAGGCCGACGCCGCACTGCTGAATCAGTTGCCCCGGCACATGCGGCGTGAGTCCCGCTTCCAGCAAAGCATGCGCCGTCCCGAGCGTGGGGTGGCCCGCAAAAGGCAGCTCCTGCGACGGCGTGAAAATGCGAACCAGGTAATCCGCCGTGGGGTCAGTGGGCGGCAGCACAAAAGTGGTTTCAGAGAGATTGGTCCACCGGGCGATGGCCTGCATCTGCTCATCACTCAGCCCTTCAGCGTCCAGAATGACGGCCAGCGGGTTACCTTGGAAATCATGGTGGGTGAAGACATCGACCTGTTTAAACTGACGCTCTGATGACATTTGCGCTTCCTTCAAGGGGTTTACGACATATTAAGTTTTTTTATTCAAGATTAGCACTTGTTTATATTCAGAATCTCATAGAAACCATTCTGGTCAAATAGCGTTCGAACATGGCCGGGATTCTGAGGGCTGCTTATGGCATAATGTGCGGCAAATCACACTTAGATCTGAGTAAATACTGTGCTGGTAACGAATAATATAACGATGCAATTCGGCAGTAAGCCGCTTTTTGAAAACATTTCCGTCAAATTCGGCGGCGGCAACCGCTATGGCCTGATCGGCGCCAACGGCTGCGGTAAATCCACCTTTATGAAAATTCTGGGCGGCGACCTGACCCCCAGCGGCGGCAATGTTTCTCTGGATCCTAACGAACGTCTCGGCAAGCTGCGCCAGGACCAGTTCGCATTTGAACAATACTCGGTGCTGGACACGGTCATCATGGGCCATGCCGAACTGTGGGACGTGAAAGAAGAGCGCGACCGCATCTACGCGCTGCCGGAAATGAGCGAAGAAGACGGCTACAAAGTGGCCGATCTGGAAGTCAAATACGGTGAAATGGACGGCTATAGCGCCGAGGCCCGCGCGGGCGAACTGCTGCTGGGCGTGGGGATCCCGCTGGAGCAGCATTACGGCCCGATGAGCGAAGTTGCGCCGGGCTGGAAACTGCGTGTGCTGTTGGCGCAGGCACTGTTCGCCAACCCGGATATTCTGCTGCTCGATGAACCGACCAACAACCTGGACATCGATACCATTCGCTGGCTGGAGCAGGTGCTGAACGAACGTAACAGCACCATGATCATCATTTCCCATGACCGTCACTTCCTGAACATGGTGTGTACGCACATGGCGGATCTGGATTACGGCGAACTGCGCCTGTACCCGGGCAACTACGACGAATACATGACGGCCGCCACGCAGGCGCGCGAGCGTCTGGTGGCAGACAACGCCAAGAAGAAGGCACAGATTGCTGAGCTGCAGTCGTTCGTCAGCCGTTTTAGCGCCAACGCGTCTAAATCCCGTCAGGCCACGTCGCGTGCGCGCCAGATCGACAAAATTCAGTTGGAAGAGATTAAAGCTTCCAGCCGTCAGAACCCCTTCATCCGTTTCGAGCAGGATAAGAAGCTGTTCCGTAACGCGCTGGAAATTGAGGATCTGGCGAAAGGATTCGACAACGGCCCGCTGTTCAGCAAGCTCAAACTGCTGATCGAAGTCGGCGAGAAAGTCGCGGTGCTCGGGACCAACGGGATTGGTAAAACCACGCTGTTGAAAACGCTGGTCGGCGACCTGACGCCGGATGTCGGTTCCGTCAAATGGTCTGAAAATGTGCAGATTGGCTATTACGCGCAGGATCACGAATACGAGTTCGACGATGAGCTGACCGTTTTCGACTGGATGAGCCAGTGGAAGCAGGAAAACGACGACGAGCAGGCCGTGCGTAGCGTACTGGGCCGTCTGCTGTTCTCGCAGGACGACATTCGCAAGAAAGTGAAGGTGCTGTCCGGGGGTGAAAAAGGGCGCATGTTGTTCGGCAAGCTGATGATGCAGCGTCCTAACGTGCTGATCATGGATGAACCGACCAACCACCTGGATATGGAGTCCATCGAATCGCTGAACATGGCGCTCGAGATGTATCAGGGGACGTTGGTCTTCGTCTCGCACGACCGTGAGTTCGTGAGCTCGCTGGCTACCCGAGTGCTGGAAATCACGCCTGAGAAAGTGATCGACTTCACCGGAAGCTATGAAGATTACCTGCG
>NZ_CAMKXG010000338.1 GCF_946477055.1 Lonsdalea britannica | reverse complement strand
CCGACCAGTTCGGCCCCCTCGTTTTTGAGCGCGTTGACGCCTTCCACCACCCGCTCGGCGATGCGCCTCGGTTGACTCAGCATCTGTTCGGCCGTCAACGGCATGAACTGCAAGATGCCCTCGCACTGCGCACCGCAGGCGCTGACGATACGGGTGAATTCGACGAAAGGAACCAGATTGCGCTGGCGCCAAAGCGCCGGGTCGTAGCCGTTAGCCTGCTCTTCCAGCATACGGCCCGTCATATCAAGCATTTTGACCTGATGCAGCAGTTCTTGGGACGTAGGGTGAGCGATAAAACCAAATTTCATTGTGTTTCTCCATTGGCGACCGGTCGACGGCTCCAAAAGTCTTCTGAGGTCAGGCTTAGGCCATCCCCCTCGGAGTTGTGTCCAAGCCAGACATCAAAGACGTTGATGCGACCCGGCGCGGTTAACGCTTCGCGCAACGTGGTGGGGCAAAATTGGCGCAGTGTGCGGCGGTGAACGTCGACGCCATGAATCGTGCTGTCCTCGGGCTGGTCTTTCGCCTCCGCCATAGGAATGTCGACCTGCTGATGCTGGCTCGGCATATAGCGCTTGTCCAGATAGCTTTGGATCATGGAAAGCCCGCCATTGGTCAGATAGAAGATGGTGACGTTGCCGCCGCGCTTGAGCAGCCCTTTCGCCGACGACATGATTAACCGCTGCTCGATGTCCGGGACCAGCGCGCGCGCGCCATCGCCGATAAAGGCCAACAGGTTGTGTTCGTTGTTCAGCGCGATATAGGGCAGGGACATCAGGCCATCCCCCATCAGGGCGCGACCATACCAACCGGAGAAACCGTGGTCGGTGCGCACTACATTGCGGATCGCCGACAGGCTGCAACGGCCCACATCGTATACGCCGGTATAGCGATACCCTTGCTGTTGGATCAGGTCGGTCAGCAGCAGACTCAGCTGAGTAAAGAAGTAATTTGGCGTCATCGGCATCGTTTCAATGCTCTCGCTGGGCAGGGCGGCCGGTAGGCTCCGCAACCGCTCCAGCAAGGCGAGACGAGTGGTCAGCACCTCGGGATCGACCTCCAGACGGGGTTCTAAATAGTCCAGAAAATCCGTCAGCCCCATATCGAGGGCCAGATGGGTGAACGGAGACAGATGCGAGGCTTCGCGAGTCACCTGCACAACGTTGAAGTTGCGTTTGAGCTTGATGGCGGAATAGGGCGTGGCCGATTGCTCAATCCTGCTGTTAAGGAAAAAGAGCCAGGGTTTGCCTTCTCCCTGTTGAGGCGGCGTTTCCAGAAACTCGTAGGTCGCACGGTTAAAGCCGTACATGGACAGCGTTCCCAGGTAGTTCTGTACGGGGTCGCCTTTCCGGTAAGCCGGTACGCTACCGGGATGAATAATGCTGTCGACCAACCCGATGCCGGCTTTCGCTGTTAAGCGCAGTACGCGCTCCCGTTCTTCTTCGGTGATCAGCTCGCAGTGCCACAGTATACGGGCGTGATCGTGATTGATCGCCGCGATCGCCTGATTCAGGCGCTCGCGCTGATCGGCGGAAAGCGTGGCCTCAATGCGCGCAGGCGGCGGCGCGATCTCGGGTTCATCCAGCTGCGACTCAAGCAGGTTTTGCGTCGCCAGGACAAAGGTGGGCGCCGGTTGACGATCAAGGGACTGGAAAGCGCCCTGAATGCCGGTGGACAAATTCTGAGGGGTGCTGATGAAGCAGTGCCACAGGCCCCGGGCGGCGATCACCGCATGGCCGTCGTTGGCGGCGTCCAGCGTTCCCTGAAACGGATACCAGACGGTGGGCAGGGATTCCGCGCAAACAATCAGGCCCGGCGCGCCCGCGTGTTTGAGGTTTGCCAGGGTGCCGCGCATTTCGTCTATCATGCCGGAGGTCATCGCTATCACATAAGCGCGACCATACAGCTGCCAGCCTGCCAGCGCGCTGACGGCAAGGGAATGTTCATTGTTGCCGGTAAGACAATGTTGGTCTGAACCGTCCATCAACGCCTTCATTGAGTTGATGAACCGGCCTACCATCGATCCCGTGAAATAGTGGAAGTCCCACCGATCGCCCCAACGCGTGGTCATGTGGCGATGTATCGTTTTCGCCAGCGTCGCGGGCTCGTTCCCATTTTGGTAGGTGCGCATCAGAATACGGCTGAAATAGGCGTGTTCCAGATGGTCCAGAATCAATCGCAAAATATCGGCGCGACGATGCCAGGGATGGGAATGCAGGACGCGTATCTGCTTACGGCTTCCTGAGCGGTTCATCCACTTCCCCAGCGCATCTTCGCGGCATAACAGCATCGTTGAATAGGGAGAAAAACGCGCGTCCGGCTGGCTGTCGATGAACGGCAGAAAGGGATCTTCCTCTTCAGGCTCCTTGTCTCTGGCGTCTAACAAAACACATTCAAGCTGGCTCTGCGGTTGCGGGTTCGCGGCCTGCGATTCAAGGGCCGTGGAAACGGTGTTAAAACAGGTGAGTGACAGACTGATATTCTTAGCCTGATGCTGTGAAAAAGAGTGACGAGCCTGTTCGAGCATTTGGTGATAAAACATGTCATCGCCAGCAGGGGCCGATTGACAAGGTGACGTGCCGTTATGCTCATTCAGCAATGTGTTGATATTATTTAGGACCAGGTTTACATCCAGAATAAGTTTTTCATCCTGGCTGATGAGGCAAACAAGAATGGTTTGAGTGTATTGCTGCGTCAGCATTAGCGCCCCTCATTGATAATCTATAAAACATGAATCTGACTTGGATTAATGGCCTGCTTTACGGTAAAACCCTCTCGCGAGGGGCATATCAATTACGGCTATAAGTGCAAAGGTTCACCTTCCTGTCATTCAAATGAATCAGGAGGTGTGAACGTGTCAGTGAAGGTCGTAAATTAACGCTTACCTGTATCATTAATAATGACTTTTCAGGTTTGTTTATGCTATTGGCTCAATTTTATAAATGGTTCTCCTATTGTTGGAATATTATTGGATGATGGCAGTTCTTGGTGTGTCGTTTAAGCACCGCGGTCCCCCCCGGCTGGCGTCAATGGTAACCGATATATTTTAAATTTAAACATCTGATTATGAATATTTTATTATTCACTCCTTGGTATTCATTTGGTATGT
>NZ_CAMKXG010000337.1 GCF_946477055.1 Lonsdalea britannica | reverse complement strand
CCCGCGATATCGAGCGGGCGGTGAATATTTTGAATGCCGCCGGGCTGCCGCGGCAGAGCAGAACCAATTTGGGTGAGGTCTTCCAGAAAACAGGCGTAATTTCAACGCCGTTGGAAGAGCGCGCCCGCTATATCTATGCGCTGTCGCAGGAGGTGGAGTCCACGCTCAACCAGATCGACGGCGTTCTGGTCGCCCGCGTTCATGTCGTGCTGCCTGAGCGCATCGCCCCCGGCGAGCCGATACAACCCGCTTCGGCGGCGGTTTTCATCAAACACCGAGCTGAATTGGATCCGGACAGCATCAGGCCGCGTATTCGGCGCCTGGTCGCCAGCAGCATTCCGGGGCTGAGCGGGAAAAGCGACAAAGAGTTGTCCATCGTTTTCTCGCCAGCCAAGCCCTATCACGACAGCGTACCGACCGTCTCGGTGGGGCCGTTGACGCTGACCCCGCAGGGGGTCAATCACCTGCAGTGGGCCGGTTCTCTCCTGGCATTGGCGATAGCAGCAGGCGTGGGAGGACTGATGGCGAAACCGTGGTGGCGGCAACAGCTAACGCGTAAAAAACCGCCGACGCAGGAGTCCTGACCGATGACGCCCCTCGCGGAGATGAGCCGGGACGCGCAGCTAAGGTGGGTCCGCTGGTGGGCCTACGGTTGTGTTCTGGAGGCGGATCATAGCTGGCAGGTCGATACCGCTTTGGCCGGAGGACGGACAGCGCTGGAGAGTCTGGCGCCGTTGCAGCACCGGTTGTTGCGCGCGCGCTGGTGCCTGCCGGAAGGCCTGCCCGAGCCTCCCTCGCAGACGCTATGGCAGCTGATTGCCTTGACGCCGCCTCAGCGCGTTTGGGCGCTTGAGCTGATTGCGGCGGTATGCCGGGAGCCGGAGCGATCGCTGCCGCCGGAGCCATCGCTATGGTGCCGTCGGCTGGCGAAAGCGCTGCGTCCGGGACTTTGGCTACCCGAAAACCTGAATTTTACCGCACGGCGGCAGAGCGACGCGCTCTGCCTGCTGCGCCATTGTCTATCCGCAGCCGTCTGGCCGCGCGTTCGATTGTTGTTTCCGCGTTCGTGGAGCATCGATGTGGAGGAGACGCCTGCCGTGGCGTTGCCCGCAAGTCGAGTGAATGTGCTGTGCGACGCTGCGATATGGAAAGCGCGCCTTTGCGCCGCGCCGGACGGTGACGACGTCGGCGTGTTTGTGAGTCAGAGAAGAGAGTCATGAGTTTAATGGAAAAGAGGGAGTCAGGATGCTGACACGAAAACAATTGAAGCTGGTTACCGGTACGGAAACCATGGAAGACACGGTAATTAAAGCGGACCGGTTGCAGCAACATCACCGGGGACTGGAGGTGATTGAAACGGCCGAACGGCAGGCGAAAGATCTGCTGGCGGAAGCAGAGCGCCGGGCGCAGGAGGACGTGGGGCGGACGGTCCGTCAGGCCGAAGCGCGATTTCTGCGTCAGGCGGACGACATCCTGCGCGGATGGCAGCAGGAGCGGGCGTTAATGGAAGCCTTCGTCGCCGAACAGGCGGGCCAGGTGCTGAGTGACGCGATGCGCCAGCTGGTACAAGACATCCCGGACGAACAGCGCACCTCCGCGTTGCTGCGTCAGCTGTTACGCAATCAGAGCGGAGAAGGCCGGGGCGTGCTCTATTGCCATCCCGAGCAACAGCCTCAGGTGGCAAACTGGCTGAACGATCACGCGCATCTGGGATGGCAATTAGCTATCGACGACGTGCTGGATAAAGATGAACTGCAACTAATGACGCCTCAGGGCGTGATGAACCTGAGCTGGCGCCGCGCGGTGGAACAGCTGATCCCAACGCCTGCTTCTACGCCTTAGCCGACGCGAACGTCGCGTGGCATCCGACGGCGACGCCACGCGGCTGCCCCCTCAGTCCGTCCTGGCGGACTGAGGGGACATCGATCCTTCAGGATCGACGCTGACACGGTTATCCCCCCCCCTAGATTGCTTGCCGATACACCTTCCGAGTACGAACTTTTGCCTTCCCCGGGAACCGCCGCCTGTGAACTGACCACCTAAAGGGCAGGTTCAACAACTCACAGGAGTACTCATCATGTCTTCATCGCTGGGATTACAGCGTCGGCTGGATACCGCATTTGTGGATGCGCAGTCGCAGCTGGATACGATGGCGCTGGATGTCGCGGAAGGAGGAGCCAACATGGCGGACAGCCATGCCTTTTTCGAAGCCAGTATGGACTACGCCAACGCCAACTGGGCGAGCGGACAGCTGCTGAGCGTTAAGCACGGTCTGGCCAAGGCCATCATCAATGACTTCAACTGAGCTCATTCACCTCCTCGAACACTGGCTAAACCACCTGGGCGGTCCGCTGACGCTGGATATTGACGGCGGACCGGTTTTGCTGACCCGCTACCCGCGCGGCATCGGTTGTTCAGCTCGGTTGACGTCGGCGATTGAGGTGAATGATGCCTTACTGCAGCGAGCGCTGGTGTGCTCATCCGCCTCGGTGCAGCGCTTTGGTTTACAGGCGGCGGCGCTGGCCTACGCCCAAGGGGACAAACAGCTCTGGCTGCTGATGCGGCACGCGCCGGATGAGCCGCAGGCGCTCTGCCGCACGCTGGAAAGGCTGGTGAATCAGCGGGACGCGTGGCAGGGCCTGTTGCTGCTGGAGCGACGCAACACCGCTCTCCCGGTCACTAACCTCCACACGCTGGCCTGGTCGCAAGGAGATTGGCATGCGTAACCTGATCTATTCATTTCTATTCACCCTGTATCGCCTGTTTTGCTGGTCGCTGGTGTTCATCGGGATGCTGCCGATAGTGCATGCCGCCACGCCGTCGTCGTGGAACAAAGGCGCTTACGCCTATTCGGCGGAAAACGCGCCGTTATCCCAGGTATTACAGGATTTTGCCGACAGTCACGGCGTTGAATTGCTGCTCGGTCAGATCCCGGATCACGCGGTCAACGGTAAAATTCGGGCGGAAAGTCCGGTGGCTTTTATCGATCGGCTGGCGCTGGAACATCATTTTCAGTGGTTCGTGTACAGCAACACGCTGTATGTCAGCCCGCAGGATGAACAGACGTCGCTGAGTCTGGAGACTGTCTCTTATACACATCTCCGAGCCCACGAGACTAAGGCGAATCT
>NZ_CAMKXG010000336.1 GCF_946477055.1 Lonsdalea britannica | reverse complement strand
AGATGCAGAGAAATCGCCGCCTGAATACCGAAGCTCGACGTCAGCACGAACTCGCCCGGCAGATTTTCCAGCGCCCATGCGACTCGGTTTTCGGCGGTCAGGCTTTCCAGCTCGGCGTTAATTGCCGCGAGCTCAGACTCTTGTTCCGGCTTCGGCAACGCGTTGAGCGACTCCAGATTGAGTGCAGACATCAGGCTCTCCTCTTAGTCATAGAAATCGACAGCGGGGTCGAGCACCGGTTTGATGATGTGGGCACGAATGGCAAAATCGCCAAATCCTTCGCCCGCTTCGCGCTCCTGCGCCCAACGTCCTACCAACTGGTCGATTTCGCTGAGGATGTCAGCTTCGGTGATATTTTCCCGGTACATACGCGGAATGCGCGTCCCTTCCCGGTTGCCGCCGAGGTGCAGGTTGTAACGGCCGATGGCTTTTCCCACCAGCCCGATTTCCGCCAGCAGCGAACGTCCGCAGCCGTTAGGGCAGCCAGTCACTCGCAGGACGATGTGCTCATCGCCGACGCCGTGCTGCTGCATAATCCCTTCTACCTTTGTGACAAACTGCGGCAGGAAACGTTCGGCTTCCGCCATCGCCAGCGGACACGTCGGCAGCGAAACGCAGGCCATCGAGTTTTTACGCTGCTCGCTGACCGCATCGTCAATC
Organism: Lonsdalea britannica; assembly: GCF_946477055.1. Taxonomy (GTDB): domain Bacteria; phylum Pseudomonadota; class Gammaproteobacteria; order Enterobacterales; family Enterobacteriaceae; genus Lonsdalea; species Lonsdalea britannica_A. The sequence continues at coordinate 2,469 of NZ_CAMKXG010000336.1, read as the reverse complement.
AGCCCATGCTCACGCGCCAGCGCTTCGATTTTCGCTTTATCGCGCGTGGCCACGCCCGCCACAATCAGGTTCTGGTTGGCGGTCAGGCGGAAATCCCCTTTGTGCATTTTCGCGATTTCGTTCAGCCCCGTTTTGAGAGGACGCCCCGGATAGTCGAGGATGCGGCCATTTTCGATAAACAGCGTCAAATGCCACTTATTGTCGATGCCTTTCACCCAGCCGATGCGATCGCCGCGACCGGTGAATTCATATGGACGGATCTCTTCGAACGTCACGCCGGACCGGCGTTCCACTTCCTGCTTGAACGTGTCAACGCCGACGCGCTCCAGCGTGTATTTAGTTTTGGCGTTCTTACGGTTGGTGCGGTTGCCCCAGTCGCGCTGAGTGGTGACCACCGCTTCCGCGATAGCGAGCGTCTTCTCGACGGGGATATAGCCGAACTCGCTGGCGGTGCGCGCATAGGTCGCCTTGTCGCCGTGGGCGATGGACAAGCCGCCGCCCACCAGCACGTTGAAGCCGATCAACCGTCCGTTCTCGGCAATCGCGACAAAGTTCAGGTCATTCGCGTGCAGATCCACATCGTTCTGCGGCGGGATCACCACCGTAGTTTTAAATTTTCGCGGCAGGTAGTTCGATCCCAGAATCGGCTCTTCATCCGTCGTCGCAATCTTTTCCCGATCGAGCCAGATTTCGGCATAAGCGCGAGTCTTCGGCAACAGGTGCTCGGAGATCTTCTTCGCCCAGTCGTACGCCTGCTGGTGCAGCTCGGACTCGGCGGGGTTGGACGTACACATCACGTTACGGTTGACATCGTTCGCCGTCGCCAGTGAATCCAGCCCCACATCATGCAGCAGCTGATGCGCCGATTTCAGGTCGGATTTCAGGATGCCGTGAAACTGAAACGTTTGACGGTTGGTAATACGGATACTGCCGTAAATCGTCTTGGCCTTGGCGAAGTCATCGATCGCCAGCCACTGCGTCGGCGTCATGACGCCGCCCGGCAGACGGCAGCGCAGCATCATCGCATGACGCGGCTCCAGCTTCTGCGCGACGCGTTCGGCGCGAATGTCACGGTCGTCTTGCTGGTACATCCCGTGGAAACGGATCAGCAAAAAGTTGTCGCCGGTAAAGCCACCGGTCAGGCCATCGTTAAGATCGTCTGCGATCGTGCCGCGCAGAAAGTTGCTCTGCTGTTTTAGACGCTCCGCATCGGTGAGTTTGCCTTCTACCACCAGCGGGCCGGAATATCTCTCGCTCATTAGTACACGTCTCTCTGATAGCGCCGCTCAAGCCGCAGCTCGCTTAAAAATTCATCCGCCTGTTCGGCATCCATCCCGCTCTGCTCGGCAATCACTGCCAACAGTGCCTGTTCGACATCTTTCGCCATTCGGTTGGCGTCGCCGCACACGTAAATATGCGCGCCATCCTGGATCCAGCGCCAGACTTCCGCGCTCTTCTCACGGATGCGATCCTGAACGTAAATCTTGTGCGCCTGATCGCGCGACCAGGCCAAATCGATGTGGGTCAGCAGCCCGTCCTTGACGTACCGCTGCCACTCCACCTGATACAGGAAATCTTCTACAAAGTGCGGATTGCCGAAGAACAGCCAGTTTTTACCCTCGGCGCCTTCCGCTTCACGCTGCTGCATAAAGGCTCTGAACGGCGCGATGCCCGTCCCCGGACCAATCATGATGACCGGCGTATTCGGGTCCGCAGGCAGGCGGAAGTTATCGTTATGCTCAATGAAGACGCGGACTTCGCCGTCCTCTTCCAGCCGATCGGCCAGGAAACCGGAGGCGCCGCCGGTGCGCTCCCTTCCCTCATAGGCGTAACGGACGACACCGAGCGTGATGTGCACTTCGTTGTCGACCTCTTCCTGCGATGAAGCGATGGAGTAAAGGCGCGGCGTCAGCGGACGCAGCCAGCTAACCAGCTGTTCCGGCGTCAGTTCGGCGGGTGCCGAGCGCACCATATCCACCAGCGGCGTCTGCTGCGCATACTGCTGCAGCGCGGACTTATCTCCGACGCGGGACTGAAGCGTTTCATGCCCCGACAGCACCGCGTATTTCTCCACTAGCGGCGCCGTATTTTGCGTCAGCTCCAGATGCCGTTGCAGGGCCTCAGCGAGCGACAGCGTCTTACCAGACACCGTCACCGTTTCATCCCCTTTGAGCTTCAGCAGCCCCAGCAGTTCCTCAACCAATGCTGGGTCATTCTCGTACCACACGCCCAGCGCATCGCCGGGACGATAGCGCAGGCCTGACTCGCCCAAATCGATTTCCAGGTGACGCACGTCTTTGTCCGAGCCGCGGCCGGTGATCTTTTGATTGACCGATAGCGCGGCGGTATAAGGCGTTTCTTTGCCGTACGGGCTCGCGGTAATCTCATCCACCGCGCCCACTGCCGCTGTCTGGACAGCGGCCGCGTCCTGCGCCTGATGGCGAGACTTCAGCGTTTCCGTCAGCCGTT
>NZ_CAMKXG010000335.1 GCF_946477055.1 Lonsdalea britannica | reverse complement strand
GCATTGATGAATAATGAGGGCGGCATCGTCGCTAACGAGTATGCCGCCAGCCGGGTCAAAGTTCTGCATGCCAATTTACACCGGTGCGGCGTCAGCAATACGGCTTTGACGCACTTTGACGGGCGTGTGTTTGGCAGCGCGCTACCGGAAAGCTTTGACGCCGTACTGCTGGATGCGCCCTGCTCCGGCGAAGGCGTGGTCAGAAAAGATCCCGCGGCGATGAGCCACTGGTCGCTGGACAGTATCGCGAGCATCGCCGCCACCCAGCGCGAGCTGATCATGAGCGCGTTCCATGCATTGAAGCCCGGAGGCACGCTGATTTACTCCACCTGTACGCTTAACCATCAGGAAAACCAGGATGTTTGCCGCTGGCTGATGGCGCAGTTCCCGGACGCTTGTGTCATTGAGCCTTTACACGACCTGTTCCCTACGGCGCATCAGGCTGCGACGGAAGACGGTTTTCTGCACGTTTTCCCTCAGATTTTTGATAGCGAAGGATTCTTCGTCGCACGGCTGAGAAAAACCGCCAGCGTTGCTCCCCTGCCGCATCCCGGATTCAAAATGGGTAAATTCCCGTTTAGCCCGCTGCACGGCAAAGTGTCGCAACCGGTGATTGCAGCAGCTCGTCAGCAGGGCATTCAGTGGAGTGAAGACCAGCTTCAACTGTGGCAGCGCGATGATGAGATATGGCTATTCCCTAGCGCGCTCACGCCATTACTTGGGAAGGTCCGTTTTTCCAGAGTCGGTATCAAGCTCGCAGAGCGCTTCGCCAAAGGCTATCGCTGGCAACATGAAGCCATTGTCGCGTTGGGAGATACCAGCGCATCGGCTGCATTTGAACTGAATGCCGCAGAGGCGCAAGCCTGGTTTCAGGGGAAGGATGTGTATCCCGCCACATTGCCCGATGTCAGCGAAGAGCTGCTCATTTGGCGCAACGCACCATTAGGGATAGCTAAACGCATTGGTAGCCGTTTTAAAAATACGCTGCCGCGCGAGTTAGTCCGCGATGGCGCCAGCGCCGCGCCTAACGGCGACTAACGTTCTCACGTCTGGGATGCTGATCCGGCATCCCCTTTTTCCCACATTTTCAACTACACTTTCTGCGTTAGCCTGTTAAATATTCAGCCCTTAGTCATCCTAAGAGGAAGGCATCGCATGTTCGCATTGGTGATTTTTGTCTGCTACGTGGGCGGGAGTTGTGAAGACCTGGTTGCGGGCGTTTATGAGACAGAAACGCAGTGCCTGAAAACCATGGGTGAGCAACGTATTCGAAATGGGGGATGCTACCCCATAGAAGATTTTATCGACGGATTCTGGCGCCCCGCCAGAGAATATCGGGATTTGTAATGACTCGACGTGCCCTGTTAATGCAATAGAGACTAAACGGCGGTACGAATCGAAGAACACGGCGATGCTGAGACTGTAAACACCCCTCCCATACTCATTTTCAGCGCCCTCCGTTCCCCCTACCAGTCCACACTCCAGCTAATGATATCAATCATTTTACGGATGTTGGTGAAAAGCGAAGCGATAGGCGCTTCGCCTCATCAGGCATTGCGGGTGATCGTGAAGACCACTAACCCCACCGGAGACACTTCCTCCGCCCCACACTGGAATTGCGCCGTGCTGCCAATGACGGAGATCTTTTTACCCGGCAGCAACGAGACATCATAGACATCGTTTCTGCCATCGATATCCAACAGCCAACGACCGTTCCCTAGGCAGGTGACGCCGGTATCCACCAGCCATGAGGCCATACTGCCTTCCACCAACAGAGGCGTGTTCACGCCCTCAGGCAAGAATGCGTTATCAGCTTTCCAGTCACCGGCCGCCTGCAATTTACCGGCTTTGAGCGTCTTTCGCGGCACCAGCACGGTATCGCCCGTGTCATTTGTTTCATGGTGAATATGATGTGGTGAGCCTTTACCGATAGCCAACCATTCCAGCGACACGCCGGTATCCAGCGCGCACGCCACCACCACATCACCGGGGAAAAAATCACGCCGAATCCAGGTACTGATGGTGCCAGGCGCGATATCCAGTAACTCACCCAGCTCTTTTTGCGTGCTGAAACCGTAGGCATCCAGCATTCTCCGCAAAACAGCGCGACCGCCTGAAGCCAAAATTTGCTCATAGAGCGCTTTACCCTTGAGATTCGCGTCTTGATGCAGCATCTCAGGCCCATCGATAAATTCGCCGGTCACCAACCATCCTGCATCAACGCCATTATCAAGCGCGCATTTCAGGATGATGTTGCCGGGGACACTGTCTCGCTGAACCCAATTACTGATAGTGTTTGCCGGAATACCTGTAACTTCGCTCAATTCCTTTTGTGTTTTTACCCCATAGCTTGACAGGATTCGCCCCAGCACAGAAACCGTTGCTGTGGTATTACTTTCTCTGTTCAAAAACACCTCTTGAGCATGGAAATAGATACGTTATGTGTCTTAACCGCCCTAAAAACCGTCACCGCTCTAATTATCGAAGAAAAATTACGCAACGTCTGATGATATTACAATTTTACCCCTATCCAGCATGGAAATAATGAGGCCTTTTATCCAAATTTCCAGTGCAAAGGCTCAGTTAACTTACTTACTAATCAGAAAACCACCGCATCCGACCGCAAGCCCAGATTTTTGACCTTCATGATCTTGGTTAACCTAACGACTCATTTTTAATCAATGGGTTGTGATCATAGCACCTAATCTGGCTGTAAGAAGTTCACCTCGAAAATGCCAAGGACAGTTATGGGTTGACGAATATAGCTTTCTGTAAAATACTGTATATAAATACAGTTACAAAGACAGGCAGACTATTGTGGAACATCTCGAAAACCAAGCATTGACCCTGGCCAGAATCAGGCTGATTGCAGATATGACGTTGATATCACAAATCCGGCCTGACGAGATGCAAACAGCGATGTCGTTGATTGCCGATCTTGCTCATGGTGCGGTAGACGCGGAAGACTTTCAGCAGGCGCTGCAAGAATGCGGCGACGCTCAATGGCTCAAAGCCTGGTTTGAACAGCATGCCGTTTAGACTGGACCCTGCACATCCCGTCATTACTGAACTGAAGAGTTACAGGTCGGCTTGCAGTCTCGTTCGGATTCATTACTGTCTCTTATACACATCTGACGCTGCCG
>NZ_CAMKXG010000334.1 GCF_946477055.1 Lonsdalea britannica | reverse complement strand
ACTGGCAGCTGTTGCGCAAATGTCCCTGCCCGGTCTGGATGGTGAAAGATCAGCCTTGGCCTGATGGCGGTCAGGCGTTGGTGGCGGTCAATCTCGCGAGCGAAGATCCTTTGCACGACCCCCTTAATATCAAATTGGTCTCCGAAACGCTGGACCTCGCCAGACAGGTCAATCAGACCGATGTGCATCTGGTGGGAGCCTACCCGGCCACGCCCATTAATGTCGCCATCGAATTGCCGGACTTCGACCCCAGCGTATACAACGATGCCATACGCGGCCAGCATCTGCTGGCAATGAAGGCGCTGCGGCAAAAATTCAGCCTCGACGAGCGTCTGACGCACGTTGAAAAAGGGTTGCCTGAAGAGGTGATCCCCGATCTGGCTGAACACCTGCAGGCCGGTGTCGTCGTTCTGGGCTCGCTAGGCCGAACCGGTTTATCCGCCGCCTTTATCGGCAATACCGTCGAACACGTGATCGACCGTCTGAAATGTGATTTGTTGGCCATCAAGCCGGATGATTTCGTTTCTCCTATGGCCTCTGGCGAGAGTGACGACGATACCGCACCGGAATTGAATAGCGTCCAATAACCCTGTCATCTTCAACGGGGCGCAGAATATCCGGCGCCCCGCTTCTTTCTTCTTGCTACGCATTCCCTTCATCTACCCCAGTCTGACGCCTGACAGCCCAACGTGCGTAGAGTCAATTTATACCCCTCGTTATCCACACGTCGTTTTGCCGTCTTCGCGGAAGAATAAAGGGTAAACCGGCTTATGTGATGGCAAGATGATGAGTGAGGTTTGGCAGTAGAAGGCAAAAAAAACGCCGCACGAGGCGGCGTTTTGAGAGCTAAAAAGAAAGCTTAGAGGGCTTTCAGAATGGCTTCGACGCTGGCTTTGGCATCGCCAAACAGCATCTGCGTATTCTCTTTGAAGAACAGCGGGTTTTGCACGCCGGCATAACCGGTGTTCATCGAGCGTTTGAACACGATGACGTTGTGCGCTTTCCACACTTCCAGAACCGGCATTCCCGCGATAGGGCTGTTCGGATCTTCCTGCGCGGCCGGGTTGACCGTATCGTTGGCACCAATGACCAATACGGTGTCGGTGTCGGCGAAATCATCATTGATTTCATCCATTTCCAGCACGATGTCATAAGGCACTTTGGCTTCGGCGAGCAGTACGTTCATATGGCCCGGCAGACGCCCGGCGACCGGATGGATACCGAAACGAACGTTGATGCCACGTTCACGCAGCTTGGCGGTAATATCGTGAACCGGATATTGCGCCTGTGCGACGGCCATGCCATAGCCCGGGGTGATGATGACGGAACTGGAGCCTTTCAGCAGTTCAGCAACCTCTTCCGCTGTGGTTTCACGGTATTCGCCCACTTCCTCACTGGCTGAAGAGACCGCGCCGTCTGTACCAAACCCGCCCGCGATGACGCTGATAAAGGAGCGGTTCATCGCTTTACACATAATGTAAGACAGGATGGCGCCGGAAGAACCGACCAACGCACCGGTGACGATCAGCAAATCGTTGCTCAGCATGAAACCGGCTGCTGCCGCGGCCCACCCTGAATACGAGTTCAGCATCGAAACGACAACCGGCATGTCTGCGCCACCGATAGACGCAACCAGATGCCAGCCAAATACCAGTGCGATAGCCGTCATTAGCAGCAGAGACAGGACCTGCAGAGAGACGCTGCCCGTGTTCACGAAGACTAACAGCAACAAGAAGGACACGACCAGAGCGGCCAGATTCAGCTTGTGGCGGTTAGGCAGCATCAGCGGTTTGGAGGAGATTGTTCCGCGGAGCTTCCCGAAAGCGATAACCGAACCGGTAAAGGTAACGGCACCGATGAAGATGCCCAGGAAAACTTCGGTCATGTGAATGTTGATCAGGACAGGATCGGTAATTTCACCGTGATCGATATAGCTGTTAAAGCCTACCAATACTGCGGCGAAACCCACGAAGCTGTGCAAAATCGCCACCAACTCCGGCATTTCCGTCATTTCAACTTTGCGCGCCAGATGCACGCCAATACCGCCGCCGATTGCCATCGCCACGATGATCCACCCGACGTTATCGGCATTCGGCCCCAAAATGGTCGCCAGCAGCGCAATCGCCATACCGGTGATCCCAAAAATGTTCCCCTGTTGAGAGGTTTCATGTTTGGATAACCCAGCAAGGCTGAAAATAAACAATATGGCAGCGACGATGTAGGCTGCCGTGACTAATCCACCAGACATCCTTGACTCCTTAATTCTTGCGGAACATTTTCAGCATGCGCTGAGTGACGGTGAAACCACCGAAGATATTGATGCTGGCAACCAGTACAGCAATAAAGGAAAAGAACGACACCCAGCCGCCATGCCCTATCTGCAGTAGCGCCCCGACGACGATGATGCCGGAAATGGCATTCGTCACGGACATCAGCGGCGTATGCAGCGCGTGGCTGACGTTCCATACCACGTAATATCCGACTACACAGGCCAGCGCAAATACGGTGAAATGCGACAGGAACTCTGGCGGAGCAACGTTGGCTAACCAGCCAAACAGCACGATAGCTACCGCAAGGATGATGTATTTATTCCACGGGGAGGCGGGTTTCGCTTCCGGTTTCTTCGGCGCGGCAGCGGCAGGTTGGGCCTGTTGCGGCTGTGCGGAAACCTGAATCGGCGGTGCCGGCCAGGTGATTTCGCCGCTTTTCACGACGGTTACGCCGCGAATCACGTTATCTTCGAAGTTGACATCAATCTCGCCATTCTTCTCTTTGCATAACAGTTTCAGCAGATTCACCAGGTTGGTGCCGTACAGCTGAGAAGACTGGGTAGGCAAGCGGCTCGGCAGGTCGGTGTAGCCAATAATCTTGACGCCGTTGTCTGTGACCGTGACCTGATCGGCCACCGTCAGTTCGCAGTTGCCGCCGGTTTGCGCGGCCAGATCGACGATGACGCTACCGGGTTTCATGCTCTCCACCATCTCTTTGGTGATGAGACGTGGTGCTGGCTTACCGGGGATCAGCGCAGTGGTGACGATGATATCCACCTCTTTCGCCTGCGCGGCGAACAGCGCCATTTCCGCTTTGATAAAGGCCTCGGACATGACTTTGGCGTAGCCATCGCCGCTGCCGGCTTCTTCTTCAAAGTCCAGTTCCAGGAACTC
>NZ_CAMKXG010000333.1 GCF_946477055.1 Lonsdalea britannica | reverse complement strand
GTGTGGGTGTGGGTGTGGGTGTGGGTGACAGGTGACAGGTGACAGGTGACAGGTGACAGGTGACAGGTGACAGGTGACAGCAGCATTTGAAATGTCGCCAGAAAATGACAGCGATTGAGCAGGTATAAATCCCCACGTTCAGCCGTCGGGTTCAGGCGACAAAAGCCCGCAGAAAATGGAGACACACGTTTTCAGCCGTCGTGTCCAAACGACAAAGCCCGGAGAAAATGGAGACACACGTTTTCAGCCGTCTGGTTCAGGCGACAAAGCCCTGAGCAAACAGAGACACCCGCTTTCAGTCGTCGTGTCCAAACGACAAAGCCCGGAGAAAATGGAGACACACGTTTTCAGTCGTCGTGTCCAAGCGACAAAGCCCTAAGCAAACAGAGACACCCGCTTTCATCCGTCGTGTCCAAGCGACAAAGCCCTGAGCAAACAGAGACACCCGCTTTCAATCGTCGGGTTCAGGCGACAAAGCCCGAATAAACAAGCAAATCAGAATGACGCTGTCGGGGAATCGCGACAGTGGACGGTGTGGAGGACGTCGCCGAATGATAAAAGCGTCTCCGCGATGAAGACGACGCGCGGAGACGCTTGAGGTTTAGTCGTGCCAATATTTGGTGGGGTGAGCGATGCCGGGCAGGCTGTCGACCGTATAGTCGACCAGATCCGCGCCAAGGCGGGTCAGGCTCACGGTCCCGCTGCCATACGGCTCCGGTTTGACCGAGACCGTATGGCTTTCGGTCAGATAGTCCAGCGCCCTACGCAATTCGGGCGCCGTCACATCGGGATATATCCCGCGAATCACCTCCAGCAGAAAAAACAGGCTGACGGGATACGGCCGCGCACGGCTTAGCGTCACCAGGACATGCCAACGCATGGACTCCTGACGCAATCGAGACATTTCCACCGCTAGGATCTCCCATGCTGTTGCACCAGCTCCAACTTGTTGTAGAGCGCGTCGAGCTTGGCTTCAATCACCGTCTGTCCGCGAATGTAGTCCTCACGACGGACGTAGTTCAGCGGCAGATCGGCCTTGAACGCCATAAACTCGCGCTCCAGACTGTTGAGGTCGCCCATGCTGGTCCTGAAACTGGTGTCCAGCGCCAGGAACTGCTCGGCCTGACGCTTCTCCATTTGGGCGAAAAACATCTTCGCGACGGCGAAAACAAAGCCCATGAAGGAGAGAAGCAGACCGACCAGCGTCCAGAATTCAATCTCGACCTTCATCTCTCCAGCCCCGCGATATAGTCCAGCAGCGCATTCACCTGGGCGGCGAGCCGTCGATAGGCGGCGCCGGTTTCAGTGGCGTGAGCGAGGAGATCGCGTTGGGCGACGCCGGAATCGCGTAGCCGGGGATCAACGGCGGCAACGGCTCCGGACGCGCTGCCAGCGCGGCGGGCAGCGGCGGCGGGGTTTCCCGCATCGGCGGTGAGGGAAGACAGGCCGTAGGCGGCGTTGTACTGCTGCACGAAGCCAGCAGTAAACACGCACTCGATAGCGTGACTCTGGCCGCGTTCATCTTGCCAACGATGGGTAACATCATCAATTTTCCTCTGTAGCTGTTGATGGGTGCGACGCAGGTCGGAGACGGTGGCGAGATAGCGTTTTTCCGCCTCCGCCGCTGAAACCACCTGCTCTTGATAGCGCTGCTGCCAGGCCGCCAGGGCCTCGTTATCCTCTTCGGCCTGCGCCAGCAGCGCCTGCTCGTGACGGTTTTTCAACTCGCTCAGCGCCAGTTCGCCGTCGCGGGCGGCCTGAGCGTGTCCGCGCGTATAGCCGTTGTAGTACAGGCCAAAGGCCACCAGCAGCACGAGTGCGAAAGCGCCGAGCCAGCGCCAGGGGATCAGATTAGTGAACACAGCTGGCACCTCCCCAGGCAAGGTAGCGCGGCGCCAGCTCCATCAGGATGCGCTGCGGATAGTGGCGATTTTCCCGGAAGTTGGCCGCGCTGCGGCCCGCGTTGACGCTGGCGATGTGGGAGAACCAGCGCTGGCCGTTCAGCCCGCGTTTTTCCGCCAGACGCCGGTCGCGCTGTACCCAGCCGAGTCCGCCGTTGTAGGCAGATAGCGTCATCGCCATGCGTTCGCAGGCGCTGTCGCCGCGCAGACGTTCCCACAACCAGCGGTCGTAGTGCGTCAGCGCCCGGATGGCCCAGCTTGGATTAAAGGGTTGATTTTTCTTGAGTTCGGGCATGATGCCGCTGACCCAATCGGCGGTGGCGGGCATAAACTGCGCCAGCCCCTGCGCGCCGACGGGCGACACCGCCTGCGGATTCCAGCCGCTCTCCTGATGAAGTTGGGCGGCGAAGTCAGCCACGGGCGCAGACAGCCCCCACTCCAGTCGAGCGCTGCGGATCAGCTCGCTGCGATAGCGCTGCGCGGCGGAAGGCGCCTGATCGTCGGCGCGAGCAGAGCGCGGAACGCCAGCCCACGACGCCAACAGCAGCGCGGACAACAGCAGGCCCACGGTTTGTGGCGACAACATGATTACAACCCCGTCGCCACAGACAGACACACGGCCGCGACGATAATCGCGCGACGCAGCAACACGGCGGCAAAGACCAGCTCGGCACCGGCCCGCACCGGATAATGCCCCCGCGCCATCTGCTCCGGATCGTGCTCCAGATACTGCCCCAACGAGGCCTTCGGGAATAACGAACGATCCAGCCAGTAGCCCAGCACCGCAGCCAGCGTAATCAGCGAGATCTTGTAGACCACCACCGACAGCTGCTGCGGCGACACCAGCGCGATCAGCCCCAGCAGCAACAGCGCCGTCAGTTGCCAGCCCAACAGGCGTTCAAGCCGCATGATGCGGCGTTTTTTACTTTGCATAACAGTCTCCTTGAGAAGTGAAATACACACAGCATTACGGAGACGATCGGGGGGAGATTGTAAACGAGATTATAGCGTCCACGCCCCTGCAAGCCGCGTGGCTCAAGGGTTGGCGCTAATCAGAGCGGAAGGGAAATCATTAGAACTTCAAATCGAGGGATGCGGAAAACGCGTTCTGGAGGAGATAACCGCACGACGTCCAAAGCGCTTAACATCAGGCAATCACGATAGGCCACTGCCAGTAACATCAGCCGCTATCAAAAGGCGACACTCGCGACACCCGTGCCCTCTGCCCGCATCAAAAAAGCGACAATCGCGACACCTGTGCCCTCTGCCCGTATAA
>NZ_CAMKXG010000332.1 GCF_946477055.1 Lonsdalea britannica | reverse complement strand
ATCAAAACACCGGTCGGCGAAATCGTACCGCTCGCCCAAACAGGTCGGCTCTCGTAAGAGCCGGTGCGCTCGCCCGGCAAAACCGCACGGCGCGGATATTCTTATGACGGTCGGGCTGCCGTGAGAGCCAGCCGCGACCGGGGTGTCGCCTGATGAAGACAGTCTAAAATTCGCTGTCGTCCTCAGGCGACGCGGCATTAACCGCCGATATTGGTGCGGTAGTCGCTCAGTTGATCGACGCCGTTGACCATGAAGATGTTGGCCAGATAATCCAGCTCAAGGATGTCTTCGCCATCCATCACCTGTTTGACGTAGGTGCAGTTGAAGCTGGAGCTGAACTCCGCGTTCTCGTGCGGTTTGAAGGTACCCAGCGGGTTCTTCTTAAACATCACGGTCAGGTAGGTGATCATCGGCACTTCGTCAGCGCGCCCCTGTGCGGTGTAGCGCTCCACGCTGGAACGGCACTGCAAGGACAACGCGCTGTACGGGTTGGCCGTGGCCAGCATCGCTTCGCGGTAGAAGGAGTTCCATTTGATCTCCCCTTCCAGCTTGTCGAACCCGGAAGGCAGTTCGATTTTGCCCACCATGCCGAGCGCTTTGTGCTCCTGCATGGTCATGCTGATGTCCGGCAGTTTGATTTCTTCCGCGCGGCCCAGCAGATTCGCCCCGTTCAGATAAATATTCGCATTGGTGATGCGATTGACTTCGATTTTAGCCATTAGCTATTCCCCTTCAGCGTCACCAGGTATTCGGAGGTGATCTCGGATTCGTAAGACAGACGTTCCAGCGGCGGCGGCGGCGTGAACTTGTAGCTCAGCAGCACATGGCCTGCGGCCAGCTCGGTTTCTTCATTGCGCGCGGCGTCGTACCAGCACTTGAAGCCCAACAGCGCGCCGTTGCCGATCAGCGTACGGCCATAGGCGTTGACGGATTCGGTCAGCGCGTCGATCAGCGCCTGGCTAATCGGCTGGTCGATGAACTGGGTGCTGAAGTAGCGGATGGATTCGTTGATCACATCAGCGGTACGACGCACGTTTTCAAAGTTGCGCATGTGGGTCACGGACGGCCAGGCCGCCTGACGGTTGCCCCACAGACGCAGGCCGCTGCCGTAGCTGTTGAACACCGTGGTGATGCCCTGTTCGTTCAGCAGGTTCACTTCGCAGTTAGGGTCGTCAATCATGGCCGACAGCTGGCGTTCTACGCCGGTGATGCCGGAGATTTCCTGGTTGGAGCTGCTCCACCAGTAGCCTTTCTCGTTATCCACCTTGGCGCGCAGGCCGGCGGCGCGCTGAGACAGCGGCTCCAGACGTTCGCTGTTGGTGTTCGCGTCGTAGACTTTGACGTGCGGATAGCACAGCTTCACGCGGTCAGAGCTGGTGTTGAAGTTGATGGTGCCAGTCGGTCCGCGGCCGCTGATGGCCTGCTGGAACGTGGTGCCAATCGGCGCATCGACATAGGCGACGGCGCCCAGTTTGTCGGCCAGAGAAACCAGTTCGGTCACGATGCTGGTCTGCGTGCAGTACACCGGCGCAATCAGGATCTTCGCGAAGAAGCCGAAGGCGTTGTAGGTGTCGTTCAGCAGTTTCATGCCGGTGCGGTTGCCCGCTTCGTTCACGCTGCCGATGATGTCGGCGGCGGTGACTTTCGTCGGATCGGCGAAGTCGTAGCTGGCGATCACGGTGCTGCCGCTGTCGATGTTGGTGCCGACGCGGGTGATTTTCCCGGTCTGCGCATCCAGCGTGTAGTCCTGACCTTCCACGTACGGCTGGGCGGCGTCGTTTTTACGCAGCACCAGGTTAGAGACCACCGGGTTAATCAACTGGGCTGCGCCCGTGCTGTCGAACGTGACGGAGGCGTTGCTGACGGAGGTCTTGTGTTTGACCGGGTCGAGCACGTTGATCACCAGCACCGTACCGGCGCCGTGGTCGTAAATGGCGTCCAGCGCCTGCGGGATGGTGAACCCGCTGACCTGCGAGCCGAACTGGGCCGCGTTGGTTTCAGACACGCACAGCGTGACGTCGTTGACCGGCCCCATGGGCGCGGTGCCGATCAGGCCGATGACCGCAGATTTGACGGTCTTGATCGGGCGAGCGCCGGTTTCGACCTCAACGGTTTCGACCCCATGCAGATAGTTAGCTGCCATGGTTTACCTCATCGTTAGTAGTGGTAGAAGCGCCGTTTTCCAACGGTTGCAGAAGGCCCAGAGCGACCAACGTTTTCACGTAATCATGCTCGGCAGGCAGTTCCACAGCACGCTGGGGAAACAGCAGCACTTCGGTGCCGTCAGCCAGCGTGACGCCGCTGGTCGGGCCGGTGTAGCGGTATTTCATGTTTCGCTTTCCTTGTATGTGGCTTGTGTGAGTAATGGCCCGTCGGGCAGCGACGCGTCTTCGGTCTGTAGGGTTTCCGCGGTGAACCGGAGCGTGTAACGCCACAGTCCATCGCTGCTGCCCTTGCCGACGACCGTCTCTTTCTTCAGCCGGATTTTGCGGCTGCAATTCGGTAGCCGGAGTCCGCACAGCACGCGCCGCAGCGCATCCAGTACGGTCACGGCCCCGTTTTGTCCGCTGGATTCGCGGCACACGACGGTGGCGCGCAGCTTGACAAGCTGCGTTTGCAGCACGATCCCGCACTCTTCCGGCTTGCGGAACGCAGAGCCGGCGTAGCGCACCAGAATCGCGCCGTCAGGATGGCTGAGGACGTACTCAGCCGGTTTTCCGGGGAAAGATTCCACCTGCAAGCCGGGAAAGGCCTCGGCAATCCGGGCAACCACGGCATCAATCATCGGTGAGACGTCCATTACGCGTTCCCCCGCACGGCGCCGCGGCATAGGCCGTTCGCCGTCTGAGCGCCGCAGCGCTCACAGACCGGAAGCACGTCGCCGCGCCGCGCGGTACGCGTTGTGAACTGAACAAATTGAATCGACTGCATGACACCGTCCTGTTTTCGTAAACTGAGGTCAGTATCGCGGGAAAATGGGAGCTGGGCTTTTAACCCTATTTAAAAACATATTTCACATCAATGAGTTGCATATTTTCACCGCATTGTGGTCCGACGTGGAATCTGTGCTTTCAATGCCCCGGCAAACGGGTCAGGCAGGTGCGCAATGGGTGTGGGTGTGGGTGTGGGTGTGGGTGTGGGTGTGGGGACTAGTGACAGGTGACAGCAGCATTTAAAA
>NZ_CAMKXG010000331.1 GCF_946477055.1 Lonsdalea britannica | reverse complement strand
GCCTTAGTCTCGTGGGCTCGGAGATGTGTATAAGAGACAGGCATAATACTACTCTGTATTTTTTTCTAAAATTACATGGTAACCCCCTCACGTATTATATTTGCGGCTTAAATCCCTTCAGGAGTATTGTTTGATAAATCAAGCTTTCTCTGAATTGAAGGATCAGATCATGCACGCTTCTGACAACGAAGGTACTCCCTTAGCTAATCAGAAATCCAGAGTGCCAGTTGGCACTCTTACAACTATTCTCTTATCAGTTTCGATTACATAATTTTCTGGTTGGACGACGAGAAAACTCAAGCTCCATAAGCGCCATTATGCTAGCTGAAGACCTATTTACCGCCAGTTATCGCACAAGGCAAACCTAAATCTGGTGCAACAAATTATCAGGTGCGGCTTTTATAAACGGTATCATGCTGAATTACTGGAATTGACCTGCTCCACCTTCCTTAATACACCGCGATGTTAATGATGCCTTCTTTAACAACGTGAAAACTTTCTCATAAAGAAGCATTTTTCCGACTAGGAGATTATCAGCTTCGTTCGTTAGGCCGACACCTGAATTTGTGACTAGTAACTCTGCCGCAAACACTCTATCTTAGACGCTACTTTCTTCATCGGGCATAAGAAGTTTGGCGGCATGGAAGTATATGAAGTGAAGCGGCTCAAGTTATAAGAATCCCAGAAAATCTCGCCAGTAACATTTTAAGCTCCCTTGTAATTTAATTAAGTTAACGTCCGCTCCTCGCTCACAGCGGACCTCATACTTCTGAGACTGCCCTGTCCGTTCCGTGCCATAAACGGACACTTCAGCTTTAAACATGGGCAGGTAAGAGTCTCAACTCATTAATCCGGTATACACACACGGATACGGTGCCCGTCAGGGTCTAACGCAACGAACGTCTTGCCAAAAACAGCCTGTTTGGGCTCTTGTTCTATCTGCACACCGCTGTCTAACCACTGCTGATAAAGCGCATCAACCTCCTTAATATCTTTAACCATAAAACTCAACTCAGTTCGATTACCTTCACCGCAGGATACAAAGTCACTCGCCGTTGTTGACCATAGTCCAAGGTTCAGGCCGTTCTTGAAGGAAAAAGCCGCCCACGTCGGAAGTATTACGTCTGGTTCTGTATTGAATAGCTTCTGGTAAAATCCGCTGCTGGCAATCGGGTTATCAACATAAAGAATGAATAGGTTAGGTATCATGAGTCTCTCTCGTCAAAAAGAATGAGACTTCATTATCGCGGGGAGCATTGACAGAACATGTCAGCATCAGGACCGAAGCGTGCAGAACGCCTACTCAATCTGCTACAGATTTTATATCAGCATCGCTATCCGGTAAGCGGACACTGGCTTGCTCAAGAACTTTCCGTCAGCCTTCGCACGCTTTACCGTGATATTTGCGCGCTGCGTGCTCAGGGGGCAGACATTCAGGGAGAGGCTGGCACAGGATTTATCCTCTCCCGGAGCCATCATCTGCCGCCTGTGATGTTTACCCCTGAGCAGCTCGACGCACTGGCACTCGGATTGCGCTGGGTAGCCGAATATGGTGATGCGGGTATCGCAAAAGCGGCTTCTGAGGTGACGGGAAAGATCCGGCATAGGCTACCCGCAAAGTTAAAGATGCTGTTTGATGACTCGACACTATTAGTTGGAAAGACTCAGGTTGCCCATCTCGATGTTGAAAATCTGAACTCTCTTCGAAGCGCCATCAGGCGGAGACAGAAAATCCGGACTGGTTATACAGACAGGTTGGGTAATGTAAGTGAAAGAACGATATGGCCTTTCGCTTTAGGTTACTTCTCCGGTGATATTGTGCTTGCGGCATGGTGTGAAAAACGTAATGCCTTTCGCCATTTCGACGTAACGCGA
The DNA here is from genome assembly GCF_946477055.1 of Lonsdalea britannica. Classification (GTDB taxonomy): domain Bacteria; phylum Pseudomonadota; class Gammaproteobacteria; order Enterobacterales; family Enterobacteriaceae; genus Lonsdalea; species Lonsdalea britannica_A. The sequence continues at coordinate 1,332 of NZ_CAMKXG010000331.1, read as the reverse complement.
TTAATATCTCTGCAGCTTGTGCAGGAAGGATATCCCCATTCCCGGCATCACTTACTCCGAATGTGGCGCCGTGAGGGTCTGGATAACACAATCCCTGGGCGTAGCTGAACTGGATGCCAATGTTCCAGAATATTCAGGCCTGCCCATATTGATTAATATACCTGCTTTTCGCTCAAACCCGCCCGCATGTTTGCTTAATACCCCAGCTCAACGACCGATTTCGTTACACCGGAAGTAGCGGCCGGGTCGCGGCAATAACGGCCAACGTTCTACTCGCCGATCAGAGGGCGGAAACCCGACGCCACGGTAAATTTACTTTTGCTGCCCGTGAAGTTCACGCTGCGTAAGCTGCAGGGTAAGTGTTTCGATACGCTCGGCCATTTGCCGGGTCAGCTCGGTCAGCTGAGTATTTTGTTTCAGCAACTCCAGCAGTTGTACCGACTGCTCCTCGGCCAGCATCTGGCGTTTCGTCATTGCGTCATCCAGCGCTTCGCGATGTTGCGCATCTGCCAACGCGTGCGCCTGATCGCGCTCCGCCTGTCGGGTTTGTGCCAACAGGATCAGCGGCGCTGCATAAGCGGCCTGAACACTGAACGCCAGGTTGAGTAAAATAAAAGGGTAGGGATCAAACTTGACGGCGCCTGCCACGTTCAGAACAATCCACACGATCACCGCAAGCGTCTGTCCGATTAGAAACGTCGGCGTACCGAAAAAACGTGCGAAGGCTTCTGCTTTCAATGCAAACCACTCGTCGCCGAAAGTATGCGTAATCCCTTTCAAGGGACGATATAAACGAAATTTTTTATCTGTATGCATATCAAAAATTCCTGTTGAGGGGCTTTGCTGGCACCGCCGAAATTTTTGGCATGAGTGGGAGCTGAAGCCCAATCGTACGAAAACATACGCTAAGTCAGTGATACGTTAGCGGTAGTAACCGCACAAAGCACATTACCCACTTACCTGCGTCCGTATCGTCCCATCGCTAATAGGATAGTTTGTGGCTATCTGGCCCGCCAACACCACGAGCGAGCGGCGGTAATCCAGAGATACTGTTGTAAGCGAATCACACGCGATCTGCATGAAGCCGATGAATCCTGTCAGATCATCGCTTCTGATGAGTTTATTATGTCGGCGTTGGTTCAATGTCGTAAGGGTGATGCTGATGGCTTCTGTGACACACTCCCCATTGGTCAACCCACTCACATGCTAACAATGCCCGCTTTTGGATTGCTCAGCTGTTTGCCTGGCGCCAGAAGCGGACGTTGTTCATTTCGCGTTGCTTGGATCAATGGTTCAGTTCACGTCGTCTTTGAACGGGGCGTTTCCCGGTTG
>NZ_CAMKXG010000330.1 GCF_946477055.1 Lonsdalea britannica | reverse complement strand
TGCGTCAGTCTGGCCGTAGTAAGCGTCAGCGCCGTGTTTGCGGAAATAGTGTTTGTCGGACAGCGTCTGCGGCAGGCGGATATGGTGATTCAGGCGCCGCGTCGCCAGCGCCATCGCCGCCACTTCTTCCAACACGACGGCGTTATGCACGGCTTCCTCGGCGTTTTTCCCCCAACAGAATGGGGAATGACCATAGGCGACCACGCCTGGGACGGCCATTGGGTCGATGTCCCGTCGGCGAAAGGTTTCCACGATGCTGACGCCGGTGTTTTTTTCGTAGGCGGCGGCGATTTCTTCTGATGTCAGCGGACGGGTGCAGGGGATATCGCCATAGAAATAGTCGGCGTGGGTGGTGCCCAGCACCGGTATATCCATGCCGGCCTGCGCCCATATCGTCGCATGACGAGAATGGGTATGGACGATGCCGCCAAGCCCCGGAAAGGCCTGATACAGCACCAGGTGCGTGGCGGTATCGCTGGAAGGGCGAAGTCGTCCTTCTACCACGTTGCCGTCCAGATCGACGATGACGATATCGTCAGCCGTCATGGCCTCGTAGCTCACGCCCGACGGTTTGATGGCGATCAGCCCGCGTTGGCGGTCAATCTGCGACACGTTGCCCCAGGTCAGGGTGACCAGCCGGTAATGCGGCAGTTGGCGATTGGCGGCCAACACCGTGTGTTTCAGGTCGTTTAGCATCCGTTATCCCTCCTGCTTGGCCGCCAGCGCGAGCGCGTTATCGATTGCGCGATACACCTCGTCTTTGCTGCGGCATGTCCGTAGTCTGTCGAGGTTGATGCCGGTCGGGCTGCTCTCGTCTTCCAGCGTCTGGGTGATTTCCATCAGGCCTTCGATATGTTCGTCAGACGTACTGCCCGCCAGCGTGATCAGCACATCGACCGGTTCGTCCTCGCCCTCAAAGCGCACGGGAGCGGCCAAGGTGACCAGCGCAAAGGCCGTCCGTTTGACGCCGTCTTCCGGTCGGGCGTGCGGCAACGCAAGACCGGGGGCGATGACGAAGTAGGCCCCCATTTTTTCAATGCTGCGGATGATGGCGGCATGATAGCGAGGCTCCACCGCACCGGAGGCCTCAAGCATGCTGGTGCCGATCCCAATCGCTTCCCGCCAGTCGGCCGCATGGGCCTGAAGTCGGACAGTGTCGTTGTCTATCAGTGATTGCTTGAAGTTCATGGTGTGCTCCTTTGTCGGCCGTTCCTTCAGCCGGACGTTAGCGGGAAAAATGCGTTCTGATCAGGTTGAGCAAATCGTCGCCAAACGAATGGGGATTGAGCATGTTCTGCACGGCCAGTACAAATTTCCCCGTACCCGGTTCCATCTCCCCCGCAAGGTGGCGGGAAGCGACGATGATGTCGGTCATCGGCAGCTTCGATTTGTAGTCCGCCACGGCGCACGACTCCATCACATGCGGTATGCCCCGCTGCTCCAGAAATCTGGCGATTTTCATTTTCATCATCATGGATGACCCTTGCCCATTGCCGCAGACGGTCAGAATGCGCACGGCCCGACTCGGATTGACCGGCGCTAGCTCGGTGACGGGCAGTGTCGCGGCCGCAGGCAGAGCGGATGCCGGTGACGCGTCATCTTCTTCCGCCCGCAAACGTCGGGAGGCGAAAACCATATACACGGCGGCGGCGATCAGGAGTCCGCACAGAAACAGCGGCGACCAGGAGAGCCCTTGCATAATCGGCGGGAACAGCAACGCCCAGTCGGCCATGCCCATCCAGCCGTTCAGCGGCGTGTTGTGGTGAGCAAACAGCGCTATCGCCCAGGCGGAACCCAGCACCTCGATGATGCCCATCACGAAGCACATCTTCATTACGGCCTTCCAGCCGCCAAAATGGTTGGCGAAGACGCCGATGGTGGCGTTGGAGAAGAACATGGGCACAAAGCCGGGAATGATGACGATGGGCGACTGGAAGGCGAGCAGCAGCAGGAGGGCGACGAACTGACCAGCGGCGCCCCACATGAAGCCGAAGACCATCGCGTTCGGCGAATAGGCATAGATAGCCGCGCAGTCGATGGCGAGCACGGCGTTGGGAATGACCCGTTCCGAGATGCCCTTGAAAGCCTCCGACAGTTCCGCGACGAACATGCGGACGCCGACCACGATAATCTGAATGGCCACGGCGAACTTCAGGCCGGTTTCCAGAATATAAAGGCTCCAGTGGGTCGAACCGGCCATCATCTGCAGGTTTTTCAGGCCGAAGGAGAGCAGGATAATGCCGAAGAACACGGTCATGACGATGGCGGTGGCGGCGATGCTGTCGTGAAAGATGTTCAGCCAGCGAGGGAGTTTGAGGTTATCGACGCTATCCGCCGGATCGCCCAGCCGGTGGGCGATCTTGGTCGCAATCCACGAGGCTGCCTGCTGCTGATGGCCGATGGAGAAACCCGCGCCGCCCGTCACGGCTTCCGTCGGTTTGAACATGAGGTTGGAGAAGATCCCCCAGTACAGGGCGATGATGACGGCAGAAGCAAAAATCGTTTCCCACATCGTGGCGCCCAGCACCAGATAGAACATCGCGATCAGCCCGGCCTGCTGAAACATGATGTGTCCCGTCAGCATGATCGTCCGAATCCCCGTGTAGCGGCGCAGCAGCACCAACAGAATATTCAGCGCGAGGGCCAGCAACACCGTGTAGCCCACCCAGGAGTAGCGATCCCCCATCACGGACATCGTTGCCATCATGGCGGTGTAAGGGTCAATGACGGAACCGGACAGACCATGAAATTCGGCGATTTTCTCGATGACCGGTTTGAAACCCGCCACCAGCGTATCAGCGCCGACCTGAACCAGCATAAAACCGATGATGGTCTTCAGCGTGCCTTTGAGCACGGTGGAGAGGTCCCGTCGCAGCAGGAGATAACCGATACAGGTGACCAGCCCCAGCAGCAGCGGCGCTTTCGTCATTACCTGGCTGTAGAAGATGTAAAAAATGTCGTATAGCGTTTCCATGATGCAGCTCCGTGTCGATGAAGGCGTTATGCCCGACGGTGATAACTCAATCCCTGTTACCTGCGTTCTTTCTTGCCAACGTGCGCTTTGACCTTTCCCTCGGTCTTGTTGAATCAATAAAATCACAAAAGATCACATAGTGATTTCTTTTGACCTTTTTTATCATCATAGACAAGCGCTGGTGAAGATCAAGCTTTCAATCATGATTATCACGGTAGTTGATTTATTTTCTGGGGTGGTAATAAA
>NZ_CAMKXG010000329.1 GCF_946477055.1 Lonsdalea britannica | reverse complement strand
CTTCTTGCCGGGACAGGTCGCCGATCAGACCGCGGATCAGGTGCAGCGCGGTGTGGCGGTGTTTGCTGTCCCGCCATAACGTCTGCGGCAGTCCGCCGACCAGCCGCAGCAGGGCGTTGAAAAACAGCAACTGGCGCTGTGCGTGTTGTCCGGCGACTTCCCGCCCCAGGTTGTGTAAATCGCGGACATAGGCCCCATTGGCGCTCAGGCCGATCAGCCGTCGCGTCAGCTCCACCGCGCCAAGCGTTGCGGCCGGGAAGCGGTGGGCGTCATGTTCCAGCAGTTGCTGACTGGACGACAGCGTATGGCTCAGCTGACGCGCATCGTTGAGATGTTTCAGCATCTGGCTCAGCGCGGTCTTCGAAATGGAGGAAGCCAGTGAGGCGATGTCGTCTGCGAGCGCCCGTTGCAGCGTTCGCAGACCCGCCGCAAAGTGCTGGGCGTCAAAGCGTTCCAACAGGGCGTCCAGCAGCGAGCCTGGCGACTGCTGATGAACGATGCGCTCGTAATAAAGCTCGCGCAGGATCTGTTTCTGCTGCGGATCGGTGCTGAACAGAGAGATTGCAGCGGCCGTATTCAGCCCGGCGCGCACCTCGGGACCTTTTTCCTGTTGCAGCCGCTCCAGACTGTTCAGCGCGGCCTGTTCCAGCGTCGGATCGCGCTGTTCCCGGGCCTGCGCCAGCACATGACGTAAAACGATATCGCCGCGCGCGGCATCGCCGCCCGCCGCCTGTACCAATGCCTCGACCGACGCTGGGGGCGTTTGCAGCATCAGGCTCTGCATTCTCCGCATCTGCTGATCCAGCGTCGGCTGCCGGGGATTTTCCAACAGCTGGAACAGCTCGGTCAGTTTCTCTATTCGCTCGATGTTCGCTTCCATACGGCTTTGCGTCTGGCTGATTTGCCTGCGGTTGAGCGACTTGCTCTTGCGTTCCATCTGTTCGCCGAAAGCGGCCGAGACTTCCTCCATGCTGTCGTGAAGGGCTTTGTCGTGAGAAGCCTTCGGCAACGGAGGTTGGGCGGGCGCGGCGGTCGGTTCCTGTTCGTCAACGGGGGCGTTCAGGGGCGTCGTCGCATTGGTCATCGTCGAAGAGAGAGGGGGGATGGCAACCATATTCTGTCCTGCCTGAATCCATCTTTTCATTAAAGGTATGGGGTTATGTGGCGTTAAGAGAAATCTGGTTCCCTCCGTGGTGCCTACCGTCACTTTGTCCGTAAAAAAACGGACCAGTGATGACAGTTGTGATTGCAATCATTTGCATTTTAGTGGTTTCGCCCTGGCAAAATGTGGCGCGAGAGCGTCGTTTTCAAAATCGAAAATAGCGTTAAAACAAGGAGTTGATGTGATGAAGTTCGGTGGCATACGGCTTGCTATCTCCTCTGCGCCAATCACGGCGCAATCATGGAGAACCAGCAAATGGAAACAATCGTTTTGTCACCGGAAAAGGTCTGCTCGCTTGAATCACATCCTGAGGCTGTAGACTGGGAGCAGGTCTTTCGGCAGCATGGCAAACGCCTGCAGAATTTCATTCGTAAACGCGTGGCCAACAAAGAGGATGTGGAAGACTTGCAGCAGATGACCTATCTGGAGGTGCTGAGAAATCGCGAAAAATTCGCTGGCGCCTCGCGTCCGGAAACGTGGGTATTCGGCATTGCGCTGAACCTCGTCCGCAACCACTACAAGCAAGCGAAATCCCACGCTTGTGAAGTCAGCGAGGACGAATTGGAGAAGCTTTCCTGCGATAACGATCCCAGCCGAATCATCGAATGTGGCCATGTCCTGCACCGTGTGCTGGTGGCGAGTACGCATTTACCGGATGACACCCGTCACATGCTGGTGATGCTGATTGACGCCGATGCCAGCTATCAGGATATTGCCGCACGATTAGGGATGCCGATCGGTACGGTGCGATCGCGCCTTTCCCGTGCCAGAGGCTTCCTCCGCCAGGCCGTAGACGCCTGAGCCTATCTTTGACCTCGCGGCAAAAGAGAACAACTTGTCATTCAGTTTGATTACCCGGTTACAGGTCATGTCGTCACGAGATGACTGTAATTCCGTACTGCCCGTGGCGCCGAGTCGGGGTCCGGGCAGATCTGCGACAGCATGGAGATGGCTATGTTATACCCCCCAAGGTCCCCTCAATCCCTTCACTCCGAGGAGGTTCCGCCGATGGAACTGGTCGCGTTCGCGTTCAGCCGCATCAAAGACGCGATCTACATCGTCAATGAGCACAACCAGTTTTGCTATGCCAATGCGGAAGCCTGCCGGGTGCTGCACTACAGCCCGCAGGAGTTTCAGACGTTGTACATACGGGATATTGATCCTTGCCGGAGCGCGGAGTTGATTCAACACAGCTGGCGCGATGAGCGTGGCTGGAAGCGTGGACTGACGTTCGAAACTCAGCACAGAAGCCGACACGGCGCGATTATCCCGGTCGAAGTCAGCGTTAACCACTTCAAACACAAAGGCAAAAAATACAGCATGTGCGTCGTGCGCGATATTCGGGAGCGCAAACACATCGAACATATCGCCTATTCCCGCGAACAGGAGTTCCGGGCGTTGGTCGAAAACACGCCGGATCTGATCGTCCGATTTGGTCCGCAAATGACCTGCCAATATGCAAATCCGGCTACGCTGGCTCATCTGGGCTTCAGCGCCGATCAACTGCTCGGCCGTAAGCTGACGGATCTTCTGCCTGACGCCCCCTGCGCGCAGCGCATTCAGCAGTTAGTGCAGTTGGTCATGGATACGCAGAGCAGCGTGGAAGGGGAGCTGGAGGAGAGTACGCAGGATATCGGCGATAAACCGCGCGCCGTTCACCATATCCGTTGCGTGCCGGAGTTTGGCCAGAACGGCCAGCTGACCTCGATTCTCACCGTCGGCCGCGATATTTCCGCGATTCGTTACGCGGAGAAAAGGCTGGAGGAATCCCACAGTCAGCTACGGCTCCTGACGCGCCAGCGCGAGATCTCCCGGGAGGAGGAGCGTAAGCATATCGCCCGGGAGATCCATGATGAGCTGGGACAGCATCTCACTTCCATGCGCATCAGCCTGTCTTTGTTACGCATGCAGTTCGCTAAAGAAAACCCGTCGCTGTTGACGCCATTACAGAATCTGATGGCGCTATCCGATAAGACTATCCAGGTTGTGCGGAATGTGGCGACGCGGCTGCGTCCTAACGTGCTGGATATGGGATTGACGCTGGCGCTGGAATGGCTGCGGGATGACTTTGTCCGCC
>NZ_CAMKXG010000328.1 GCF_946477055.1 Lonsdalea britannica | reverse complement strand
AGCAGGCAGTAGCTGCCGCGCCACGCCTTTTCCACCTCAACAGACCCGTGCCAGACATCCGTTCCCGCCAGACGCTGCAGGCTTTGCGGCGAACAGCTGTGGTGATCGGTGACGCCGTTGATATCCGCATACACCCGTTGTGTCGGAGAGTGCGCCTCCGACCCTGCGGGATCGCGCCAAAGAAACGTCGCCCTCACCAGCTCGGCGCCCGCGCTTTCCACCAGCGGCGTGCCAAAGTCGGCAATCTGTCGCCACCAGGCTTCCGTTCCCACCTCCGGCTCACGTAACAACGCCGCGGCAAATCCCGACGGTCGTGGTTCAGACATAAAACCTCCCGGTCCTGAATCCCTTAACAATTACTTAAGATTAATGACTCAAATTTTCACGTCTGAGGATGACATCACAGAACAAGACATAAAAACGAATAATATTGAGAATCATTTACAGTTGCAATAACATGTAAACCGAACTTACGTTAAGACAGGGATTAACGTGGGCTAAGACCACTAAAAACAAGAGGTTTATCAGCTTCCCGTCTCAGTGATGGTTAACCATCCTGGTGGGTTGCTGGCGCAATGCTTACGAAACTCTTCCTTCTGATGTTTTGCGACAGGATTTTCAAAGGGATAAATCATGTTTGAAACCAAAATAAAACCATTAGCACAGCTTATTACTTTTTGTACTAACAGCCGCAGAGCGCCTCTGGTGCTGGCTTCCTCGCTGTTGATCCCCGCCTTGACGCAGGCGGCGGAAACGCCCTCTTCCGCCGATAAGAGCGACACCATTGTGGTGACGGCAACGCCGGGAGAAAGCGTTACGGCCCCGCTTCGCGGCATCGTCGCCAAGGCCAGCGCATCCGGCACCAAAACCGAAACGCCGCTGGTCAAAACGCCGCAGACGATCTCCGTCGTGACCCGTGACCAGATGGACCAGCAGGCCGTTGGCTCCGTCGCCGATGCCTTGAACTACACCAGCGGCGTCGTCACCAACTACCGCGGCTCCTCCAACCGCAACGACGAAGTGATCGCCCGCGGATTCCGTTACGCGCCGAAATTCCTTGATGGTTTGAGCTTCGGGCTGAGCGGTCAGGGGTCATCGCTCGGCAAATTCGATCCGTGGCTGCTTGAACGCGTCGAGCTGGTTCATGGCCCGGCGTCCGTGCTGTATGGACAGGTCAACCCCGGCGGCCTGATCAGCATGACCAGTAAACGTCCGACGGCGGAAGAGATCCGCAAGATTCAGTTCAGCGCGGGCAATCAGCATCTGGGCGAAGCGGCGTTCGACTTCGGCGGCGCGCTGAACGACGACAAAACGCTGCTTTACCGCCTGAACGGCATCGGCAGCACCCAGCATGAATTCGTTAAAAACTCTAAGCAGGAGCGCATCGCCATCGCGCCCGCCCTCACCTGGCTGCCGAATCCCGATACCAGCTTTACGCTGCTGACGGCCTACCAGAACGATCCGGAGGCGGGCTTCCGTAACTTCCTGCCCGCCTACGGCACGGCGTTCGAAACGGTGTCCGGCTATATCCCTTACGACCTGAACGTCAGCGATCCCCACTATCACGAATCGAAGCGCGAGCTGGGGTCGCTCGGTTATATCTTCGACCACTCGTTCAACGACACGATCTCGTTCCAGCAGAACTTCCGCTACTCCAAGTTGAAGGAGAAGTACAAGTATCTGGTCTACACCGTCGGCGGAACGGCGACGGACACCACGATCTCCCGCCGTCAGCAGAAGGAGTACACCAATACCGATGAACTGGGACTGGATAACCAGCTGAAGGCCAAATTTGCGACCGGCGACGTCGCCCATACCCTGATCGGCGGGCTGGATTACAAATGGCAGAAGCAGGATTACAACTACTGGCGCAACGGCGGCGACCAGTACGATTTCGATTGGGCCAACCCGGCCTACGGCGGTTCGTGGCTGGTCAGCGATAGCGAACTGAGCCTGATGAGCAGTACGGTGAAAAAGCTCGATCAGGTGGGGATCTATCTGCAAGACCAGATGGAGTGGGAGCGCTGGAATCTGCTGCTGTCCGGACGTAACGACTGGAGCGAAGTGCGCACGACGGACCGAGCCGAGTCCACCACGTCACAGCAGAACGACAACAAGTTCACCGGCCGCGCGGCGCTGCTGTACGCCTTCGACAACGGCATTTCCCCGTACATCAGCTACAGCACGTCATTCGAGCCAAACCTGAGCACGGGCGCGCCGGGCAGCGATCCGTTCAAACCCACCACCGGCGAGCAGTCCGAAGTTGGGGTGAAATATCAGGCGCCGGGCGGCAACACGCTGCTGACGCTTTCGCTGTTCGATATCACCCAGAAGAACATCACCTCCTATAACAGCATCACCGGATACAACGAGCAGATCGGCAAGGTGAAATCGAAGGGTGTGGAAGCGGAAGCGCACACCCAGCTCACCCCGGAAATCAGCCTGATGGGCGCCTACACCTTTACCGATGCGGAGACGCGCGAGAGCAACACCGCCAATCAGGTGGGCAAAGCACCGGCGTCGATTCCACGCCACACCGCATCCGCCTGGGGAACCTACCGTTTCCTGGATAGCGCGCTGAAAGGCCTGACGCTGGGCACCGGCGTGCGCTATGTCGGCACCAGCTACGGCGACAACGCCGAAAGCTTCAAAGTGCCTCACTACACCCTGTTCGATGCCATGGCGCGTTACGAACTGGGCGAAGCCGCCGCCAGCCTGAAAGGCGCGGCCGTGCAGCTTAACGTCAACAATCTGGCTGATAAACACTATGTCGCGTCATGCAGCAATACGTCCGCCTGCTTCTACGGCTCCGGACGCAGCATCGTCGCCACGGTGAGTTACAGCTGGTAACGACGATGGCCATGCACCATCGCCGCTAGCACGCTGGCGGACGGCATCACGCGTCCGCCTGTTTTTATTGATGACCTTGACGATCCGCCGTAAGGCGCTTTATTGGCGCGGCCAATTAAACGGCACCCGCAAGCGCCGCACCGTCGATACGGCGAATCACTGCGCCCCGACGGGACGGGTCCAGTGAAAGGACCTGTGATTACCACAGCATAATTCCAACGAAATACGCCTTTCTCGGCCTTTCGTTTTTGTGAATCAACCATAAGGAACGGACTGTGTCTACGCTATCTGCCCAGTCTTGCGCGTCGGATATCAGCGACCTACGCCGAGACGACATGTTATTCCTGTCGCCCGCCGCCAGCCTGCATGCCCGCGGCTGTTACGCCACGTTAA
>NZ_CAMKXG010000327.1 GCF_946477055.1 Lonsdalea britannica | reverse complement strand
AGCGGTTAGCGGTTAGCGGTTAGCGGTTAGCGGTTAGCGGTTAGCGGTTAGCGGTTAGCGGTAGAAAAGCGGATGGACGTGCGTCAATCAATCAGGCGAGATAAAAATAACCGGGGCTGAGCGCCCCGGTTGACGTCATGCGCTTACTGTTTGTACTTGCTCATGACCAGAACGGCGTTGGTGCCACCGAAACCGAAACCGTTAGACATCACGGTGTTCAGCTCACGTTCGGTCGGTTCAGTGATGATGTTCATCCCTTCACCCTGCTCGTCCAGCGTTTCGATGTTGATGCTCGGCGCGATGAAGTTATGCTCCAGCATCAGCAGCGTATAGATAGCTTCCTGTACGCCCGCGGCCCCCAAAGAGTGACCCGTCATCGCTTTGGTTGCGGAGATAGCTGGCGTATCGTTGCCGAACACTTCACGGATCGCGCCCAGTTCCTTCACATCGCCGACCGGCGTTGAAGTTCCGTGGGTGTTGATGTAATCGATCGGCCCTTCGATGTCCTGCATAGCGATTTTCATGCAGCGTACTGCGCCTTCGCCAGACGGAGCAACCATGTCAGCGCCATCGGACGTTGCACCGTAGCCCACGACTTCGGCATAGATGTGAGCGCCACGCGCCAGCGCGTGTTCCAGCTCTTCCACGACGACCATACCGCCGCCGCCAGCAATGACGAAACCATCACGGTTCGCATCATAGGTACGAGAGGCTTTTTCCGGCGTGTCGTTGTATTTGGTGGACAGTGCACCCATCGCATCAAACTCGCAGGACAGCTCCCAGCTCAGCTCTTCGCCGCCGCCGGCAAACACGATGTCCTGCTTGCCCATCTGAATCTGCTCTACGGCATTACCGATACAGTGTGCGGAAGTCGCACACGCGGAGCTGATGGAGTAGTTGATACCGTGGATCTTGAACGGTGTGGCCAGACAGGCGGAAACGCCAGAGCCCATCGCCTTGGTCACCACGTACGGACCCACAGCTTTCACGCCGCGCGGGCTACGCATTGCATCGGCACCCAGTACCTGATAGTGCGGGGAACCACCGCCGGAACCGGCGATCAGACCCACACGCGGGTTGTTCTGATAAACTTCTTCGGACAAACCCGCATCCTTCACCGCCTGCTCCATGGAGAGGAAGGCATAAATGGCAGCATCATTCATGAAACGCACGATCTTACGGTCGATCAAGCCAGTCGTGTCCAGTTTAACGTTGCCCCAGACGTGACTACGCATGCCGGCATCTTTCATCTCTTGAGAAAAGGTGATTCCTGAACGGCCCTCACGCAGAGATGCAAGAACTTCCTCTTGGTTATTACCTATGCTAGATACGATCCCAAGACCTGTAATCACTGCACGTTTCATTCAATACCTCATTCGTTTGTATAAGCATTTAGGATACTGCGAAGCACTTTAGCTTACACTTGTAAGCTGAACAAGTCCGATCTGCCTAACTTTGCACAAATTTGCACACAAAGGGGCTGACCGTTAAACTTCCGCCACCGCCTGAATTATGAGTGAGTTGCCGTGATTACGCCCGCCATCCGAACCGCTTCGCTAAGCTGGAACTCTCAGGGTACACCTGTTTCGCTACAGTTTGACGACGTCTATTTTTCCAACCAGGATGGGCTCGCGGAAACCCGCTATGTCTTTCTACAGGGCAATGACTTACCCGCACGTTTTGCACAAAATTTACGCGCGACTTTCACCGTTGCGGAGAGCGGATTCGGTACCGGACTGAATTTCTTGACCTTATGGCAAGCGTTCGCCGATTTTCGCCGTGAGCAGCCCGACGCCACCTTGCAACGCCTGCATTACATCAGTTTTGAAAAGTTTCCCCTGCAGGTGGACGATCTGGCGGCCGCGCATGCCCAGTGGCCCGAACTGGCCGCGTTCGCCGACGAACTGCGACAACACTGGCCGACGATGTCCCCCGGCTGCCATCGTCTGATACTGGCTGACGGTCACATCACGCTCGATCTGTGGTTCGGCGATATCAATGACCTGTTGCCCCAGCTCGATGAGAGCATCAATCATCAGGTCGACGCCTGGTTTCTGGACGGTTTCGCCCCCTCGAAAAACCCGGACATGTGGACCGCCAACCTGTTCAACGCGATGGCGCGGTTGTCCCGTCCCGGCGGCACCTTCGCCACCTTCACCGCGGCGGGCTTTGTCCGTCGAGGATTGCAGGAAGCCGGGTTCAACGTCTGTAAAGTCAAAGGATTCGGCCACAAGCGCGAGATGCTGAGCGGGGATCTGCCAGAAGCCATCCCCGTTACCGAATCCACGCCCTGGTATCATCGTCCTGCCGCCACGCAGCCGCAGGAGGTCGCCATCATCGGCGGCGGTATCGCCAGCCTGTTGACGGCGTTGGCGCTGCAACGGCGCCGCACCAAGGTCACCTTGTATTGCGCCGATGAACAAGTGGGACAAGGCGCTTCCGGCAACCGACAAGGCGCGCTCTATCCGCTGCTCAATGATAAGCACGATGCGCTGTCGCGTTTTTTCGCCAGCGCGTTCGGCTATGCCCGACGCACCTACGATGCGCTGGCGGCTCAGGGCGTAGACTACGAACATCAGTGGTGCGGAGTCAGCCAGTTAGCGTTTGACGATAAAAGCGCGCGCAAAATCGACCGAATCCTCGCCGGGCAATGGCCTGAAGAACTGGTGCATGCAGCCAGCGCGCAGACGCTGACTCAGGCCTGCGGCGTCCCGCTTCTTCATCGCGGCATTACGTATCCGTCCGGGGGATGGTTGTGCCCGGCCGAGCTGACCGCCGCCGCGTTGGCGCTGGCGATCCGTCAGGGCATGCAGGTCCGATTAAACACGACCGTCACCGAGCTTACTCCGTCCTCTGACGGCTGGCGTTTGACGCTGGATAGCGGAGACAATGTTCAGCATGCCACGGTCATTCTGGCGAACGGACATCAACTCAGCGACTGGCCGCAAACGCGTTACCTCCCCACCTACGCCGTGCGGGGACAGGTGAGTCACGTGCCCGGCAACGCCCAACTGCGTCCTCTTAAACAGGTGCTATGCTACGATGGCTACCTGACGCCGATCAGCCCGCGACACCAGCAGCACTGCATCGGCGCCAGCTATCACCGTGGAGACACCGGGACCGAGTATCGCGATTCGGATCAGCAGCAGAACCGCCAGCGGTTGATCGACTGTCTGCCGTCGCTGTCGTGGCCGACGTCGATAGATGTCTCCGACGGCGAGGCGCGGTGCGGCGTACGCAGCGC
>NZ_CAMKXG010000326.1 GCF_946477055.1 Lonsdalea britannica | reverse complement strand
AGTTTGATGTCCGGGATCAAGCGACCAGCGCAGTTGCGGCCGAACTCAACCAGTTCGCAACCCAGACGGCCCGCCGTGAGCTGCGCCAGATGCGATTTAATGACCGCAATCGGTTTAACCAGATAGTTGCGCAGATAGTATTCGGTAAAGATCAGCACCACGATACCGGCGAGCAGCACGATGATGATCGTATCGCGGTTACGAGCGTTGTGTTCGCTAATAGAAGGAATGATTTTGGACGCCGACATCTCATCGCTGTATTTTTTAAGCTCATCGCCAAACGTCCATGCAATCGGCGGGAAAACTTCGCGGAACAGCGTGCGGAAACTGGCGAGATCATTACGCTGCAGCGCGGCATTCATGGGGTCTACCGCATCCGTGATCACCTTTTCCCAGGTGGTATACACGCCGTTCGCGGTGGTCGGGTCAATCCCGATGTGTTCGGAATTTTTGAAGTTTTCCAGTGCCGTCTTCGTATTCTGGATAGCGGACTGCGCCATATCCATCGTCTTCTTGGCGTTAACCTGATCGTTCTCCTGCATAAAATCCATCGCTCGTTCCAGACGGATGACAGCGCGGAAATACTGGTCGTTGCCGTAAATCAAAAAGGAATAATTCTTTTTCTGCGCTTCACCCTGCGTCAGTAAATTCGTCGCCTGATTTAGAGAATAAATACTGTATCCCGACGCGATACCCCATATCACGATCAGTGTGCCTACAATGACTAATACCATCGCATGTATGCTGATGTTTTTCAGAAAATGCATATTCCACCCCATGAGAGTCTTTAATAGGTCCGCGCCCTGACGCGAACAATATTCTTTCTTTTCGATGAACGAATGTGCAGCGATGATTAACCCTGTTCAGACGCGTCAAGCCATGCCCTGCTGTACTTCCTAACTATCTGATTTAAAACCCTTCCATAGAAACGCAGCCACGCTTGAACGGCGATAAAGCCGTCGTCCAAAACACCTGCCGGGTTTTAATTCCCTAAGTATAGGCACGGATATAAAAAGGGGTATTCAGAGCCACGCTTTTATCTAAAGAGAAATGAGACCAGCGTCACCGCAACCGAAAAACGACTATTTTTGGTCCTGCGGATCCTGGCTGTCAGGGTTATATGACGAGTATTGAAAGAGGAAGGAGAATAAAAAACGCACCGGCGAAACCGGTGCGCTTAGTGGTGCTCATTAACGATGGAAATTAAAACTGTTCCCAGTTGTCATTGCTGTTTTGCGCCTTGCTGGCGGCAGGTGCTGCGACCAATGCCGGTTTTTGGCTCAGCGCTGGGCGTTTCAATTCCAGACCATTTTGGGGGCTACCGGAAGCCGGACGCGCTTCGCTTTCCAGCTTGAAGACGGCCACGGCATCGGTCAGATGACGCGCCTGCTCTTCCAGAGAGCCCGCAGCAGCGGAGGCTTCCTGCACCAAGGCGGCGTTCTGCTGAGTCACGCCGTCCATTTGCGTCACCGCGCTGCCCACCTGCTCGATACCGCGGCTCTGCTCATCGGAGGCCGAGGCGATTTCGCTAATCAGGTCGTTAACGTGGGTAATAGAGGTAATGATCGTGCCCATCGCTTCGCCAGCTTTTTTGACCTGGCTGGAACCAATATCGACGCGCGAGACGGATTCGGCGATCAAACCTTCAATCTCTTTCGCTGCCTGAGCTGAGCGCTGCGCCAGATTGCGGACTTCCCCCGCCACCACGGCGAAGCCACGCCCTTGCTCACCGGCTCTGGCCGCTTCAACCGCCGCGTTCAGCGCCAGAATGTTGGTCTGGAACGCGATGCCGTTGATCACGCTGGTGATATCCGCGATTTTGCGGGAGCTGGTCGTAATGTCGTCCATCGTACCCACGACGTCATCCGTAATCTCGCCGCCTTTCCGCGCGACGATAGACGCTTCGTGCGCCAGTTTGCTGGCCTGATGAACGTTTTCAGCATTCATTTTCACGGTCGAGCTCAGCTCTTCCATGCTGGCCGCTGTTTCCTGCAACGCGGCGGCCTGCTGTTCAGTACGCGCGGACAGGTCGTTGTTGCCCAGGCGAATCTCGCTGGAACCCTGATGAATTGAGAACGCGCTGTCGCGGATAGTGCTCACCGTCGTACGCAGGCTGTTTTGCAAAAAGGTCACGTGCGGAAACAGCTGCCCGGCGCAGTTGCGGCCAAACTCTTTCAAATCGAAGCTCAGCTGGCCTTCGCTCAGACGTTCAAGATGCGACTTCAGCTGATTAATCGGTTTCACCAGATAGTTGACCAGATAACGGTCGCTGATAATCAGAATGATCACACCCAGTATCATCGTCACAATCAGTAGGCGTTTGTTCAATGACGTCATCGCGTGAACGTCGTCGATGGCTCGGTTGGCCTGCAGCGCCTCGGCATACTGGTCTGAATTGGCAGCAAAGTTCACGCTGAGGGACGGATATGTCACGCGGTAAATCTGACGAAAGTCGTCAATGCGACCGGCTTGCAGCGCGGCGAACATGGGCTCGATGCCCGACTCGATCAGCGAAGACCAGGTAGATGTCGTATTAGTGATTAACGCGGGGTCAATCTCAAGCGAGTCGTTATGGCGAAACTGTTCCAGCGCGTCTTTGGTATTTTTAATTGCGACGTTGGCTGAGTCCAGCATGGTTTTCGCCGTAGCCGTATCACCGAGCTGCACGTAGTCGGCGCTTCTCAGCATCCGCGTCACGGCGCGAAAATATTGATCGCCTCCTTTCACCAGTAATAGATAACTTTTTTTCTGCGACTGGTTGACGTCAAGCAGCGACCCCATTTTATTGAATTCGGAAACGGTAAATAAAGATACGCCGACCCAAAGGAGGAGGAATATGCCAAGTATGATTAACATCATAGTCCTGATGGTGACATTCTTCAGAAAACTCATAAATAAACTCCGTATGTTTTACTAACGATTTCATGCCCGTGCTGATAAACAACATGGGCTGTTAAATCTGTAAAATCGTTCTTTTATTAAAGGAAATAACAAGTGCTGTATGTTGTCGCTCGCAGACGAGATCGCGCCGGATGTTCCATTTTTTCAATAAATGAAACACGCAAGTAACAAATGTCGCGGCCTAGTATATATCGGAGACGCGATTAGGTTAGTTATTATTTTTGATAGTATTGTGAAAACGGGTGAAACGAATGGTGGCGCGCGCCGATGGCAGCAGTGCCGGTGCGTAACGGGAGAGTTAAATACTGGTTTTATTCATTAGTAAAAAAATAAATATTTTTTATTCGTTGAATT
>NZ_CAMKXG010000325.1 GCF_946477055.1 Lonsdalea britannica | reverse complement strand
ACTATCCTCTTCGTCGGCAGCGTCAGATGTGTATAAGAGACAGGGTCAAAAGCCCCCGCGCTGCTCAAATCAGAGCAGCGCGTTTTCACTCCGAGAATTAATGCCCCAATAAGTGACGGTAAGAGCGATATTCAATATTATCCAGCTGTAACCCCAGCCTCAGCGCACACTCCTGACATTTCTCGCCCAGACGATCTAATTCCGATTCATGCTCCGTCATACAGGATATTCCGACGTAATGACCAAGTGACTCGATATAATCCAGCGTAATTTGAAAAGTATCTAAAAAATAAATACTTCGCGTTTTATTCACTTCGAATACCGGCTGGAATCCTAACGTCTTCAGCATACTGTCGGTGCGTTCAAATGACTCCACGTTAACCGTCTCGCTGCAGCCGGCGCGCGGCCCTTTGACGATCCACAGCTTGATGCCAGAGGGCACCATACATCGTAATAACATGCTGATATTTTTATGACTTAACGATTGTTCCGCCGTATCGTAATAGATATCGCTTTCTTTATTTTCAAAAACGAAAGATTCAGGATGAAGGCTGAATAATCTTTCGCGGAAAGCGGCAATATCTTGAATGCTGAACTTTAATGCAACCTCATATTTTCCTCTGAAATGTTCAATCACTGGCTTTCTCCATTACAGGCAACCCTGGCTAGAAAATCATTCCCAGAAAGTCATGTTTTTTAATTAATTTGTTCATTGCGGCATTGCCATGAATAACGGCGGTGGATAACCGTAAACGCCTTATTTCAGGCTAAAAATTGACGAAAAAAGACTGCACTGACCTCCACGCCGAATAAGGCATGGAGCAGGCGGCTGCAATGGCGCATTGGAACGCGCTATGAAGATCGCGGCTATTATCAACAAAAGTCTGACTTTGCGCTAATTACGTCTGGATATAACGACCTGCGCGGAACGTCCTATCGTGAGAAAGGGCTGACCAAATCCTACGGAGGGGATAAAAACGCCATTCAACGGGACTGAACCGATGCGCCACAGGTAGGAAAGAGTCAATGCGCGGCGTCGATAACGCGGGCAATCGCGCCGGAGGACGTCAGCGCGCGCACTTCGGCGAACAGTCCGGCAGCTTCGTCATACTCTTTACGCAGATAACCCAGCCACTGCTTGATGCGCGCGACATGATACATGCCCGTATCGCCTTGCTTTTCTAGCCTCACGTATTTTTGCAGCAGCCGGACCACGTCCGGCCACGGCATCCGCGGTTCGTTGTATTTGATGACCCGACTCAGATTGGGGACGTTCAACGCCCCGCGCCCCAGCATCACCGAATCGCATCCCGTTGCCTGCATGCAGGCCTGCGCGCTCGCATAATCCCAGATTTCGCCGTTGGCGATCACCGGGATGGTCAACCGCTGGCGGATCTCGCCAATCGCGTCCCAGTTGATGCGATCCGCCCGATAGCCGTCCTCTTTGGTGCGTCCGTGGACCGCCAGCTCGGTAGCCCCCGCCTGCTGCACGGCGTCGGCGATTTCGAAACGATGGCTGTCCGACGCCCAGCCCAATCGGACTTTCGCCGTCACCGGCATCGTCTCCGGCACCGCCGCGCGCATCGCTTTGACGCCCTGATAGATCAGTTCCGGATCTTTAAGCAGCGTGGCCCCGCCGCCGCTGCCGTTCACGAGTTTCGACGGACACCCGCAGTTCAGATCGACGCCGTAGGATCCCAGCTCCACCGCGCGGGCCGCATTTTCGGCCAGCCAGTGCGGATATTGCCCCAACAGCTGAACACGCACCCGCGTCCCCGACGGCGTGCGGCTGGCATGATGCAGTTCAGGGCACAGGCGATAAAAGGATTTGACCGGCAGCCGCTGATCGACCACGCGCAGGAATTCCGTAATGCACAGATCGTAGTCATTCACTTCAGTCAGCAGTTCACGGACCAGAGAGTCCAACACCCCTTCCATCGGGGCCAGCAGCACGCGCATAGTTATTATTCAGCTCACATCAACATCGGCACGCAATGGTACTGTCAGCAGACAAGCCAACGCAACGGAAAACACCGCCCCTCGCGGCGATCCCTATTCGCTTTTTTGCCGCATCACTGAAGGCGTGACGCCATACGCGGCCCGAAAGCGCTGGCTGAAGTGGCTGGAGGAACTGAATCCGCACGCCAACGCGATATCGGTCATCGGCAGCGCGGTATGGCGAACCAGATGGTGCGCACGTTCGAGGCGAACCTGCATCACAAACTGATGCGGCGCCATCCCCTCGCTGTGACGAAACATACGCGCAAAGTGAAATTCGCTCAGCCCGGCCTCGGCGGCCAGGTCCGCCAGCGTCAGCGGTTCCGCGAGCCGCGCGTCGATCAGCGCCCGAATGCGCTGACGAACCATTGGCGCCAGTCCGCCGCGCACCGTCGGCAGCGCCCACTGCAACTGGGTATAGCGCCGCAACACGTGAGTCATCAATAGCGTCGAGGCGGTCGTCAGCGTGAGTCTGTCGGCGGCGTCTTGCCAGCTGTGCTGCAACAGAAAGTGGCGATACAGGCTGACAATCTGCGCATCGTCGCCAAATACCCGCTCTTCGAGTTGCAGGCTCGCCGGACTGCGATCCCAGATCTGTTCCGCCAGCGCGCGCAGGTGGTCATCGGTGTAATACAGGTGAACGAACTGCAAATCGCTGCGGATATCCCACGTGGAAATGCTGTGTTTCGGCATCAGGCAAAAGCGATCCGGCCCGCCGCCGTTGAACCAGCCGTCCGGCCGTTTATGGTAGGACTCATAGCCCCCGGCGATATACAGGCTCAGGGTGTGATGATTGGTATTTTCAAGCGTGACACGGTCGTGGCTGTTCTGCCACGACGCCAGACTGACGCCGTTATTGAGGTCCACCGAATCCCGCAAATGCGTTTTATAGTGCTGCAAAACGTTCAGTGCCTCGTAGCTCGCCATAATGTCCTCTGTGAAAAAACCGCAATTTGATGGTAACCAGCGCAAATTCGTGACAGCGCGCCTGCCTGTCCAGCCGGATACTGAATGGTATCCGCCGTGACAGAGAGTCCTCTATGAATATCTTGCTTTATTTACTCGTCGTCCTGATTTGGGGCACCACCTGGCTGGCTATCAGCCTACAGCATGGCAGCGTGCCGCCGGAAGTGTCGGTCTTTTGGCGTTTCGCCATTGCCTCCGCACTGCTGTTATCGTTCCTGAAACTGACCGGTCGCCTGCGGCCCCTGCCGTGGCGCGGACATCTGCTTTGCGTGGTGCAGGGCGTCACTGTCTTCGGCATCAATATGATCTGT
>NZ_CAMKXG010000324.1 GCF_946477055.1 Lonsdalea britannica | reverse complement strand
CACTACACTGAAACCCAAAAGCTCAGCCATAGAATTAACGGTGATAGTCATCGGTTAATGCCTCCAGGCGTTGTTCCATAGACATATCAATCGACGCAGCCAGCCCCATTCTAAGAAGCCAATCACTGAGTTTGAAAAGTGCGCCAGCCGGTGTCTCGCACTCCGGGAAACTAGCCAGGGACATGTTGACGCGCCATTGACCATTAACTTTCGACAGAACGATTTCTTGTGACAATAACGAGTCTTCTGACTGATGCTTCAGCTCCAGGCAAATGGTGATCACGTCCTCTTCGGTTTCGAATTTCTTTATATAACAACCGACATTCCTGTTACCCACCATGCCAATAACCTGCTGGTCGAGGTCACCCTCGCGTTTTCGCAAACTCAATAGCTCGTTACGAACTTCGACGAATAATTCTAACCAACGGTCACCCAGTTCTGGGTTATGGAAAAGGAAGTCATCAAAAAGATGCAAATTAGCGCGCGTTGTTTTCATAGCACTCTCCACAATTTTTTATGTCGCTCAATCGCCTGTTTAATCTCCCGCAAAGTGGCCGCTTTATAGATGCGATTGCCGCGGGCGTCGTAAAACTCAAACCGAGACTTCCCTGGGAAAGCGGGACGCTCTTTGGCCTGAGTGCCATCATTCATCCGGTAAATGCGCAAAGCGCCGTTGTCCATGTATTCGCAATTGCTCACTATCGGCATGTCACACCTCACGCATCGAGTTAGAACAGACATGCGCCCGAATCTCACACCAGTTTCGTTTTTCATGGGTGTGGGCCATTGTTGAAGCTGACAACCAGACGCGCCTCGCCTGGATGAACTGCTGACGGCGCTCCAACTCGGCAGCGAATTGGCTAATGCTTGTGAAGTCGGATTTAGTGGGAATGGGGACAGAGCGCCCCTGGCAATGACGCTCTACCTTGAGGTGTATGGGGTCAATTGAGCCAGCCAGACCAAACACGCGGCGATGGTTAATCGTACCTCGCACCACCGTGCCGCGACGGATATCACGCGCTAAACACTCGCTGATACGCTTAGCGCGAATACCAGTTAGAGAAGTTAGCTCGGCAGAGGTACGAGGCCCGTTTTGCAATACAGCGCGTAGCAAATCCGCTTTATCACTGTTTTTCGTAGCCATTAGTCACCCTCCACTAAGGAGATTTTTATACCGTCGCGTTGTGCGCCTTTCCTCTGTTCGCACCATGCCAACCATGACATAAGGGCATCTAATGCCATGTCGCTATCTGGCGCTTCCGGCACTCCTGGTACCAAAAGTTTTCCGGTACTGTCGCCTTTGCCATGACGGGCAACAACATCAAGAAAGCCTTTCAGTGCATATTTAGGTCCGGTTGCGAACATGATCGCACCTGAGCCATCCGGTTCTGACGAGGGGGGACAATCACCTATCTCAATAAGTCCGCTGGCCCAACACCATGCAAACTGCGGAGTGAGGTCATAAAAACTCTTACAACCACAGCGAGGGCAAAGTTGAGTGAATGTTGGTATCACCTTATATTTGGGATCGCGTTTAGATACCCGCTCAGATTCGAAATGTGTATTACGGCAGCGAGTACATTTGACTTGGGTATTCTCTTTAGAAAAAGACATTCACGCCTCCATAAGAAATAAACAAATCTGCATAAAACCCACAATCGCAGCGGCCCAGATAGCAATTGACATAGCGATTGCCAATAAAATCCACGGGTTGCTTTTTGTGGATTTATGCGAAATAAAAAACTTATTCTTCATACGCAATTCCATGTTTTAGGCGTAAGCGCGCCCCTGGCGGGATTACGCCATATTTAATGGTTAATTAATTTGAGGTTAAATCACGCCGCTGGCGTCAACGATTCCAGCTTCACGAAATACGGCAGTAAATTAATTTCGACAATAACGCCGCAATCAAAATCACGGGCAATGTCGATTGTTTTTACGGCGCGTTTTTCTTTCGGCTCCATCAATGATTCATAAATGAATGATGCCCCAATCGGATAGCGCCGGTTAAATTCACCTGCTGTCATTTTATGGAGTCCGGACATATCACACCCCCGCAATATCTAACGAGATAGCCTGATACTGGTCGGAATCTCCGATACGTTCATAGACACGGATATATGAACGACTGCCAACAACCTGCACAGCTTCACCGATGGCCGACATGGCGCGTTGCCAACGTTCGTCTTCAATTTCAAGTCGGCGTAAAGACAGTACCGCGCCAGTATTGACTTCCCCTTCTTTTTCCGTCTGAAAAGCCCGGTTAATGATGGCGTGGATTTCTGGTCTGGCCCCATCAACCCAATCAGACAGACATTCATCGATCAATGCCTTGGCTGCCTGTAATCGTTCATCAAACGCGATACGGTCTTGCATAGCCCGCTGAATTTTGTAACGGCCATCATAGCTATACAGCGTCACGTTGCCTTTTTTACCGCCAAGGCTCACGCCGTATTCGTCACCAGACAGCGACACGAACGCAGCGATATCGGCGAATCCTGACAACTTAAACTCCGACAGTGCCTTGTTGACGGCCAGCGCACGGCCAATCAAATCCGCGACCAGCTCATCACGCGCGATATCAATGGGCTTGATAAGGTGTTCAGGCGTTAATACGCCCTTGGCATCGATCCAATACCCCTCAGGGGATACGGCTTCGGTAAACTGCTTGTTTTTAGTGGACATTTACTTTTTCCTTACGTCGTGTATTTGTGACTGCATCGTTGACTTTTACTGATACGTGACCGGCCAAACCTGAGGCCGTTTTCTCCGCGATGCGCTGCACCAACTCGCTATCGCCGTCTTCCCCTTCAACACGACAATCCACGCTCACACCTCGTGATTTATCGCGTACACAGATAACTATTTTTGCCATCAGTTCTACCTCCAAATAATGTGGGCGCCACGCCATGTCGTCATTTTGACAGGACGCCGCACGCCTTTACGGGTTTCAGTAATATCCAAAGCACCAGGCACCCAGGCTGTGAATGGGCGGTCAACCTCAATTACGGGCCGACGAAAATTTAAATTGACGCTGATAATATTTATTCCAGCGCGTGTAAGGCGATTAATAGGTTTCATTAATAAAGGGTTATTAATAGGTAATTGGCACATGATAAATACCTCGTTAATTAATCAGCATTTCAGCGAATTGACGGACGGTAGAAATACTGACCGGTCTGTCATTGATATGGCTGGTACGGACGACACCGCGCAGCAACTTGAATAAACGGCGGGCATTGCCTTTACTCTCTTTGTAAAGCACTGCGCCCATATCCGGCG
>NZ_CAMKXG010000323.1 GCF_946477055.1 Lonsdalea britannica | reverse complement strand
GCTGATCGAAGTAGACCGGGGCATCAAACACTTTGCAGTGCTCATGCCACTGTTCCGGACGAGGGTGTTCGAAATGCACCTCTCGCGGTGCCCAACGCTTGCCTGCGGCGTGGCGCACAAGGTTCAAAATCATCCCCAATGTCAGCTCGGCATCCTGACGGCAGTGCAGGATCGCGCCATGACGCACCTGATAGTCGAAACGCCAGCAATCGCCCTTATCAACCAGGCGAATCAGCGTATCGTGCTGATGAAACGGGAAAGCATGGGCTACGTTATGCAATGCCTGCTCGAGGGTGGCACTGCATAACCCAACATAGCCTATCAACCCAAGCGCCTGGGGCTTGAACTGCCTGCCGTAATGCAGACCAAAATTGGTGCAGTCAGAGTAACGCGCGGCCTCTTCCAATACGCGACAATAGTTTACTAATCCCACGCTAAGCGTCGGACAGGCCAGCAGCTCAGGATCGATACCGCTGATGCCAAGAATACGATCGGCATCGCCGCCGTTGTCTCCGATGAATTGCCCCAACCCCGAGGCCGCAGCTGCCAGCACGCCGCGGTGACCGAGCGGAATCCCCGCAGGCGGAGGAAGCCGAAATGACGGTACGCCCATAATTTCTCCCTCAGTGATGCAAGACGCCAAATCGAAGAGAAAAAGCAATTTCCATACCAGCGAAGGACAAAGACTGACGTCATCAGACAGACGTCAGGTAAAACAGCGGGATAACGTTGGGGACAAAAGAGTACGGCGGTGGACACTGGCGCAATGATGGAAGACAAGGCACTGCCGCAGCACAGCAGTGCCTTGAGATGGTGCAAATAGCTTCAGGAAAACGCGGGTTAGGCGCCCACCGGCAGCTCACCGTCCAGATAACGCTGGCACAGCCTGAAGGTGTCGGGGCACCAGCGTTCACCCATGCTTTTAGCCTGTTCTGTCTGCTGATGCGAGCCGATCCAAGCCGTCATCTGGATCCGGCGTTGTGCGATCAAAGCAGGAATGACCGCCAGGTCGGCCTCGCTGAGAGGGCAAATCTGTTGGTAGCCCGTCAACCAGCCCTCTACCCATTCAGGCGCGCGCGGGTGATGCTCGACGAAACTGATGGCCGCCGCGAGATCGTGCAAATACCAGCCCATACCGCAGTCGTCAAAATCGATCACCCGGGTTTCTCCGCGAAACAGGAGTAGATTGGTCAAACGCAGATCCGCATGGATCAACCCATAGCGCTGCGACGATTTACCGTAGTCGGCCAACGTTGCACTGACCCGTTCTATCGCCGCTTCGATAACCGGGTGCTCGGACGGAGAAAGGTAAGGCGCATCCTGCCATCGTCCCCAATGCGCCTCCGGGCCGACCATCGTTTCGTGATCCCACACGATGCGGCGAAAACCGGAAGGCGGTTGCCAGTTGCGGCTGTGCTGATGCAGTCGGGCGGTAATTCTGCCCAATTGTTCAAAGGCCGCCCCGTCCACATCGGTCGTCGGCATTTCGCCTTCTATCCAGTGAAAGACCACGACGTTGCGCTCCACGCCGTCGTCTAACGACACGGTTTGTACCGCTTCACCATCGTGTCCCACCAACGGTTCCGGCACGATGATGCCTTCCTGACGCAGTGCCGCCAGCCAGCTGAGTTCGCCGTTAATGTCGTCGCGATGATGATAAGCCGGCCGGTGAATGCGCATGGCGTAGCGTTTACCGCCAGCATCCAGTCGATAGGTCGCATTTTCGGAACGGCACAGCAGCGTCAGCGTCCCCTGCAAATCGGCAGGGTAGTGACCCATCGCCCGCTCCGCCAACAGGCTCATCGTGATGTCGTCCAGCGTATCGTATTGTTCTGCCATCGTAAGATCTCATCAAAGGAAGTGGCTTACAGGCTTTCAGCATGTAATGACCGCCATTCCGATGCTTGACGCAAAGGCAGTAAAAGTTGACCGCAGACGACAATATGCCCTCTTCCCTCTCCTTCTTTGACTCCAGAACGCAAAAAACACCTCGTTAGTGTCAAGTATCCCCGCCCATAACAGCGTCATCATCGATGTGTATGCAGCCCCACCGCAGAAAGAGGCTTCAGGCTCCATAACCAGCTGTTATGCCTATAAAAAAGAGGTTGGTTTTCATCCATACTTTAGAGGGGAGAACGTCATGACAACGCAGTTGAAGCCCACGCTGGGGACCCTTCATCTTTGGGGGATCGCCGTCGGTCTGGTCATTTCCGGGGAGTATTTTGGCTGGAGCTATGGCTGGGGCGTCGCAGGTACGCTCGGCTTTTTGGTCACCACACTGATGATCGCCGCCATGTACACCTGTTTTATCTTCAGCTTTACCGAGCTGACGACCGCCATACCTCACGCGGGCGGTCCTTTCGCCTACAGCCGCCGTGCCTTCGGCGAAACCGGTGGACTGATCGCCGGTATGGCGACACTGATTGAATTCGTTTTTGCGCCCCCGGCTATCTCGATGGCGATCGGCGCCTACCTGAACGTACAGTTTCCCAATCTGGACCCGCGCTATGCCGCAACGGGCGCCTATCTGGTATTTATGGGGCTGAATATTCTGGGGGTGAAACTCGCCGCCATGTTCGAACTCTGCGTCACCCTGCTGGCGGTATTCGAACTACTGGTCTTTATGGGCGTTGTGGCACCCGGCTTCAGCATCAGTCATTTTGTCGCCAACGGTTGGGCAGGCAGCGACAGCTTCGGCCTGCCTGCGTTGTCCGGCATCTTCGCGGCCATTCCCTTCGCCATCTGGTTCTTCCTGGCGATAGAGGGCGCGGCGATGGCGGCGGAGGAAGCCAAAGATCCGAAGCGGACCATCCCTAAAGCCTATATCACCGGCATTATGACGCTGGTGGTCTTGGCGCTGGGCGTGATGCTGCTCGCGGGCGGCGTGGGCGACTGGCGGACGCTTTCCAATATTAACGATCCGCTGCCGCAGGCCATGAAAGCCGTGGTGGGCGCCAATTCGGGATGGATGCACATGCTGGTGTGGATCGGTCTGTTCGGGCTGATTGCCAGCTTCCACGGCATCATTCTCGGCTACTCCCGGCAGTTCTTCGCCCTGGCCAGAGCGGGCTACCTGCCGACCGGGTTGGCCAAGCTGTCTCGCTTTAGAACGCCGCATCGCGCGATCCTCACCGGCGGCGTTATCGGGATTGCCGCGATTTTTAGCGACAGCTGGATCAACCTGCAGGGCATGAGTCTCACCGCCGCGATGATTACGATGGCCGTCTTCGGAGCTATTGTGATGTACATCATGAGCATGCTGAGCCTGTTCCGGCTGCGTCGCACCGCGCC
>NZ_CAMKXG010000322.1 GCF_946477055.1 Lonsdalea britannica | reverse complement strand
CTCGCGGGCTGGATGCAGCATCACGCGCTTGCTCGCGGCGACCGGGTGATCGTGCTGATGCACAACAGCCTCGATCTGATCGTCTGTTTCTGGGCGACCCAGCGCTGCGGCACCGTCTATGTCCCGCTCCATCCCGACACCAAAGCGGAAAAGCTGGCGTGGATCGCCGACGACTGCTCGGCCAGCCTGCTCATTGTGGATGCGGCGGGTGAAGAGGAAGCGCGCCGTGCCGCTCCCCTGATGAAACACCGTCCGCCGCACTGGATGGCGACTGACGCCGCGTTCGCTGAGGTCGCCCGCGGCGCGTACGCCTGCTCGTTACCGCTGCCGTTAAGCCTCGATCTGGCGAGCATTATTTATACCTCCGGCTCCACGGGACACCCCAAAGGCGTCATGCTGACCCAGCGCAATATGATCGCCGCGTCGCAGTCCGTCGCCCACTATTTGCAGCTGGATGCCCACGACCGCATTTACTGCGCTCTGCCGCTGAGCTTCGACTATGGCCTGCATCACATCACGATGGCGGCCTTGACCGGCGCGACGGTTATCATCGAGAAAAACTTCAGCCGACCGCTGTTCGCGCTCAACCGACTTGTCCAGCAAGGCGCGACCGTCTTTCCCTTGGTGCCGACGATGGTCAGCCTGATTGCGCGATTAAGTCGGCGCTTCGACTTCTCCGCCATCAAAACGGTGACCAGCACATCGGCGGCGCTACATCCCGGCGATATCGCCACGCTGACAACGGTGTTTCCTCAGGCGCGCCTCTTTTCCATGTACGGCCTGACCGAGTGCCATCGCTGTACCTGGCTGGACCCGAGTGAACTCAGCGTCAGAACGCAGAGCGTGGGCAAGGCGATCCCTGGGACCGAACTGTGGGTCGTGGATGCCGACGGGAACACGCACCTCCGCAACGCGACCGGTGAACTGGTGATTCGCGGTGAAACCGTGATGCGAGGCTACTGGAACAACCCGCAAAAAACGGCCGACAAGTTACGGCCGGGGCGCTTTCCCGGCGAAAGCGTGTTGTATACGGGCGATCTCTGCCGTCTTGATGAGGACGGCTTTGTCTATTTCATCAGCCGAATGGACGACGTATTGAACGCCTGCGGCGAGAAGGTCGCCCCGCGGGAAGTCGAAAGCCTTATATCCGCCCACCCGCACGTGATTCAGGTCGCCGTCGTCGGCGTTCCGCACGCCGTTTACGGTGATGAAATCGTTGCATGGATTGAAACCCGTCAGGCGATGGAACCCCGCCAGCTGCGCGACTGGTGTAAGGCCAGAATGGAGCATTACCTGATCCCCCATCGCTTCCTTTTTTGCGACGCACTGCCCAAAAACAGCAACCACAAGATCGATCGCCTGCGGTTGTGCGCGTTGAGCCAAACCTCATCCCCCACGGCCGGTCTTTCAGGAGAGAAACATGCCGAACTATGAATCCCAGGTCATTGCCGCTATCGCGCTGGTGATGGACATCGACGATACCTCAGAGCTGCATCGAAACACCCAGATAGAGCGGGATTTGGGCTTCGACAGCGGGCTGTACATCGAACTGATCATGTATCTGGAAGACACGATTGATACGCTGCATTTGGATCCCGCGACGCTGGACATCAAACATTTTGAGTCCGTCGGCACCATCGCGGACTACATCGCCACCCGCATTCCTTCTCCGGCCTCCGCCTGATGAAAGGACAGTCGGCACTGCTGGCGATCTTCGCCCGATTCCGCGGCTGTCATCGACCCGCCGCCTGGCTGGGCGAGCGCAGTATCACGTTTGACGCGCTCTATCACAGCGCCGCACGGCTAGCCGTGACGCTGCGTGCGCAGGGTGACGCGCCCGTCCTTATTTATGGTCACAAAGACTTACGCTACCTAACCGCGATGTGGGCCTGCATTCTGGCGGGCAGAACGTTTGTTCCCACGGAGGATGAGAACAGCGACGCACGGATTCAACAGATCCAGCACAGCGCACAGGCGTCTCTCCTGCTCAATACCACCGCGCGGGCTAACCCGGCGACGTGTCGGCAGCTCGCGGTGCGCGACGGGGGCACGCGGTCAGCGGCGGCGCCGGATCTCGCCCACGTCGTCAGAGCGGTCGCTCCGGAACAAAACATGTACATCCTGTTTTCGTCCGGTACGACGGGACAACCCAAAGGCATCGGAGTGAGCTACGCCAATGTCGCCGATTTCACCGACTGGCTACGCCGCGACTTTCCGCTGGACGGCGCGGTCAGCGGCAACATCCGCTACTGCTTTGACGTATCGCTTTACGAGCTGTGGCTTTCCTGGCTGTTCCTGAAACCCATGGTCGTCCTCGACCAGCCGAATTTTTTTAACACCCGTCTGACGATCCAGCGCCACGCGGCGGCGGGCACGACCTGCTGGGTCTCGACCCCGAGCCTCACACGGTGTTATCTCAACGACCGGCAGTTCAATGCCGAGGCGCTCCCGGCGCTCAGGCAGTTTATTTTCTGCGGCGAGGTGTTGACGAAAACGCTGGTCAACGCGCTGTGGCAGCGCTTTCCCGACGCGCGGATCACCAATACCTACGGCCCGACCGAGTGCACCGTCGCCGTCACCGCCGTCGATATCCACCCTCTCCATGTCGGAGATGAAGGGCCGCTGCCGCTCGGCGTCGCCCGTCCCGGAACCCATATCTCGCTGTCGCCGAGCGAAGACGCGACGGGAGAACTGATCATCAGCGGCAATGCCGTCGGCTCAGGCTATCTGAACGCCTCGCCCGAGCAGCAGGCCCGTTTTTTCATCAATGACCGGGGCGAAAAAGCCTACCGGACCGGGGACCGGGGCGTCATCAGGGACGGCCTTGTCTATTTTCTGGGCCGGGACGACCGCGAGATCAAACTGCAGGGCTATCGCATCGATCTCAACGACATTGAACAGGTTCTGCTGAGTCAGCCCGGCGTGCGCGAGGCGTTTGTCGATACCTGGCGCCGACAAGGCTATTTGCAGGGGATCTGCGCGTTCGTGCTGTTTGACGACGACGATGAAGGCGACGGCGCGAACTTTGCGCGGCTGGGCAACGCGCTGGCGACGCGCATGCCGCCCTGGATGATCCCGAGACGCTGGTACGCCATCAGCGAACCGAGCCTGAATTTCAACAGCAAGCTGGATCGGCACGCGATAAGCGCCGCGACTCAGTCAAAAGGGAAATACTATGTTTACGTCCATGATGCGGATGATCGGTCAGCAGCTTCTCAGCTGCCGCCGGATTGCCATCGTTAACGCGCAGGGAAGCTGGCGTTATGCCGACATCGCGTCGCGCGTTGCCGCTATCTG
>NZ_CAMKXG010000321.1 GCF_946477055.1 Lonsdalea britannica | reverse complement strand
ACGACATGATGCGCGCAGGTCGCGACGTCGAGAAAAACGTCCTCAGCCGGGCGCTCTACCAGGTGTTGGCTCAGCGTGTTTTCGTCTACGGAAATCGCACGATCATCCTGTAACATATAGCCTCATGCCGCTCAGCTGTTCAAGACAGCGGCAGAAGGCATAAAAAACCGGCAAACGAATCTGATTTTACCGGTTCTGACTTTACAGGGGCGCGGCATTTGATATGATGCGCCCCGCTTAACGCAAAACACGTTTCAGGCCAGTGGTGGGGTTCCCGAGCGGCCAAAGGGAGCAGACTGTAAATCTGCCGTCACAGACTTCGAAGGTTCGAATCCTTCCCCCACCACCATCTTCCATTACCCCCCTCAAATTAATCCCATACTAAGAACTTACCTGTTCCCATTAGGGGGAAGGTGAGAACCTTCGACAAGGTTCGAGTCGAGCGTAGCGAGACAACGCACGTAGTGCGGCCCGAAGGGCGAGGAACGAAGTGACGAGTCATCCTTCCCCCACCACCATCTCAAAGAATTACTCCTTAGATTAATCTCACACTTAACAGTTACCCATTCCCGTTAGGGGGAAGGTGAGAACCTTCGACAAGGTTCGAGTCGAGCGTAGCGAGACAACGCACGTAGTGCGGCCCGAAGGGCGAGTCATCCTTCCCTCACTACCCGGGAGTTCCCGACAAATACGATCTTCCGCGTCATGCCATCCTGAGCCTATATTTCAGGTGTACAGGTGCTATTGATTTACCCTTTCCATCGTCCGGGCATATAGGTGAATACCGGTAATTGCCATGACCAACGAATGGCCGCCAGTCGTACGGCGAGTCCGATAAGGAAGGAAAGCAGTTGATTGATATCGTGATTGAGACCGACATGCCGGAAACCGAGATAAAGAAGCGCGACCAGTAGCGAAACACAGGCATAGAGTTCTTTACGCAGCACCATCGGCGTACGGTTGCAGAAAATATCCCGTAGAATCCCGCCGAAAATCCCCGTCGTCACGCCCGCGATAACCACAATCGTCAGCGAATAATTCAGATGAAGCGCCACATTACAGCCAATAATGGTAAATGCGATGAGCCCCATCGCGTCCAATACCAAAAACAGGCGATGCAGATGCTGCATAAAACGCGCGATGATGACGGTAAACAGACCGGCACCGACCGTAAGGTAGATGTAAGCCGGATGCTGTGTCCAGCCAATGGGGAAATTGCCGAGGAGAATGTCGCGAACGGTGCCGCCGCCCAACGCCGTGATGAAGGCGATCAGTGAAACGCCGAAAATGTCCATATTGCGGCGGCCTGCCGCCAGCGCGCCGGACATTCCTTCTGCGGTAATGGCAATAAGATAGATATAGGTCAGCACACGAGCCTCTCGTGGTTGTGCCCCTCCCTCTGTCCTTTTACCTGAGAGTTTGTGCAGCTTACGCCGCTTGCCCCTTCGGTGGGTTGTCTGGCAACCGCTCTCCAGTTGGCGTCAATAGAATATGCAGTAAGGTGACCTGAGCGATTATGGGAGTTTGCGCCTTCGGCGGGATGGCTTTTCATGGCCTCCTCTCTCCTGCGAGTCGCGGAGTATACGGGCTCTCCCGACCGCCATCAACCCTCCAATATCGATGGTTACTATCGGCGTTTCTGCACGGTCATGACCGTGACTCGCCGCCGCCATTTCTGCTACCATCACGGCACATTCTCATAACAACGGCAGCGAACATGAAGTTTGTTTCTTTTAACATCAACGGCCTGCGGGCACGGCCTCATCAACTAGCCGCAGTGGTCGAACAACACCAGCCAGACGTCATTGGTCTACAGGAAACCAAGGTACACGACGACATGTTCCCGCTGGAAGACGTCGCTCAGCATGGCTATCACGTCTTTTACCACGGCCAGAAAGGCCATTACGGCGTGGCGCTGCTGACGAAGAAAGCTCCGCTTGAGGTCCGCCGCGGTTTTCCGACCGATGAAGAAGACGCGCAGCGACGCATCATCATGGCGGATATCGACACCGCACAGGGGCCGTTAACCGTCATCAACGGCTATTTCCCTCAGGGAGAAAGCCGCGACCATCCGACGAAATTCCCTGCGAAAACGCGCTTTTATCAGGATTTGCAGAACTATATCGAAAACCATCACCCGCAAGGGCAACCGCTGGTGATCATGGGCGATCTGAATATCAGCCCGACCGATCTGGATATTGGGATTGGGGAAGAGAACCGTAAGCGTTGGTTACGTACTGGTAAGTGTTCTTTCTTGCCGGAAGAGCGTGAATGGCTGGCCCGACTGCAAAACTGGGGACTGGTGGACACGTTCCGCGCCGCCAATCCTTCCTGCAACGACCATTTTTCGTGGTTCGACTACCGTTCCAAGGGTTTTGATACCAACCGGGGCCTGCGCATCGACCTGATTCTGGCTGACAAATCTCTGGCGGAGCGCTGCACGGGCACCGGTATTGACTACGTCATCCGTGCGATGGAAAAACCATCGGATCATGCGCCTATCTGGGCAGAGTTCTCGCTCTAACGTGCATATTGGCGGGGCCGTCATTCCGCCCCGCCAGCGGTTATTTCACCATCCGCCACACCAGATTATTGGTGCTCAGCCGCTGCTTATCCTCAGCGCACTGCAACAAGACGCCTTCCATCTTGATGACCGCGCCTTCGGAATACTGCTTGTTCTGGTAGGTGCAGCAGCGAATACATTGCTGACCATTACCCTGTTGACCCGAGTTATTGCCGTTGCCCCAAATCACCTGCGGCGGCACCGGTACCACGATGTCGGTATTGGTATGACTTCCCGGGTTGGCCTGCCCCCAGAGAGGCAAAGCCAGCAGCGTTGCCGCCATAAACTGTCCCCATCGTACCGTCATGAATTTTGCTCCTTCACCTTGGGCTGAGACTTACGCCGCTTATTGGATTTCGATTTGCCGGGCGCGGGCGGCAGGCCTCGTAATAACGGCATGCTGCCACGATGCCTGACCTGCTGGATGATGTCGCACAGAGAGTCGGTCAACGGCTGCATAAAGTCCTGATAGCGACACTGCTTTTCACTGATTTTAGTCAGCGTGGACTCCCAGTGCGCGGTCATGTCCGGATGCGCCGCGCTGGGCGGCAACGAATGAATCAGCGCTCGCCCAGTTTCGCTGGCGTGAATGTAACGCCCTTTTTTCACCAGAAAAGCGCGCTTGAACAGAAGCTCGATAATTCCGGCTCGGGTCGCTTCCGTCCCTAAACCATCGGTCGCACGCAGAATTTTCTTGAGCTCTTTATCCTGCACGAACCGCGCGATCCCGGTCATGGCTGACAATAGCGTTGCATCAGTAAAATGGCGCGGCGGCTGGGTCTGACGTTCCACCACCTCGCCCCGCTCGCACAATA
>NZ_CAMKXG010000320.1 GCF_946477055.1 Lonsdalea britannica | reverse complement strand
ATCGCGTTCAACGTCGATACCACGCAGTGGCCGGACAGCAGCGTCCGACAGGTGGAACTGGCGTATAAGCTGGACGTGAACGAGTATCGCGGCAAGCGTTCGGTGCAGCTGTTGATCGAACATTTGTGGCCGCTGTAGCGCGACTTTCTTCTGAATCGAGCGGGCGCGGCGACACCTTTTCGTCGTGCGCGTCTGCTGTTAAAAACTGAACGGATCGCTATAAACCCCGACGTGGATCCGTTACAATTCGCCGTTTGAATACACGTCGTCCCTTTGACCAACAAAAGATCTTAAACATCATGTTTGAAATTAATCCGGTAAAAAACCGAATTCAGGACCTGTCTGAGCGGACAGTGGTTCTGAGGGGGTATCTTTGACTACGATGCCAAGAAAGAACGCCTCGAAGAAGTAAACGCCGAGCTGGAACAGCCGGACGTTTGGAACGAACCTGAACGCGCTCAGGCGCTGGGTAAAGAACGCTCCTCTCTGGAAGCGATCGTCGACACCATCGACCAAATGACGCAGGGGCTGGAAGATGTCTCCGGTCTGCTGGAGCTGGCGGTGGAAGAAGACGACGAAGACACCTTTAACGAAACCTGCGCTGAACTCGACGGACTGGAAAATAAACTCGGCCAACTCGAATTCCGCCGCATGTTCTCCGGCGAGTACGACAGCGCGGACTGCTATCTCGATATTCAGGCGGGTTCCGGCGGTACGGAAGCACAGGATTGGGCCAGCATGCTGGTGCGTATGTACCTGCGCTGGGCGGAAGCCAAGGGCTTCAAAACCGAAATCATCGAAGAGTCCGATGGTGAAGTGGCCGGGATCAAGTCCGCGACCCTTAAAATCATCGGTGATTACGCCTTCGGTTGGCTGCGGACGGAAACCGGCGTGCATCGTCTGGTGCGCAAGAGTCCGTTCGACTCCGGCGGCCGTCGTCACACGTCCTTCAGCTCGGCCTTCGTTTATCCCGAAGTGGATGACGATATCGATATCGAAATCAACCCGGCCGACCTGCGTATCGACGTCTATCGCGCCTCCGGCGCTGGTGGTCAGCACGTTAACCGGACCGAGTCCGCGGTGCGTATTACCCATATACCGACCAACATTGTGACCCAGTGTCAGAACGACCGTTCTCAGCATAAAAACAAAGATCAGGCGATGAAACAGCTGAAAGCGAAGCTGTACGAGTTTGAGATGCAAAAGAAAAATGCTGAAAAACAGGCGCTGGAAGACAACAAGTCCGACATTGGCTGGGGAAGCCAGATTCGCTCTTATGTGCTGGATGACTCCCGCATTAAAGACCTGCGTACCGGGGTGGAAACACGCAACACCCAGGCGGTGCTGGACGGCGATCTGGACAAATTTATTGAAGCAAGTTTAAAAGCGGGGCTATAAGGAATCCACATGTCTGAACCACAATCTCAGGGTGCCGAACAGGCGCAGGATCTTAATAACGAACTCAAAGCGCGTCGCGAAAAGCTGTCCGCTCTGCGTGAAACCGGCGTGGCCTTCCCGAACGATTTCCGTCGCGATACGACGTCCGATCGGCTGCATGCCAGCTACGATGATAAAGATAACGAAGAGCTGGAGCCGCTGGGTCTGGAAGTGACTGTCGCTGGCCGTATGATGACCCGCCGCATCATGGGGAAAGCCTCTTTTGTGACGTTGCAGGACATGGGCGGACGCATTCAGCTGTATGTTTCGCGCGACGATCTGCCGGAAGGCATCTATAACACGCAATTCAAAAAGTGGGATCTGGGCGATATCCTGGGCGCGCGCGGTAAACTGTTCAAAACCAAGACCGGCGAGCTGTCCATTCACTGTACCGAACTGCGCCTGTTGACCAAAGCCCTGCGTCCGCTGCCGGATAAATTCCATGGTCTGGCCGATCAGGAAACGCGTTACCGTCAGCGTTATCTGGACCTGATCGCCAACGACGAATCCCGCAACACGTTCCGCATTCGCTCTCAGGTGATGGCGTCTATCCGCCGCTTCATGGTCGAAAAAGGCTTCATGGAAGTGGAAACGCCGATGATGCAGGTGATCCCGGGCGGTGCCTCCGCGCGTCCGTTTATCACGCATCACAACGCGCTGGATATCGATATGTACCTGCGTATCGCGCCTGAGCTGTACCTGAAACGTCTGGTGGTCGGCGGGTTCGAACGCGTATTCGAAATCAACCGTAACTTCCGTAACGAAGGTATTTCGCCGCGTCACAACCCTGAATTCACCATGATGGAACTTTATATGGCGTATGCCGACTATAAAGACCTGATTGTGTTGACGGAAACGTTGTTCCGCACCCTGACTCAGGACGTGCTGGGCACCACCACGGTGGAATATGGCGATCAGACCTTCGACTTCGGCAAGCCGTTTGAGAAGCTGACGATGCGTGAAGCGATCTGCAAATACCGCCCGGAAACCAACGTGGCGGATTTGGACGATCTGGAAAAAGCGACGGCGATTGCACAGTCTCTGGGCATCAAGATCGAGAAAAGCTGGGGTCTGGGCCGCATCGTGACCGAGATCTTCGAAGAGACGGCGGAAAGCAGCCTGATCCAGCCGACCTTCATTACCGAATATCCGGCGGAAGTATCACCGCTGGCGCGCCGTAATGACGAAAATCCGGAAATCACCGACCGCTTTGAGTTCTTCATTGGCGGCCGTGAGATCGGTAATGGCTTCTCCGAGCTGAACGACGCCGAAGATCAGGCGGAACGTTTCTCTCAGCAGGTCAGCGCCAAAGATGCTGGCGACGATGAAGCGATGTTCTACGACGAAGACTACGTCACTGCGTTGGAACATGGCATGCCGCCGACGGCAGGTCTGGGCATCGGTATTGACCGCATGGTGATGCTGTTTACCAACAGCCACACCATCCGCGACGTCATTCTGTTCCCGGCCATGCGCCCGCAGAAGTAATGACGATGACGGCCTGATTGTATGAGGCTGTCCGTTCTCCGCACGGTGTGATGAATACCGTGCGGAGATGAACGTCTTAGCCCCACGCTCTGCGTGGGGTTTTTCTTTTCTGGACCCGGTAGCGTCGTTCACCGCTATCGTGGGCGCGGTGAGTTTCTCAGCATGGGCAACGGATTTGGCCGGATGCCTGTGGTATCGCGTCGAGGAAGAGAAAGAACCACGGGGCGCGCCGTGGCACGATGGTCGCCAGCGGCCTACCGCAGGACCACTCGTACCTCAGATTCTTTTTTCAGCGCATTTAATTGCTTAAAACGCAGTCAGTTTGACGGGTTTTTATCTTGCCCGGCAAACAGATAGCGCTATAATGCGGGCACTTCTCCGTGCGGGCGTAGTTCAATGGTAGAACGAGAGCTTCCCAAGCTCTATACGAGGGTTCGATTCCCTTCGCCCGCTCCA
>NZ_CAMKXG010000319.1 GCF_946477055.1 Lonsdalea britannica | reverse complement strand
GCGGGTAACGATGTCTCCATGAGTTTTACCTTTATCCGTTGACGGTGAACAAAATTATTGGCTTTCGTGCGGCTAACGACGCGGTGCCAGCAAGGCGGCCGCCTCGTCCGCCGACGTCTCTGCGCGCGGAAAACGCAGGGCGCACGGCAGCGCCAAAAAAATCAACAGGCCGGTGGCCATAAACGTTTCGCCGATGGCGGATGCGCGCAAGGACGCCAACGCCGCCCCGGCGTCGGTCATCCGCCACTCCAGATACAGCGCGGCCATTACCATCGCCAGCGACGCCGCCAGCCGGCGCGCAATGTTGTTCATCGCGGCTCCCTGCGTCACCAGCGTATCGGGCAACACGTTCAGTCCGGCGGTGGTCACCGGCATGTAGGACAGACCCAGTCCCGCGCCGCGCAGCACCATCAGCACGAACACCATGCCAAGCGAACTCTGCGGCCCCAGCAGGCCCAGCCCGCAGGTCGCCAGCCCCGTCAGCAGCAGGCCTATTGCGACTACACGCGACGGCCCGTGGCGATCCAACAGTCCGCCGCCAATCCGGCCAAACAGGCTGGCGCTCAGCGCGGTACACAGCAGCGCCAGACCGGTGTCGATGGCGCTGTGGCCCAGCACCAGCTGTACCAACAGCGGCAACAGCACCAAACACTCAAACATGCCGACGGACTGGATGACGGTGATCGCCACGCTCAGGCGATAGCCGCGCAGCCGAAACATGCGCAGATTCAGCAGAGGATCGGCCTTGCGCCAGGCGCGGCGGACAAAAAGCGTCAGGCAGAGCGCCGCCAGCAGGAGCAACGCAAGATTTAGCGGGTTGGACAGCGCCGAAAGGTGGTGTACGCGGCTGGTCGCCAACAGCAACAGACCAATACCGGCGGCGATCAGCACGTAGCCTTTGGCGTCGAACGCCGCCTGCGTATCAGGGGAGATTGAGGGAAGCACCCGCCCGCCCATCAGCAGCGCCAGCACCCCGAACGGCAGATTGACCGCGAACAGCGCGCGCCAGCTGAAGACCTCCAGCAGCAGCCCGCCGCACAGCGGCCCCAGCGCAGGCGCGAGCATGACCACGGCGCTCCACACGCCCGTGATGCCCCCCCGCTGCTCACGCGGATACACCGCAAAAATCAGTGCCAGAGACAGCGGGATCATCAGGCCGCTGGCGATACCCTGCGCGACGCGCGCGCCGATCACACCCGACATCGACGTCGCCAGCGCGCCTGCGAGCGACCCCGCCATAAACAGCGCCACCCCGATCAGGTAGAGCCGTTTATGCCCCAGCCGCGCGCCCAGATAGCCGGTCAGCGGCAGGGTCATCGTCATGCTGACCATGAACCCTGCGACGATCCACGTCGCCAGCAGCGGGCCAACGTTAAACGCGCTCATGAACGCAGGCAGCGCCGGGTTGAGGGCGCTGTTGCTGAGGCTGACGGTGATCGTGCCGAACAGGACGTTGATCACCACCAGCGCACGAGCGCGGGCGCTAGCGATCATGACGCTCCTCGCCCTCTTCGGCGGCCAACACAAACCACTGCGGCGGACGCGGGTGGCACAGGAAGTCGGCGTGGGAAATGTTGTAGCCGTAGGCTCCCGCCATCGGCAGCACCAGAAGATCGCCGATGCGGACATCGGCCAGCCGACGGTCTCGGCTCAAAACGTCCTTGGGCGTACACAGCTGTCCCACCACCGTCCACGTCTGCCAGCCTGTCGGTTCGCGCGCGTCTTGCGTCAGATGAATCACCGGATGATCGTGCCCCTGCGCGACCGGCAGACGAAACTGGTGCGTACCGCCGCGGCAGACGAGGAACCCCTTGCCGTGACTGACTTTGGCGTCCAGTACCTCCACCACGTAGTAACCGCAGTAGGCGCTGATGAATCGTCCCGGTTCGAACCGCACCACGGGCGTATCATCCAGCTCGGCCAAACGCTGACCCAGAAAACGGCACAGCGACGGCCAGTCAAACTGCTCCGCATGGAGGTAGTCCACGCCGATGCCGCCGCCGACGTTGAGATGCGTGATCGTCTCCGGCTGACGTGATAGCGCTTTCCAACGCGGCCAACGGCTGAGATAGAAGTCCAGCAGCTGGCGATGGCGCTCCACCTCAATCTGGTGCGACATCGCATGTACATGGAAGCCTTGCAGCCGCAGATGGCGGGCGTCGTCTACCGCCGCGACCGCCGCCGCCAGTTCGGACTCATCGATGCCGAACGGCGTCGGTTTCCCCGCCATCGCCAGCTTGGTGGTCAGCCCGTCGGACAGCTGCGGATTGATGCGGATGAACACGGGCTGTATTCGCCCTGCCCGCTGCGCGCAGCGTTGCAAACGGGCAATTTCGTGCAGGCTTTCCACATGCACCGCCGCCACATCGCGTTGCAGCGCCGCGTCAAAATCCGAATCGAGTTTGCCCGGTCCGGAGAAGACGAAGGGACGTGCCGTTGCGCAGCCGGCGACCCGCTCGATTTCCCCGCCCGACGAGATCTCAAACCCATCGACCCACGGCGCGACCGTGTCCAGAATCGGCTTCTCGCTGTTGGCCTTGATGGCGTAGTAAAGCTCGACGCCTGGCGGCAGCGCCGCCGTGACGGCCTTCACATGCCGCCGCAGCGCGGTCAGGTCATAGACGAAAGCCGCCAGCGGATCGGACTCATGCCGTTGCAGGCGGCGAATGGCCGTGACGACGTGGGACGGCAGCTCAGTCATGACGCGCCTCCTCATACCACGGCGCGGGCAGGTTCACGTAGCCCGCCGCCCGGTCGGCGTCGGCGGAAAGCCGCACCTTGAGATTGGTTTTACAGGCGACCGGATGCCCCTTGATAAGGGCCTCCAGCTCAGGCGCGGGGCCATGAAGCTCGCCCAGAATCGCCTTCAGCTGTTCCCGCACACGCTGCCACATCTGCGGCGCCAGCGCCGGACGCTCATCGCTGAGCGCCAGCACGGCTTCCGACAGATGATTGACCAGCAGGCAGTACTGAATGCGATTCCAGCCCTGCTGACGCGAATAGCGCAGCGAGGCCCGAACGCGCGGGTGAACCTCGTCGCCAATGACCCGCATACCGTATTCGTCGGTTAACTTGACGCCCTCGAAGTCCCGCAGCAGAACCTGATGCGGCCGCCCTTCCCGATGTACCAGCACGCTGTTTTGCAAATGCGGCTCCATCACCACGCCGTGGTTGAAGAACAGCGCCAGCACCGGTCGCAACAGCAACGACTGGTAGTCGTCAAACCAGCGCAGCAGGCTGTGGTCGTCAAGCGCATGTCCATAGTGCGCTTGCAGGAAGGGATGGATCAGCGGGCGCAGATCTGTGCCCCGGGCGAACAACGTACCCGCCATCAGACTGTTTTCCGCGCCGGTTCGACGGCAGAAGTTCTCCCGCAGAATGGCGCCGGTCT
>NZ_CAMKXG010000318.1 GCF_946477055.1 Lonsdalea britannica | reverse complement strand
CTGGATATGGGATTGACGCTGGCGCTGGAATGGCTGCGGGATGACTTTGTCCGCCAATACGGCGTTGAGTGTCAGCTGCATGCGCCGGAACCCGACGTTTTGATGAACGACGAGTGCGCGACCGCCGCTTTTCGCGTGGTGCAGGAGTCGCTGACTAACATTGCTCGCCACGCCGCCGCCAGCGAGGTCGTCATTGCGCTCGAAAACCGGGAGGGGCTGATCGTGCTTAGCGTGCAGGACGACGGCCGCGGTTTCGACGCCCGCGAGCAAAAGCCCAACACGTTCGGCCTTATGGGCATGAAAGAACGCGGAAGAATGCTGGGCGGCGAAGTGACAATCACCAGCCAGCCTGGCAGCGGTACGTTGATCCGTATGACGTTCCCGCAGCGCGCCGTCGTGCGCTAAATCCGCACAGAAGGACGGTAGAGACACTACGGTCATCATCTTGGGAGATACACCGAATGAAACTCATCCGATTAATGATCGCCGACGATCACGTCATCATGCGGGAGGGACTGAAACAGATATTTGCGCTGGACGATATGTTGCAGGTGGTGGCGGAGGCGGGAAATGGCGCGCAGGTGCTCACCACGCTGCGAGAAGTCGATATCGATCTGTTGCTGCTGGATATGAGTATGCCGGGCATATGCGGCGAGGAGCTGATTCTCCGGGTCCTGGCGCAGTACCCGAACCTGCCCATTCTGATTCTGAGCATGTACAGCGAACCGCAAATAGCACGACGAGTGCTGAAAAGCGGCGCACTGGGCTACATCACCAAGGACAAAGACCCGGAAGCGTTGCTGACCGCCATCCGCCGAGTCGCGCAAGGCGCGCGCTACATCGACCAAACCATTGCCGAGCAAATCGTCTTTGCGGACTATCTCACGGACGATCGTCCTTGCCACAGCGTGCTGACCGCGCGGGAACATCAGGTGATGGTCATGTTGGCGCAGGGAATGGGCGTGAATGCGATCGCGGAGGCGCTGGCGATCAGCAACAAAACGGTCAGCACCCATAAGTCGCGGCTGATGGAAAAAATGCAGTTTACGTCTAACGTCGATATCGTCAAATACGCCTTGAAACAACGCTTGATCCCGTAGCACGGCGCTGAATGAACAGCCAAAAAATAGCCATTCAAAACCTGCGGGTAAGGATTTTCCTACTTTTTTATCAATTATTCCTACAGCAACTTCAGCAGTTGACTGATGGCTTCTGACAGCGATGGCGGTAATGCTTTAGCGTCTTCATCAAATAACCGTAAGTTATTACTTTTTTTTGTACGTGAATCGTTAAGAAACTGTAAGCATAATAATGAAGCCGCAGGTTAAACCATTGACAGTGGTTGCCTAGATAAGGATAGCCCTCAAGGGTACAGGAGTTGTCATGAGCATCAGAAACCGTAGTGTATCGAGTCGACATCTTCCCTTTATTGATTGTGGAAACTTTTTTGAAAGCCAGGAAGATGATATTCATGCCGGGTTAAGCGCCTTAATCCGTGATATCGCTCCGCTAAATGTCGACATTATTCTCGAAGGGGAAACGGGGACCGGCAAAGATACGCTGGCGCGCCGTATTCACCAGCTCTCTGGGTGTTCTGGACCGCTGGTGGCGGTCAACTGCGCTGCGGTCCCGGAAAGTCTGGCGGAAAGTGAACTCTTCGGCGTGGTGTCCGG
Source organism: Lonsdalea britannica (assembly GCF_946477055.1). Classification (GTDB taxonomy): domain Bacteria; phylum Pseudomonadota; class Gammaproteobacteria; order Enterobacterales; family Enterobacteriaceae; genus Lonsdalea; species Lonsdalea britannica_A. The sequence goes on along the minus strand of NZ_CAMKXG010000318.1, from coordinate 1,739 downwards.
CGCTTATACCGGCGCCCACCGCTCGCGCGCCGGCTACCTCGAGACCGCAGATAAAGGCATTCTGTTTCTTGATGAGATAGACAGCATGCCGCTGACGCTACAGGCCAAGATGCTGCGCGTGCTCGAAAATCGCGGCATTGAACGGCTGGGCAGTACCCAGTTCAAGCCCGTCGATATGCGGGTGATCGTCGCGACGCAGACCCCGCTGATCAAGCTGGTGGAAGAAGGGCGATTTCGTCGCGATCTCTACTTTCGTCTGGATACCGTCAAAATTCAGCTGCCTACGCTGCGCTCCCGCAGTGACATCATCCTACCCATGTTCCAGCGCTTTACGCGTGCTGCCGCCGAGCGGTTGCAGCGCCCGGTGCCCGCCCTGTGCGCGGAGGTGCATGAGCGGCTGCTGACCCACAGCTGGCCGGGCAATCTGCGCGAGCTCAAAGCCGCCGCCGAACGTTGGGTATTAGGACTGTCCCCGCTGGCGTCTAACACCGAGGCCGAAACGGCCCCGACCCAGCTGAAACACCGGCTGCGGCGCATCGAAAAATTTCTGATCCAGGATGCATTGCGGCGTAACGGCCATTGCATCGACGACGTCGTGACAGAACTGGGGATCCCCAAACGTACTCTCTACCACCGTCTTAAGCTGCTGAACGTACCTTCACGGGGTTTCTGACGGACGGTGGGCAGGCCTGCGGCGAAAAAAGGATGTTCATCCGGAACCGTTGACCGTTATCTCCTACTTAATGGATGAACACGATGACGGGATAGTCGTCATCCGGTTCATCACACTCTCAACGGACTTATTTATTACTGGAGATAACACTATGTTTGGACTTTCAAATGCCGCATCCCTGGCCTCAATGCAGACGCTGGACAAAACCATGGCGGAAACTACGGCCATGACCACGGCGGCGCAGAGCCAGAAAATGAAAACGGATGCGATGAACTCCATCACCGACATGCAGATGGACTCTGCATCGAAAGCGATGAACGCCAGCACCAAGACAGCGAAGTCGATCCAGTTCTGATCGCAGGTTATAGGCTGTTGAATGGCCGGGGGATTCCCCCGGTTTTTTATGGGTGGAATTTCATCGCTAAGAGGCAGAAACAGCATGAAAATTTCTCAGGTTTCAGGCGCGAGTCATGCGTCTTCGGGCATGGACCGACACGATGCAGCGACGACGCCCGCAGCGGAAGATGTGTCATGGTTCAGCGCCGCGATCTCGCCCGGCGCGACGGCGAACGAGCCGCCACAAGGCAACGCCGTCTGGATGGAGGCGCTGGCTGGTCGCTCCGGTCATCTCGACGGGCTGCGGCAGAAAGCCGAACGACAGGTCGGCAAAAGCCTCCATAGCAACAATCCCAAGGATGTGATGGACGCCACGCGTACGCTGTCTTCGTTTTATCTCGAGAGTTTGCTGAATGCGAAGGTGGTGGCTAAAAGCGTACAAAGTCTTGAAAAACTCACCAACCTACAGTGAGGGTAAAGCAATGCGTCACGGTGTAATCAAACGCTGGCTTCCCTTGCTGCTGGTCTGGCTTCTGGCGGGATGCGGCGACCGCGTGGAGCTGTATCGCGACCTGTCGGAAAACGACGCCAACGAGGTGATTGCCCAGCTTGGCAGTTATCACATCGATGCCGAGAAAAGTATCGACAAAACCGGCATTTCGCTGCTGATCGACGCCCGCGATATCGAGCGGGCGGTGAATATTTTGAATGCCGCCGGGCTGCCGCGGCA
>NZ_CAMKXG010000317.1 GCF_946477055.1 Lonsdalea britannica | reverse complement strand
AATATCATCATGTCGATCTTACTCTCCGCGATCAGCGCGCCAACCTGCTGATCGCCGCCCATCGGGCCACTCATCATGCTTTTAACCGGCAGTCCGGTGTGGAGCTCGATCAGGTTACCGGTCGTTCCCGTCGCATAGAGGTGGTGTCCGGCGAGCTTGGGCTTGTTAGCGGCGATCCATTCCAGCAGCGACTCTTTGCAGTGGTCGTGCGCGACCAGCGCAATGTGCTTATGCGCTTCGATTCTACGGGTAGTGAGCTTGAGCTCCATGATGACTTCCTTAGCACTGTGCGTTTGTCAGGTGACAAAATTAATTTTTCAATGGAAACAGAAAAAGGTGAATGCCTGCGCGGACCGCTGGGATCGTTTTCAACGTCTAAGCGCGAAGGGCGGTTACTGACCGTCTTTGCTCGCAGCCCACTGAAGAAAACGCTGCCGGGTTTTCTGGTCGGCCTTTTGAAACCAGTACTGCATCAGGATAAACGGGTCGGTCTTATCCGCAGCGGGCGTCAGCGGTTCGGCATTGCCATCATTGGCAGGCTGCGTCACAGGCTGCGAGGGTGGCAGGGTGGTGAGTGACGGGACCGAAGCCGGGCGGGCTGCGTGATTGTAGTCGACCATTTTTTTCTCGATATCGCCGCTCAGATCGGCGTCGGTCAGCGTTATCCGGTCGGTCGTCGCAGTAATGGGCTGATTGTTATCGCCCACCAGCTGATAGTGCGCTTTTTGCTTGAACTGTTTGCGTAACTTCGGCGTGGACAGATCCGGCAGGTGGATCGTTATCGCGCTTTGATTGTGAGTATTAAATGTGGCGATCAGCCCGTTGCTGTGGAAAACGTCTTTTACGCCTTTACGCACGTCGATCGTTTTGCTCACCCGAAACAGGAGTTGGTGGTCGCCGCCGTTCAATTCCAAACTGCCCGCGCCTTTTAACAGTGAGGCAGGAACCTTTCTGCCATCAACGACAATCAGCTCGACATCGGGGCCGAGTTTCAACGTCGTGGCCATCGCAGGCGTTGCGCTCATGACCAGTGACAGGCAGATAAAGGCAAACTTGAATTTCATCATTTCCCCAGAATTTACGGCAACGTCAACATTGTTTAATAAGGCGCAGCATGTGTCAAAGTTTCAGCCGCGAAACCTCAGGCAGTTTGTGTTTCGTTTAAAAAGACGGCGAAGAATAGCGTTTTGTTGACCCGGCGGAAAATGATATTTCATCAGATGCTCGGCCAGGCGCGACATGAGATACACTGGAACCATCGTCTTTGTATTGATGAGGGGTTGCATGATGTTAAACGACGTTGAGATTCAATCGGTGCTCAGCTCCGTCAAGACCATCGCACTCGTTGGCGCCAGCGAAAAAAGCACGCGGCCCAGCTATGGCGTCATGGCGTATTTGCTGGGGCAGGGATATGACGTCATTCCGGTAAGCCCCAAACTCGCCGGACAGACGCTATTGGGACAAACGGCCTATGCCTCGCTGCAGGATATTCCCCGGCCGGTGGATATGGTGGATGTCTTTCGCCAGCCTGAGGCGGCGTTCGGCGTGGCGCAAGACGCCATCGCCATTGGCGCCAAGGTGCTGTGGCTGCAACTAGGCGTGATTAACGAAGAGGCCGCGGTGCTGGCGAGCGACGCTGGGTTAAAAGTCATCATGGATCGCTGTCCGAAAATCGAAATCCCACGGCTGGGACTGGAGAAATAGCCTGCCGGGCCTGATGACTTCGCGCCATAAGTGATAAGGCTGGCAGTTTGCGCTGAAGTTAGTGCAGCAGTTTAGGGGCTCGACTTTTGATGCGGGCCGCTAGCTCATCCAACGGCGAGTCGGATTCCGTGCCGTCATGCTCATCCTGCTGCAACTGCTCTTCCGCCAGATAGGTATGGACCGGTTGGCCTTCTTCATCTTCCATGACCACGTGGTACCACGGCGCAGTACGCTGCGTCTCGGCAGCGGCAAGCTCTTCCCAGGCCGGTTTTTCCAGCGAATACTCAGGATCGATGTCGACCACGACGCCGGTGAACCCCAGCAGCTTATGACGAATCTGCTGTCCGATGCCAAATTTACAGATAATCATATAACCTCCCGAGAGACGAATTTGACTTAATATAAATGGGTATGCCAGCGGCGATTTCAAGCGTGGCGGACAGGCATTTTTACCTGTTTCCGACATGGCTCAATCCCGTCGCTTCAGGACATACGGCGAAGCGTCAATATGAAATTGAGGAGTGTGGATGTCTCAGATGGCGGTGAAAGTCTACGTGTACGGCGTAGTTCAAGGGGTAGGATTTCGTTTCCATACGCAGACGCAGGGTCAAATGTTAGGGCTGACCGGCTACGTCAAAAATTGTGACGACGGTAGCGTTGAGCTGGTGGCCTGCGGCGAATCCGAAGCGGTGGAAAAGATTCTCGAATGGGTAAGACAAGGCGGACCGAAATATTCTCGCGTCGATAAGGTGCTGACCGAGCCGCACGGCAATACCGATTACCGCGCGTTCGATATTCGCTATTGAATTCAGATGCACTTCACCGGTTTCGGCAATCCTGCGATTTTAGTGGCCTGTTTGGCGGGGCCTTTAGGGAATAAGCGATAGAGGTAGCGGCTATTCCCTTTTTCTTCGCCGTATTTCTGCGCCATCGCTTTGACCAGCATGCGGATCGCGGGTGAGGTATTGAACTCCAGATAAAACGCCCGCACAAAGCGCAGCACTTCCCAATGCGCTTCCGTGAGTGTGATCGCCTCTTGTTCTGCCAGCAGCGGCGCCATCTCTTCCTGCCAGTCGTGACTGTTTTTCAAATATCCCTGCGCGTCTGTCTCGATGACGCGGCCTTCAAACGTAAACATAACACCTCGGAATGACGTTAAAACGCGCTTAGTCTACCAAATTTTTGGTTCAGGTAAGGCGACGCCAAAACAAAAAGCCCCACCGGAGCGGGGCTTTGACGAGATGGGAAACACTCAGCGTTAATTGCTGCGGCTCATACCCAGCAAGCTCAACAGGCTGACGAATACGTTGTAGATGGAAACGTACAGGCCGACCGTGGCGCGGATGTAGTTGGTTTCTCCACCGTGAATGATGTTGCTGGTTTCCCACAAAATAGCGCCTGCGGAGAACAGAATAAACATCACGCTAATCGCCATCTGCAGCGCGGGGATGTGCAGGAACAGGTTGGCGATGGTGGCGACCAGCAGCACGACGAAACCGGTGATCATCATTCCGGACAGGAACGACATATCCTTACGCGTGGTCAATACGTATGCGGAGCAGCAGAAGAACACCAGCGCGGTGCCGCCCAGGGCCAGCATGATGATGTCGCCTGCGCCGGACGCGATGAGCGTACTCAGCATCGGGCCCAGGGTATATCCCATAAAACCGGTCAGTGCGAAAACAGCCAGAATCCCCGCCGGGCTGTTCGCCAGTTTATAGG
>NZ_CAMKXG010000316.1 GCF_946477055.1 Lonsdalea britannica | reverse complement strand
GCTATCGCGGCGATATTGTCCGCCATCCAGCGCAATTGCAGCTCATTTTTATTCACGCTGGCTGCCGCGATCAGCGGATATCGTTTGAGCTTGACGTACCCCACAATACGCGTCTGTCCATCAAACGGCGTATGCCATGAGCCGACGCTGACAGAGCTGCTTTTCAGCGCTTTATCCGCCAACGCGCCGGTGGCGTATTTCTCGATCAGCGTTTTTTGTTCATCCGGATAAACGTACAGCGGGGAGCCGTCGACATTGAGCAAAGACAGAATCGAATCGTAATTCAGACTGAAATAACTGTAAAAACGCCCGAAATAGTTGGGATCGACCGAGGCCAGGAAAATGCCTTTAAACTCGCCGTTTTTGCCGTTGATGCGCTTCGACACGGGAATCACGGATTTCCCCGAGATCACGCTGATGCGCGGCTGACCGATGAACAGATCCTCGCTGGTATTGCTCTTGTTCCAGATGAAGTAGCTGCGCTTGGACGCGTTATACACATAGCGAGAGCCCTGCCCGGTCGAGGCAATCAGGTTGCCTTTATCGTCGAACAGATACAGTCCGACGATTTGCGGAAGCAGCACGCGATGAGATTCAAGCACGGCGGTGATCTTTTCGGCGCTCAGTGAATTAATATCGCCGTGAATCTCACGCATCGTGTCGATGATGGCCAGCTCTATCGGCAGAAAGGTATCTTCCGCCTGTCGCGACAAAATCACCGAGAGATTGATGACATCCTGCTCAACCTCCAGGACCTGCCGATGGTAGGACTGCCAGAAGTTCCACCCGTTGGTCGTGGCTAACACGATGAAACTCACTACCAGGAAACCAATCATGGTTTTTCCCGGTGCAGAAGGATTGTTTTTCCCTAAGAGACGACGCAATCCGCGAGGTGTGAACGAAGCAAAAGATTTATAAGGCATAGGTTTTCCTGAAAACATGAATCGCCTGAGGGCGTTCATGCGGGCACATCCTACTAAATCGCACCGTGGTTGTGTACCAACTCACGCTTATGGCTCGCCATTTCGTTGTGACGGCGCCCTGAATCAAGGCCATGAGCCGGGTGCGCATACAAGAGACGCCGATCCTCGTGTAGACTCACTACATCATGATTAGCATAGTTTATGACATAGCGCCGCGTGACCTGCCGTTACGATGACAGCACCGTATTTCGCCGGACGCCGTTGCGCCCGGCAAACCAAGGAGAAAAGATGAGTAAAGCATCCGCTGCCGGCCTCACGGCCACCGAAGCGCTCGACAAACTGGAAACCCTGTATGACGAAGCGGTGGCCTCTCTGCGCTCCGCCATTAGCGCGTTTATCGATGAAGGCACGCTGCCGGACGCCACGGCGCGCGCCAACGGTCTTTTTGTTTATCCCGAGCTGCGTGTCAGTTGGGATGGACGCTCTCCTTCTGAGAACAAAACCCGCGCCTATGGCCGACTGACCCACGGCGGCTGTTACAGCACCACCATCACCCGCCCCGCCCTGTTTCGCGGCTATCTGTCCGAACAGCTGGAGATTCTGGAAAACGAATACGCCGCGGTGATCGAAGTCGTGCCTTCGCAGCAGGAAATTCCCTATCCGTACGTTATCGACGGCGCGAATCTGGGGCTGAACCGCTCAATGAGCGCTGGGCTGGCGCAGTATTTCCCGACGACCGAACTGGCGCAGATCGGCGATGAAACGGCAGACGGCCTGTTTCATCAATCCAAAGAAAATTTCCCGCTCTCTCACTTCGATGCGTTGAGAACCGACTTTTCGCTGGCCCGTCTCAAACATTACACCGGCACGCCGGTCGAGCACTTCCAGCCTTTCGTCTTGTTCACCAATTACACCCGCTATGTGGACGAATTTGTCCGCTGGTCCTGCGAACAGATTGCGGATGAGAACAGTCCTTACTACGCGCTGTCCTGCGCTGGCGGCAGCTACACCACGGCGGAAACGCGCCATCCCGAACAGGCCGGCTCCGATCTGGCCTGGAAAAATCACCAGATGCCGGCATACCACCTGCTTTCTCGCGAGGGACGCGGGATTACGCTGGTGAACATCGGCGTCGGACCTTCTAACGCGAAAACCATCTGCGATCATCTGGCCGTGCTGCGTCCGCATGCATGGCTGATGATCGGCCACTGCGGCGGTCTGCGCGAAAGCCAGTCCATCGGTGATTACGTGCTGGCTCACGCCTATTTGCGCGACGACCACGTGCTGGACTCCGTTCTCCCGCCGGACATTCCTATCCCCAGCATCGCCGAAGTTCAGCGGGCGCTCTACGATGCCACCAAGACCGTCAGCGGCATGCCCGGCGAGAAGGTGAAACAACGCCTGCGCACCGGCACCGTCGTCACGACGGACGACCGTAACTGGGAGCTGCGCTATTCCGTCTCTGCACGGCGCTTTAACCTAAGCCGCGCCGTCGCGGTAGACATGGAAAGCGCCACAATCGCCGCACAGGGTTACCGCTTCCGCGTGCCTTACGGCACCCTGCTTTGCGTCTCCGACAAACCGTTGCACGGCGAGATCAAACTACCCGGACAGGCCAACCGTTTCTATGAAGGCGCGATTTCCGAGCATCTGCAAATTGGCATCTGCGCGGTCGATCTGCTGCGATCGGAAGTCGATCAGCTGCACTCCCGCAAGCTGCGTACGTTCGATGAACCGCCGTTCCGTTGATCTGCATGGCATAACCCGTCCTTAACCTTCAGGAGCCGTCAGCGGCTCCTTTTTATTCAATGCGTTAACATGGCCCTCTCCCTCGTCGCGCCCCTCCCGTCGACGATCGCGCTCGTCACGGACGTCGCCCGGCGATGGCATAAAAAGAAGAACCCCGGCTTTCGCCGGGGTCAGGACCGTGTTTCGGCCAATGTCCGCAGATAAGGACAGGAGCCTGTAGCGCTCAATGTGGGTTAGAAGTCCACGTTGACGCCCAGTTGGAACGTTCTGCCCGGCATCACAGCCAGCTGCTGGTCATAGGCGTCCTGATTGTTGGAACTGGTGAGCTGACGGCTGCTCAGATAATCCCAGTACTTGCGATCGGTCAGGTTATAAACGCCGCCGCTGAGTTTAACCGTCGGCGTCACACGCCAGTAGGCCGTCAGGTCCACCAGACCATAGCCGGGAACGCGCATATACTCGGTAGTGGAATCGGTAATGGTCGTGCCCGTGTTGGTGTAGGTTTCACGGTTGGTCGCCGTCGCCTGTTTGCCTTTCTGGAACGTCGCCGTCAACGCCGCCCCATAGAGGTTATCCGGCGCATCCCAGCCCAGTCCGACTACCGCTTTCATCGGCGCGACGCTATCGAGGTCGACATACTTGTCGCCAGAATAGCTGGACTTGGACTGCCCTTCGCTGTAGCCGACCGCCAGTGTGGTGCTTAGCCCCTGAAGCGCGTCGAACCAGGTTCCCCACTGCACTTTGCTGCTGAACTCCG
>NZ_CAMKXG010000315.1 GCF_946477055.1 Lonsdalea britannica | reverse complement strand
TACTCGGCAACGGATTCGCCCCGGCGTACTGAATCAACGGGTAGGTGACGATATCGGGGCGTACGGCGAAATCGCGACTGAACCGCACGCCTCCCATACGCACTGAATTGCTCCAGGTCAGCGAATTACTGATGAAATCGCCCGCCTGAAAGGTGTGCATGTCGTTGATATCGTTGTAACGCCAAAAGGTGTCGTAGCGCAGATACCCTTTGTTACGGCTGCCGTTTTGAGTGTTGCCGAAATAGTGTGAGTAGGTCCCCGTGTTGGAAATGAGGGCGTAATCGTTGAACAGCCGCTGTTCCAGCCAGGTGGTCACGCTTTGCGAAGACTGATAGCCCTTGAAGTAATACGCATCGTAGTTAAACGCCAGACCGGGCGTGCTCTGCGCTTTCGTTGCCTCGACCATCTCTCCGCTATTGGCCGACTGCTCTGGCAGCCATTCCAGTGGTACGGTCAGATTTAGAGACTGGTTACCGGGTTCATAGTAAACCTTCACCTCGGGAAGCGCGTTGACGTCGACCCATCCGGTACGCTGCGTCCCGATATGTACGTGGTTTTTAGCTAAAACGCCGGATTCCACCGAGAAGTGTCCGCGAATGTACTGTACCGGAACTACCTGACGATCGGAGACGCCGTTCACAATCAACGTCAGGTAATACATGGTGTTCTCGACGGCGGGCGCAGTCTGAGGTGGTTTGGGCAAATCGCCATACTCTTCCGCTGCAGCCGCGGGAGCGCCATACGCTAAAACGAGGAGGGGGATGATCCCCCGATGGCGCCGCAGCCAATATCCATGGCATAAAATAAGCATTCTCTTCCCTCATTAAGGCGCGGGGCTGATGAGCGTTGGCTGGTGGTTATCGGCTAATTGAGCGTAGAGGTGGTTTTGCATTGCAGGGCGTTTATTCGCGGGCAGCGGCCAGCGGATCTCCTGCCCCGGCAGGATATAAGCGAAAAAGCCCTGCGCCAGCGAAATGGACGATTTGGTCGCGCGCGGCTTATCGCCAAAGAAAGTATTGCTCAGCCGCGCATGGACGATGCCGCTGTTTTTGATGGCAAGCTCAGTCTGGTCACCTTTGTGGATCAGGCGCCAACTGAGTAATGGGCGGGTCAACATCGAGTCGTCTGAATGTTTATTTTTCGGCGGTTTCAGCGCGATGCCGTCGCCGGTCATAAACAGCGGAAGCAGATAGCGCATCTGCAGCTTCAACCCTGATTGCTTATTATCGGCGGTATTAAGCGTCGGGATTTCATCAATCACGATGCGATAGGAGCGTTCGGTTTGCGGCGCGACGGGGATCGTTTTCATGAGCCGGACCATCTGACGCTGATTAGGCTGCACGGTGGCGAACGGCGGGCTGGCGATAGCATCTGTCTGATTCGCGTAACGATCCTTGCTGTCCTGTTGCTGCCAGGCCAAGACACGGATCTGCAGCGTCACCGGCGTTGAACCGCGATTTTCCAGCCAGAGGGCGGATCCCTTTTCATCCGACTCAATGACCTGATAAATCGGCCATACCAAAACCGAGCTGGCTGCAAGAGTGGAAGAGGTGAATAAACCGAGCAAAACTGCAACAATCGCCAAATGCCATTTTGTGAGTGTAATTTCCATTTTATTTAATTTTTTCAATAAGTAAGTGTTACTGTGACCGTGTCTGTATACGTACCTGCCGAAGGTTGATTACTGGATGAAAACAGACGGCCATAGACCGGATAAGTTTGCGTACCGGTGGGAAAAGAAGAAACGCCGTAGGCCAGAGAACCCGTTCCCCAGACAATGCTGCGTCCGGCATCCTGATAGAGCTGGTAGGCAATGGTGTCGCTGCTGTTGGGTCTTACCATGTAGCGCGACGCGCTATTTCCGCCATTCACCCCATAGTCCATTGCAATACTGATGGCGAGGCCGGGCGTACATGTCACGACAATGGAACCGCCACCGCTGGTGCTTGTGACGTCAACGTTGCTATCCAAAAAGGCTTTCTCGCCAAAGTTCAATGTGCCCAAACTGGTGGTCGTGCTTTTGGCGCTATTGCCGAATACGCAGCCGCTGTTGATGACTGCCGCTACCTTGAACTGCTTACTGACGCTGCTGGCCGGGGCACAGGGAGATACAAACAGGCTGGCGAAAAGCGGCATCCACTGCCACAAACGCTTCCCCAAACCTGCCTCAATAACGAACCTCAATGCGTCTCTCCCTGATCGCCTGTTTTACCAGGACAGTGTTGCGGTCACGATATCGGTATAAGTACCGGATGCCGGAGCGGTAGTAGACTGATCCGCCGGAGAAATACGGCCATAGATCGGAATGCTCTGCGCGCTGCCGTCAGCATTCAGAGACAGAGAGCCGTTAATCGCGATTTCGGAACTACGGCCGCTGTCTGAATACAGGTGGTAGGGAATAACGGTGCTGCCGCCGTTGGAGGACAGATTACGAACGGAGGACGTACCGTATAAACCGCCATCCAAAGCCAAAGAAGGGGAGAGGCCATTACTGCAGGTGACGGACACCGTGCTACTGCCATCTTTACCGATAACGGTACCGTTGACGGCGTTGGTCAAGTCGGCGTATTCACCAAAGTTCAAGGTTCCCCATTCATTCGTCCCGCTGGATGAATTATTGTTGGAAACCGTACAACCTTCACCGATGGTAAGTTGAACGCCAATCTCACCGGTCAATGACCCGGTAGCCGCATGAGCTGCGCCAACAAAAGACAATGTTAGCGCGGTGCTCAACAGGGAAAGAGCAAGAGAACGTACTGTTTTCATATTATTCCTCAGTCATAGGTGACCACTTCTTTATATGTATCCTTATGACAAAGAGACATATATAGGTAGGGTAATTGAAATTTACAGCGCTTGGTTATTAGTGGCCGCAAGCGATGGTAGACGTTAATTAATAAATGGCAGAGTATTAATACCCATGAATTCATTATTGGATGAATGAATTGACCCACTTCTCCTGTTTATGTTTTGAAATATTCATTTAAATTATAGGGGCTTTGAATCCTAAGCCAAACTGAGTAGATAAATAATATTAATGTGTCGTGTGTTGATTGATTTTTAATGTTATATACTGCAATTTTATTAAATATTAGTTTAATGAACTGATTTTTTGTGTGATGATGGCGTTATAGATTTCCTCCATGCAGTGTCCTTCATATCGGTTTTTTAGCACATTTCACGCTTAATGCAGGGCCGTTAAAGGTTGTCTTTTAAAATATTCAGGTAAAAATAATCAAGTTCGCTCATTAATAATAGTTGGTGGGTGATGTGATATTCATGGCATTGAGATTCTATTCGTTAAATCATCATTTTATTACTCGATATTCAATTGTTGTGGCTCGCTTCTCATTAACTATTTAATAAACTTGAGCGTCAAACGACACCGCGATTAAATAAAGCCGGGGCAGTAATTCATTACCCGTTGTACTAACTCAGTGTGGGTATT
>NZ_CAMKXG010000314.1 GCF_946477055.1 Lonsdalea britannica | reverse complement strand
TTCATGTCGTTAAAGCACAACAAATCATTATCTTCTTCTCTATTTCCGTCTATTTGATAGCCATCACCGAAGTCCTGAATATAAACGCGATAATCCCCATCACTCAGCTTATGAGGAACACCATATTTCTCCTTCATCATGTCCTTGTGAGCTTCCCACCAGGCAATCTGACGGTTTTTTAGATGTGGGAAATGCTTGACCAGAACGACGTCGCCATCATGTACGGCTACGATTTCCACGGGAGTTAAATACTGCCAGAGTAAATAACCACCGGCTGCGGCCGCGATAACGCCAGCTACTATTCGCTTGTTCATATTGCTTCCCTTGCATTTTCATTAGGGGCTTGTCCATAAGCAGTACCTAACGGTAGAACTGCCCTGTGTTTTGACTCCAGCCTACCCATATCAAAGGTATCTTCTCGATACATTTTGCCTCGCAATCATATCGTCAAAACAAAGTAAGTCAGTGTCTTCGTCCGTACCTCGATCAACACGGTATCCACCATCAAATTCAAGAACAAACACGCTGTAGTCATTGACGATGCCCCCACGCTGCAGGCGCCGATGAGCAAAATCAGTGCGTCGGCCAGTGGAGTGGGCAAAGGTTATTTTCTCTTTCTACATGGCTTGCAGATGTGTCGATATGCTTGGGTTTCTCAGTGTGTCATTTCTTTATTCACCCTTCAGTCCACACTTTGCCGATGCGTTGATTGTTCGTTGAAGCAGGGCGCGATGCTGATCGTATATGCTGTCTTTCTGCGTCATTTCTTCGCGTTTATGCTGAAAAAAGGCGGGGTTTTATAAATGTATGTTGAATAATACCCTAGGTTAAAGATGAATAAACCTTCACGATAATGCGCGGTTCCTCAGGTTTCCCGGTATCAATCTTTTTGTTTTATTTCTGATCAAATAATGACTCATCTTCTCCTTGTCATCAAAGGGTGATATGGGAGTGATTTTCCATGCCTTTCAGCATGATTTCAGCGTAATGTTCAGTATTTAAGACTGAATCATCAAAATTCATTTAATTAAATTATTCTTTTTAATCAATGGTTTTTTGTGTTTTGGTTGATCTTGGTTGGTTTTTTGATAAAAAGTCAGCTCCAACTCATGTTTACAGTCCAATTGAGCTTAACTGCGCGCTTTTTCTGCCGATAGTAATGATGTCGGCAATATCGTCATTTTGCTCATTTATAGGACTCATCATGTCAATCAAACGCTTCTCTCTCATTATTCTTGGTACACTTTTACTTATATTTTTCGCGAGTACGATATCGAATGTCTGGATGCTGATACGCAGCAACGATTCGCTGGATAGTGTGAATAAAGAAATACGCGTCGTGCTGTCGGTCATTGACCCCATCAACCACAGCCGCACCCTGCGCGTTCGTATCATGGAATATATGGAGGATATGGAAAAAGGGGGCGGTCAGAATTCTCAGTCGATGCTGGAAGGCGTGAATGCCGTTATGGCGAAAGCGGATGCGGCGTTTCAGTCTTATCTGAATGCACCTAAACAACCGTCGGAAGGTCCACTGGCCGATGCGTATCGCACGACTTATCTCGCCTATCGTCAGGATGGATTGCAGCCTTTGCTGGATGCGGCGGCCAAAAATGACGAACCTAAGTTTTATGCGCAGCTGGCCGTTGTTAGACAGCTGGATCGTCAGTACGAAATCGCGCTGGATAAACTCCTGGAATTCCGTGAGCAATATGCCAAAACGCTGAATCAGGATGCGCAGAGTAACTTCACCTTTTCAATGACCCTGATTGTGATCTTCGCCGTGGTGTTTATCGCCATCATCGCTGGGATGATGATCCTGCTGAAACGCTTTGTGCTGGATCAGCTGGGTATCGCCAAGGATCACTGCAGCCAGATTGCCAATGGTCATCTGGAAACCACGGTCAATGCGCATTTGAAAGGCGAGATTGGCGATCTGATGCGCTCGATGGAACAGATGCGTCTCTCTCTGGTGCAGATTATCGGGCAGGTGCGCGACTCGAGCTATACCGTCGCTCACGCGTCTCAGGAAATTGCCGCGGGCAACATCGACCTCTCTTCCCGTACTGAGCAGCAGGCGTCCGCGTTGGCGCAAACGGCGGCGAGCATGGAAGAGTTGGGCGCGACCGTTAAGCAGAATACAGCGAACGTCTATCAGGCGACGAGCCTGACTCAGGACGCGGTCAAAGCCGCGCAGGAAGGGGAGAAGGTGGCGAAAGAGGTGGGTGAAACCATGCTGGGCATCACCTCCAGTTCGAAGAAAATCGAAGACATCACCAGCGTCATCAACGGCATTGCATTCCAGACCAACATACTGGCATTGAACGCGGCGGTAGAAGCGGCCAGAGCCGGAGAGCAGGGCCGAGGATTCGCCGTCGTGGCTGGTGAGGTCCGTAATCTGGCGCAGCGCAGCGCTCAGGCAGCGAAAGAGATTGAAGGGCTGATCAGCGAATCGGTGAACGGCGTGCGCATGGGGTCGGATCAGGTCACCAAGACCGGAGAGGCGATGACCGCCATTATCACCTCCATTACGCGTATCAACGATTTGATGGGTGAAATCGCCACGGCGTCCGACGAACAGAGCCGCGGCATCGGTCAGATAGAACAAGCTGTGACGGAAATGGACGGCGTGACGCAGCAAAATGCGGCATTGGTTCAGGAGTCCGCTGCTGCGGCCGCGTCGCTGGAAGAGCAGGTGCATCACCTGACGAATGCCGTTTCTTCCTTCAAACTTCCCACGAATGAAAACACGCTGTTACGGCCGACGCTAACGAAGAAAACGTCGTCTTCTTCCAGCGTCAAAGCGTTGCCTGCAACTACCGGCGGTAAAAAGACGGGCGAAGATAACTGGGAGAAATTCTAAAAAAAACAGGCGCGCCAATCATCCATCGTCGCAACGTTTCTCACGCTGTGGCGATGACCCGGGGAACTGGCCGAACCGTATAATGGATGTACGGTCGGCGAGTGGATTTCCCCCGTTTGCCGACAAGTGATTGGTGATAGGGCATCGCGGACTCGCAAACCGTGATGCCCGCCAGCCTGACGTTCCTCGTCCGCTCCCTTCCTCTGATCTTCTCGTCGTTTTCATGGTGTCGCGATGCTTTGTTGCGTGCCCAAGGGAAGCGCTGCGTCTGCCTGATGGCAATAAACTCTCTCCTTTTTACATGATAACCGCTGCGCTGCGCTTGATAACCATGCAGATGATCCGCCAAGACAACACCGATCGCGCTCAGCGTTGTGGAAATAAGATGGCGACTCATTGACCGCTTTAGGTGTGGGTATCACCGGTTTGTTTTTCTTTTGTCGTGCAAAGAAAATCGAAAACAAGGGTTTATTTACCCTCAATCCGGCGGAAGCGAAAACGCATAATAGCGGCTGAAATGAGACTTATTTTTTAAAGAATAAAAAGGGGATTCCTATAGAGGACTCATCGCGGGCAAAGCGTTATTTCTGTTATTTGGGGATTTAGA
>NZ_CAMKXG010000313.1 GCF_946477055.1 Lonsdalea britannica | reverse complement strand
CTTATACGCGTGGGCTGCTCGACTGCATTCCGGTGCAAGGGAAGACGATGCCGGGACAGCCGCTGCGCGCCATTCCCGGCGTGGTGCCGAGTCTGGTTGGTGCTCAGCAGGGCTGTGCCTTCTTTAATCGCTGTTCGCGCTGTACCGACGCCTGCCGCCGGGACATTCCCTATATCGATGTGACCGAAGGGCATGCGGTGCGCTGCGTTCAGGCCGAAAAATCCGTGGAGGCGATATGACGATGCAAGCAGGGGAAGGGCTGCGCGCGCCATCGCCGCCGCATATTCCCGGCAACGAGGATTTGGCGCTGGAGCTGTGCGTGCTGAGCCGGGTATTTCGCCTGAATCGCGGCATGTTCACCAAACCCGGAGAAATTCGCGCGGTGAACGACGTCTCGCTGCGCATCCGGCGGGGAGAAACGCTCGGGCTGGTCGGCGAATCGGGCTGTGGCAAAAGCACGCTGGCCAAGATGCTGCTGGGGTTGCTGCCGCCGAGCTCCGGCAACGTGTTAATCGAAGGGCGTGAAATCGACGCGACCAATCGGAAAGCGTTGGCTTCGCGTATCCAGCCGATCTTTCAAGACCCGTATTCGTCGCTGAATCCGCGCCGCACGGTGGCGGACATCGTGGAGGTGGCGCTGCGGCTGCACAACATCGGGACGCCGGACGAGCGCAGGACGCGGGTGAAAGAGATGCTGGATGTCGTGGGAATGCCTGCGCGGACACATCAACAATATCCCGGTCAGCTGTCCGGCGGTCAGCGCCAGCGCGTGGCGATTGCCCGCGCGCTGATCATGCGGCCGGCCATTCTGATCTGCGACGAGCCGACCTCCGCGCTGGACGTCTCGGTGCAGGCGCAGATCCTCAACCTGCTGCTGGCGTTAAAGCAGGAGTTCGGGCTGACCTACCTGTTCATCAGTCACAACCTGTCTGTCGTGGAACATCTGGTCGACCATGTGGCCGTGATGCAAAAAGGCACGATTGTGGAACAGGGAACGCGTGAACAGATCTTCCGTTCGCCGCAGCATCCCTATACCAAAACGCTGCTGGCGTCGGTGCTGACGCCGGAGCCGGGGTTGGGCATTCCGGATATCAGCCAGTTCGGCGAATAAGGCAAACGACACGACGCGCGACCGTCTGGGAGCCGGGCCGGAGCCTTGCTCTCCGGGCCGCTGCGTGCCGAATCACTATCATCGAAAGAGAGGACGGACAGATTATGACGCGTGAAGACACGATTCGAGCAGCGGAAGAGTACTTCGACAGCGGCGCATTCAGCGAGACGCTGGCGCGCCGGGTAGCCTATCGGACGGAGAGTCAGGACGAGGGAACCGGGGCGGTGTTGATGGCCTATCTGACGGAAGAGATGGTGCCGCGTTTACAGGCCATCGGCTTCGAATGCCGGATTGTCGACAATCCTATCGCGGGGAAAAGTCCCTTTCTGCTGGCGCGGCGGATGGAGACGGACGCGCCCTTGACGGTACTGACCTACGGTCACGGCGACGTGGTGCGAGGCTATGACGATCAGTGGCGCAGCGGGCTGTCGCCGTGGCGTCTGGTGCAGGACGGCAACCGCTGGTACGGCCGCGGCACGGCGGATAACAAGGGGCAGCACACCATTAATCTGGCGGCGTTGGAGCAGGTGTTGAAGGGCCGCGATGACCGGCTGGGCTACAACATCAAGCTGATTCTGGAGATGGGGGAAGAGGCCGGATCGCCGGGGCTGAACGACGTCTGCGCGCAATACCGCGACTGGCTGGCGGCCGATCTGTTTATCGCGTCGGACGGTCCGCGCATTTCCGCCGTTCGTCCTACGCTGTTTCTGGGATCGCGCGGCGTATTCAACTTCGAGCTGAAGCTGACGCCGCGCGAGGGGGGGCACCACTCCGGTAACTGGGGCGGACTGCTGAGTAATCCGGGCATCCGTCTGGCGCACGCCATCGCCTGTCTGGTCGATGCGCGCGGACGGATTCTGGTGCCGGGGCTGCGTCCTCCGGCGGTGTCGGACAGCCTGCGCCGGATTCTGGCGGATATCGAGCTGGGCGGCGGTCCGACCGATCCTGAGGTCGACCCGCAGTGGGGCGAGCCGGGACTGACTTCGGCGGAGAAAGTGTATGGCTGGAATACGCTGGATGTACTGGCGTATGTCACCGGCAACCCCGACAAACCGGCGCATGCGATCCCGCCGTCCGCTTCGGCGCATTGCCACATGCGCTACGTGGTGGGCAGTGATGTGGAGCACTTCGCGCATCACCTGCGGCAACATCTGGACGCCAACGGGTTCGCGGACGTCGAGATCGTCAACGCCGTGAGCTGCTATCAGGCCACGCGGCTCGATCCTAACGATCAGTGGGTGGCGTGGGGGGCGGCCTCGATCGCACAGACCTCCGGCAAAGCCCCCGCCATATTGCCTAACTTCGGCGGCGGACTGCCGAACGCCTGTTTCTCGGAAACGCTCGGTCTGCCGACGCTATGGGTGCCGCACTCGTATCCGGCCTGTTCGCAGCATGCGCCCAACGAGCACATTCTGGCGGACATGACGCTGGAAGCGCTCAGGATCATGACCGGGCTGTTTTGGGACTTGGCCGAGCAGGGCGCGGAGCGGCTGCGCTTACGTCAGCAGTCGGGGGCGCAGACGCCCGCCTGATCCCAACGTCGATTCATGACCCCGTGGGGCTATCGCGCCTGCTTTGGTAACGCCTGAGCGGGCGCGGTTCGTTGCGGGATAGAAAGAGGGTAGACTCTGAGAACCTTCTTGATGAACGGAGCGAGCGATGCATAACAACGAAATCCGTTACTTCATGGCCGTGGCGAGCACCGGTTCGCTAAGCGCGGCCAGCCAGCAGCTGTTCGTCGCGGTTTCCGCCATCAGCCGTCAGATCCAGCAGTTGGAACAGCGGTTGGGCGCGCCGCTGTTCGAACGCCATCCTCGCGGCATGGTGCTGAACGCGGCAGGCCAAATTCTGGAGCATCACGTGCGGCGCAGTATGGCGGACATGGAGCTGGCGGTCGCCGAAATTGAAGGGCTGAAATCGGTTCGGCAAACCACCATTCGGGTCGTGTGCACCGACGGGATCGCCTTTAATTTGATGCCGACATTGCTGGCGAAATTTCGTCTGACGCACGCCTCGGTGAATTTTGTGCTGACGGTGGGGTCCACGCGGCAGGTGCCGGATTTGGTGCGCAACGGCGAGTGCGATGTGGCGCTGAAGTTCAGCCTGTCGCTGGAGCACGGCGTCGAAATCGTCGCCTCGTATCCCGCGCCGGTGCTGGTGATCATGCAAGACACGCATCCGCTGGCGCACGTCGGCCTCAAACTGGCCGACCTGAACGGCTATCCGGTCGCGCTGCCGGATCAAGCGGCCACCATTCGCCAGCTGTTCGATCTCTCCTGTCGCATGAACGGCGTCTTTATCGACCCGATACTGACCTGCAATCACTTCTCCACCCTCTATGACCTGTCTCTTATACACATCTCCGAGCCCACGAGACTAAG
>NZ_CAMKXG010000312.1 GCF_946477055.1 Lonsdalea britannica | reverse complement strand
TTATCATATTAAAAAATGACGCAATAATGACGTTGTTGTTTTCTAAAATTTTGTCCCTTAATAATGAATAGGGACGGGATATAAAATGGAATTCCCGATAATAGGGCCTGTCATCAGCGTTGCTGCGTTTATTTCACGCATAACAACGCCTTGCTATTTTTAGAAACTGTCGTGGATTATTTTGAACATCATGATAAATATTCGAAGTCTATTATTTTTGAATGGCTATGACCGAATGTCATTCAGAAGGGAATCGGGGTCCATTAACTGCTTCATTTCCGACAATGCCGACTTTTATTTCCGATCATGTCGCAGCCAGAGGCGGGTCTAATTAGATAATTGCCCTCCTTGAAGCATGGCTGTGTCATGAATGCGTCTTGGTTCTTTTCCAGACCCGGCGGGGGATAAGCCAATGCTTAGCGAAAGCATCATCCGTCACGCTGTTCGCGCAGGGGGGGCGATAGTTATGTGGCGTGATGCAAGATCACAATCCACTACCTAAACTGTATGAAGTACATAGGGAACGCATTCTGCAGTCTCCTTCTGCGGGAGCTTCAACGTCTCTCCACCTATGTGGGTAAGGTGCCGTCATGAGCCTTTCCGCATGTCCAGGGTTCTACATCGACGGTGTCGATGGTGAAGTGCCGTCAGAATGCATTCCCCTTGGTGACTCAACTACGCAAATCACAGGAGATAGCATGAGCGTTAATACTCATCACGATCGGCGTCTGGCGGGCAAAGTTGCCATCATCACGGGGGCGGCGAAAGGTATCGGACGCGCGACGGCTGAACTCTTTGCCTCGCAGGGCGCACAGCTGATGCTCGCCGACGTGGATGCGGCGGGCGTCAAAGCGCTGGCCGCCCACCTGAGCGAGCAAGGCCATAAAGTCATCGCGCAGTCCTGCGACGTCCGACATGAAGATGATATTCGCCGCACGATCGGCGCCACGGTAGCTGAGTTTGGACGGATTGATATTTTGGTGGCTAACGCCGGCATTATCCCCGAAGCCACGCTGGAAGAGGCGACCGCTGAACTGTGGGACGAAACGTTTGCCGTTGATGCGCGCGGGATGTTCCTGTCGGCTAAATACGCTGCCAGCGAGATGGTGAAGGCGGGTAAAGGGGCCATCGTTTTCCTCTCCTCTATTTCCGCTGCGGGCGGCCAGCCGGGGCAGGCCGTTTATGGCCCGGCCAAGTTTGTGGCGTCAGGCTTGACCAAGCATCTGGCGATCGATCTGGCGGGCAAAGGCATTCGCGTTAACGCCGTCGCGCCGGGCACGATTGATACCCCGGCTGTAGCGGGGCTGACTAAAGAAGGCATTGAGAAAGTGGTGGCGATGCACCCACTGGGACGCATGGGGAAACCTGAAGAGATTGCCTGGGGGATTCTGTTCCTGGCGTCAGATGAAGCATCGTTTATCACCGGCGCCGTGCTGCCGATTGACGGTGGTTTCCTCGCACAATAAGAGACGGTGACGCGCTTCTGATGGGGTTACCGCAGAAAGACGCCAGCCTCGTTTCCTTCGGGAAGCGAGGCTTTTTTATGCGCTGTTATCGACAGTGGAGGGGATAGCGCTGGTATAAAGAGCACCGTAAAACGATAGCGTTCCTGTGTCTTTCGTTGCAATTCTGGCGATGAGACAGCGCTGCTGTTGCTTTGCGCCCGTCCTCGAACTTTACGTTGCAGGGCGGGACTGCGGGCGCTATTTTCCGCCGCTTTTCACTCGCGTCCAGGCGCGGGTACGAGCGCGGTCAAGCTTGGGTGACTTGTCCATGGTGATAAACAACCGGGCGCGGACGGCATCCGACGGATAAATACCCGGATTGTTGCGCACCTCGTCGCTCAGCAGCGGCAAAGAGGCTTTATTGGCGCTGGCATAGAACACATGATCGCTGATTTTGGCAATGACGTCCGGGCGCATGAGGTAGTTGAGGAACTGATAGGCTTCGTCTACATTTTTCGCGTCCGCTGGGATGGCGAAGGTATCAAACGTGACCTGAGCGCCTTCCTTCGGAATACTGTAGCGAATATTCACGCCGTTCTTCGCTTCCTCTGCGCGCTGCGCTGCCTGCAAAACATCCCCCGACCAGCCGATAGCGACGCAGATATCGCCGTTGGCCAGATCGTTGATGTACTGCGATGAGTGGAAATAGCGGATGAAGGGACGCAGTTTCAGCAGGAGGTCAGCCGCCGTCTGGCTGTAGTCATTCACACTATCGCTGTTGGGACTTTTGCCCTGATAATTCAGTACGGCGGCGAAAACATCCTCCGGCGCATCGAGGAACGACACCCCACAGCTTTTCAATTTTTCCAGATTTTCCGGTTTAAAAACCAGATCCCAGCTGTCTACCGGCGCATCTGCGCCTAGCACGGCTTTCACTTTATCGACGTTATAACCGATCCCGGTGGTGTTCCACAGATAGGGGACGGCGTATTGATTGCCCGGATCGTGCTGCGCGACCAGCTTCATCAGGTCGGGATCGAGATTTTTCGCATTCGGTAATCGGCTCCAGTCCAGCGGGCGAAAAACGCCTGCGGTGCGAAGACGCGCCATAAAACTGTCTGAAGGCACGACCAGATCAAAGCCGGTGCTGCCCGCCATCAGCTTACCTTCCAACACTTCGTTGGAGTCGAACACGTCATAGATCACCTTGATACCGCTCTCTTTTTGGAAATTTTCCAGCGTATCGGGGGCGATATAATCAGACCAGTTGTAAATGTGCAGCACCTTCTCTTGTGCGGACGCGATAGCGGAAACGGCCATCAGCAAGCCCGCAAACGTTTTAGAAAACCTTTTCATGTAATGGGTGAACATCCGTTGCTTCCTCCTATCGGGAGTAAATGAAACATTGACGAGCAGAATCGGAATTTTTTAACGTGTACGACGATGATTTGCAGGGCTTGGGCAATCAGGCGCCCTTAAATACCCGAGGGCGAGATTGCCATAGATCCCTATATAAGTAATTGTTTTAATTGATATTTATAAAGCAATTCGTCGGTGATGGAAAATAGGAAAAACAAATATCAGAGGTTGCTTTACGCCGTTAACGCTGTCCTGTCGACGTAATGCCTTTTACCTGAGGCATGATATTGTTTGACGCTATCACGCCTGATCCTTGAGATACCAACCCCACGGTTCTTCACTGACATATTCCGTAATCTGTTTCGTTTCCAGATAGTTGTCGAAACCCCAACGGCCGAGCTCACGCCCAATCCCACTTTGTTGGTAACCGCCCCAGGGCGCCTGGGTGAACGTGGGCTGCGAGCAGTTCACCCAAACAATCCCCGCGCGTAACGCCCGACTGACGCGTCGGCAGCGTTCTGCTTCTGTCGACATCACCGCCGCGGCGAGTCCGAAACGGCTGTCGTTTGCTTGTTTGACCGCGTCGTCTTCATCGCGAAAGCACCGAACGGCAAGCACGGGGCCGAAAATTTCTTCCGTCCACAGCGCGCTTTCCAGCGGTGTGTCTACAAAAATGGCGGGTTCAATAAACCAGCCCTGCGTCAGATGATCGGGGC
>NZ_CAMKXG010000311.1 GCF_946477055.1 Lonsdalea britannica | reverse complement strand
CGTTAACGGCTTAAAAATAAAAGGGAAGCGCTGGGCTTCCCTGTGGTCTCATTATGGTATCTATCCCGAAAAGAGATCAACTGGCCTGATTTTTTTAGCGTAAAAATTCATGTTGTCGGCGCTAATGCATTGCTCGGGGAGGGGATACGCTTTCCGCATGCTGAGGTCCGTCGCGCCGCCCCTTATCCTGACGGCGCTTTTTAGGATCGTAAAAATCTGGTTTATTGCGCGGTTTTATCAACCACAAAGTCAAACTTTGTCAGGCCAACGCTTTGCGCACTGGTCATCACAAAAGCGACGCGGCCATATTCGGAAGCTTTGTCGGCGTATATGCGCAGGTGGGGCAGCGGTGGGCGTTTTGCCGTCTCTTCCAGCCGGGATTTTAAGGTGGCGTCATCAACGGGCTGTTTATCCCAGGCGACGCTGCCGTCGGCCAGCACCGAAATATCGATGGCCTGTGGGTCTTTCTCCAGCACGCTGGCATTCGCTTTGGGTAGATTGACTTTTACCGCATGGTTTATCACCGGCAGGGTAATCATAAAGACAATCAACAGCACCAGCATGACATCAATAAACGGCGTCATATTGATATCGTTGACCAGCGCATCTTCCTCGCTTTCAAACTGAGAATTGCCTGACAGGCTCATTATCTATCCCTCACTTATGATGCAGACTGACCCGCGCGAAATGGCTGGACGCGATGGGCGGATGCTGAATCCGCGGTGCGCAGTTCGGTGACATCGGTGCTGGTAATACGTGAACCGGTCAGGTAATAGGCGTGCAGATCGTGGGCGAAGCGGGCGATGGCATGGTGCAGGGTACGGTTGCGGCGGCTGATGGTATTGAACCCTAGCACCGCCGGAATGGCGACGAACAGGCCGAATGCCGTCATGATCAGCGCTTCGCCGACCGGGCCCGCCACATGGGCCAGATCCGGCTGGTCTACCATGCTGATGGATTGCAGCGCATGATAAATTCCCCACACGGTACCGAGCAGGCCGACAAACGGTGCCGTGCTGCCGATGGAGGCAAGGATGCCAAGACCTGATTGCAGTCGAGCGTTATGGTCGTCGATGCTGTTTTTTAGCTCGCGCGCCAGCCAGTCGCTGATATCAAGATTATTGCTGATACCCGAATCGACATTGTACTGGTGAGACATGGCCGCATGGCCCGCTATCGCCAGATCGCGGAACGGATTATTGCTGTGAGCGCCTAATGATTCGATGGCCGCCGGCAGGTTTTTTTCGCTCCAGAAACGGTGTTTGGTGCGTAGGGCGATGCTGCGCAGCCCCGCGCCCTGTATGCATTTAATGACAATCACCGACCAGGACATCACGGACATGACCAGCAGGACCAGGGCGACCGAGCGGGTGACGATGTCGCCCTGCTGCCAAACGTGCTCAATGCCAAACTCATTCATGTTGCTTCCTCAATTATCAATAAACGCTATGGGTCATGGTCATCCACCGGCGGGTGGGTTAACGGGGTAACTTGAAGGTAATGGGTTGAATCGTCATCACGGCAATCGCCTGGCCGTTTTCCAGATAGGGGTTACAGCGTATACCGGAAACGGCCGCCATCGCCGCCTGGTCAAGATCGGCATAGCCGCTGCTACGGGCGACTTCGCTACGACCCAGACTCCCGTCGGCATTAATCGCCAGGCGAATCAGAACCTCACCTTCTTCACGCAGTCGTTTGGCCTTACGCGGATAGTCGGGCGCAGGCACCCTGCAACCCACGGTAGAAACCATTTTCGGCGTGGCGTTCGGCGCGCTCTTCAGCATCTCGCCTCTGGCCGTTGCCGGGAGCGCGGCTTTGTCAGCGACCTGGGCATTTGGCATCGGCAAGGTTTTTTCATGGGGCTCCGGACGCGCGGCTTCCCGCACCGTCTTGGGTTTGTGTTCGACCTTGGGCGTCGGCTTAGGCTTAGGTTTTGGCGGTGCCGGGGGCGCGATTGGCGCAGGAACGGACGGCGCCTCTTCGTGTTGCTCAACGTCACGGTCGCTATTTTCCGCTGTCAACAACGCCGGGGTTTCGATAGCCGCCTGAGGTGCAGGCGGCGGTTCGGGTTCCGACATCTCGACCATGGTCACCTGCACGCTGGTCTGCTCCGCCGGATTGATGATGTCCAGCGGACGATACTGTGTGGTGTGCGTTATCGCCGCGCCGATCAGCGCCATATGAACCAGTACGACCGCTGCGATCGTGAGTTTGGGTAAGCGATTTTGATGCTCCGCCGCGAACCCGGAGGGTAAAAGCGTGGCGTGCGCTGCGCTGTTCGGCACTTCAATCCTCTCTTTTACTGTCATGTTCTGCACTATCACGACGTGTCGACAAGTCCTGATGGCATGACCGATACGATCCGCAATCACGGGGGCTTATCTTTCATGTGCGATGAGAAAGCAAAAGTGACACCCGACAATGAAAAAAAGTGAAAAAAAGGGATTAAGCGTCCGCCGCGGTGATGCGAATCCAATACCCAGTCGTGCGGGTAATGGCGATCGGCATGGTCTGGGCCAGAGCATCCAAAGAGTAGGGCACATTGTCCAACGGGAAGTTGCCGCTGACGCGCAGACCTGCAATCGCGGGGTCCAGACGAATGACCGCCGGGCTGTAGTTTCTCAGTGAGTCGATAACCGAGCTCAGCGGCGCGTCCTGTACTTCCAGTCGGCCTTGCGTCCAGGCGGTTTCGGCGTAAGAAGAAATGGCGACTGGCAGCAGCGTGTCATGGTTGAACCATAGGCCGTGCCCGGCGTGGACGTGCTGGTTTTCGCCGCGCAGGTTGGTGACGCTGACTACGGAATTGAGTACCGCCAGATGGATGCCGCCAGATTCCTCGCGCACGTTAAAGCGGGCTTCGCCAGCCAGAATACGGCCCATGTCGGTATGGACGCTAAACGGTCTGTCGTCGTTGACCACGCTGGCGATAAAGCCGCCAGTGCGTAACGCCACGTTGCGCTGGCTATCGTTCATGGCGATATTGAGCGCGGTGCGTGCGTTCATATTCAGAATACTGCCGTCACCCAGTTCCACACGACGGCGTTGAGCGGTATTGGTATGGATATCCGAGAACAGGTAAGGCACCGGATATTGTTGGTTGACCACCAACCCTCCCACGACGGTCACGGCGGCGATACTCAGCGTGTTCTGCAAAAACTTGCGACGGCTGGAAGGCGCAAGCAGGGTCTGGCGCAGGTTCTCTGTGGGCAGGTTTTGCGCCAGCGACTGAACCTTGCCCAACGTCATTTCTATCTGGGCGCAGGCAGCGTCGTGGCTGGCGTCGGCATAACGCCAACGTTCATATTCGCGAAAATCCTCATCGGTGGCTTCACCGGAGCGGAGCAGGACCATCCATTCGATGGCTTGCTGGGCGGTAGGATCGGGACGTTGAAATGATCTCATCGGTTGTCTGCTGCTTTGTGCATGGCGTTATTCAATCTGGCCCGCGGATGCCAGGTAACAGTTGGTGAGCGCTTTCGCCACGTACTTGCGCACCATACTGGGGGATACGTCCAACCTTTTGGCAAT
>NZ_CAMKXG010000310.1 GCF_946477055.1 Lonsdalea britannica | reverse complement strand
GCGGCGCTATTATCTCGCTAAATAAAACGCGGGTGCAAACCCGGTCGCCTGCAGCGAGTGTGCCCGCCGGGGCGGCGGGCCAACGTGATGCTGAAGCGTTGCGTTGAAATAGGGGGCATAACCCGTACCAACGTGCGGACCTCCGGAGACATCCGCACGGTCGGGATCAGGCTGACAACCTCTGCTGCGCCCACGCCAGCCCAGACTGATACTCCTGCGGCAGCATCGGCGCCAGCGCCTGTAGAGTCTTGCTGAGGAAAGCGGCGTCCGGATCGCTGAGATTCAGATGCCCGACCTTACGGCCCGGACGCACCTCTTTCTCGTACCAGTGCAGATGTACCAGCGGCAGCGTCAGCCAGTCGACATTCACGTCGGTGCCGATCAGATTGACCATCACCGACGGCGTACTCACGACAGGGGCGGGCAGCGGCAGGTTGAGGATCGCTCGCAAATGCAGTTCGAACTGACTGATAGACGCGCCGTTCTGGGTCCAGTGGCCGCTGTTGTGGACGCGCGGCGCAAGCTCGTTGATCAGCAGCTGGTCGCCGACGATAAAGCACTCCATCGCCATCACGCCGACGTAGCCCAGATGGTTCAAAATGGCGGACAGCATCTTTTCAGCCTGCTGCTGCAAAGCCGGCTGCGGATTTGGCAGCGCCACGCTCGTGCGCAGAATGCCTTCCTCATGCAGATTGTGGGTCAGCGGATAAAACACGCAGTCGCCCTGTGCGTTACGCGCGCCCACCAGCGACACTTCGCCAGAGAAAGGGATCCCTTGTTCGACGATGCACTCGCCGTAGCAATCCGCAGGCAGCGTCGCCTCTTCGCCGGGATGCAGACGCCACTGGCCGCGGCCGTCGTAGCCGCCGACGCGGCGTTTGACGATGGCCAGCTCGCCCAACCGGCTGAAAATGTCGGGCCATGCGTCGGCGCTGCTCAGCAACTGCCACGGCGCCGTGGCCAGTTGCAGATCGTCCAACAGCTGTTTCTGCGTATGGCGGTCCGCCAGCAGTGGAAAGATATCGCGGTTGATAAAGGCAGGCTGCGTCGCCAGCTGGCGGGTGAGGGCGGTTTCCGGCCAGCGCTCGATTTCTGCGGTGATCACACTGTGTTGATACGGGATAGACTCTGGCTCGGCGTCGAGTCCCACCGGATAGACCGCAATACCCAGCGGCTCGCCAGCCTGACGCAACATGCGGCCCAACTGGCCGTTACCTAATACGCAGACCGGTTTCATGCTTCCTCCCGGGGATCGGCGTGCTGAAGCACTTCGTCGGTTTGGCGTTGACGCCAGTCCGTCAGACGCGTCGCCAGCTCGCGGTCATGCAGCGCCAAAATCTGTGCGGCGAGCAGGGCGGCATTGGCCGCGCCAGCTTTGCCTATCGCCAGCGTACCGACCGGAATACCGCGCGGCATCTGGACGATGGAGTACAGGCTGTCTACACCGCTCAGCGCTGCGCTCTGGACCGGAACGCCCAGCACTGGCACCAGCGTTTTCGCGGCCAGCATGCCCGGCAGGTGCGCCGCGCCACCGGCTCCGGCGATGATAACGTCGAAACCGTTGTTAGCGGCCTCTTCGGCAAAGCGGAACAATTTATCCGGCGTGCGGTGCGCGGACACGATTTCAACGTGGAAAGGGAGATTCAGCGTGGTGAGGATTTCTGCCGCGAACTGCATGGTGGCCCAGTCACTCTTTGAACCCATAACGATGGCGATTTTCGCCGGGGCAGCGTTGGATGACATGCCTGTAGTGCTCCTGTGAGTGTGCCTGACGCCGGTCAGTGCACAGGGTGATAAGACGCATCGCCGCCGAGTCTGCGCTCAGGCAACGAGGGCGTAGAGCATACCATGCCCCCAGAGGGAGGAAAACGGTTGCGTCGTGATGAAAGACGGGGTTTAGCGAGTGAAACAGGTGAAAAACGAGGTTTAGAAAGGAAATACGTGCAGCGAAATACCGTCGGGCGTGACTTTGATGAACGAGCCTTCCTCATGCCAGGCGCCGAGCACGGCCCGCTGAGCGGTCGCGTCATCGACGGTCAACGTGTGGATCGCCGGTCGATGCGTATGACCGTGGATCATAGCGTTCACTTGAAAATGGCGCAGTCGATCTATGACCTGTTGAGGATTGACGTCCATGATCTCGAGCGATTTGATCTGGTTCGCCTGCTGGCTGGCAGCCCGCATCCTCGCGGCGATACGTAGCCGGAGTTTCAGGGGGAGCCACAAAAAAAGACGTTGAATCAGCGGGTTGTGAACACGGCGGCGAAAACGCTGATAGGCGGCGTCATCGGTACACAGCGTGTCGCCGTGCAGCACCAGATACTCGTGGCCATACAGTGCAATTCGGTTTTCTTCCGGCAGCAGCGTCATGCCGCTTTGGCGGGCGAAGCGCTTGCCGAGCAGAAAGTCCCGGTTGCCGTGGACGAAGTAGCAAGGCACGCCCTGCTGATGCAGCGTCAGTAGCGCGGCGGCGACAGTGTGGTGCAGCGGCTGCGGATCGTCATCGCCAATCCAGGCGTCGAACAGGTCGCCCAGGATGTACAGCGCGTCGGCCTGCGTCGCTTCTTCGCGTAAAAAACGCAGAAAACCGGCGGTAATGGCCGGTTCCTGTTCGCTCAGATGCAGATCGCCAATAAACAGCGTCGCCATGCAGAGAAAATTACTCGCTGACCGTAACGCTGGTCACTACGACGTCTTCTTTCGGCACATCCTGATGCATACCGCTACGGCCGGTGGCGACCGCTTTGATTTTGTCGACCACGTCCATGCCTTCTACGACTTCGGCGAAGACGCAGTAGCCCCAGCCATCCGGGCGCTCAGAGCGGAAGTTCAGGAAGTCGTTGTCCACCAGGTTGATGAAGAACTGGGCAGTCGCGGAGTGCGGATCGTTGGTGCGAGCCATCGCCAGCGTACCGCGGGTGTTTTTCAGGCCGTTGTTAGCTTCGTTTTTGATCGGCGCTTCGGTGATTTTTTGTTCCATACCCGGAGCAAAACCGCCGCCCTGGATCATGAAACCATTGATCACACGGTGAAAAATAGTGTTGCTGTAGAAACCGCTACGGCAGTAATTCAGGAAGTTTTCAACGGTAGCAGGCGCTTTGTCCGCGAAGGTATTGATGACGATATCGCCATGGTTGGTATGAAACGTAATCATAATAATGAATCCTACTTAGCCATAGTACATAGAATAAAGGAGAGGTTTACAGAGGCGGTGAGCCACCAAGAGCGCTCTTATAACATAAGTGAATGCCCGAGTCAGCAAAGGCCGCCTCGCGCGGACCCGTAGCAGCGTGGCGGGATGCCGTCAGCTGACAGCGTTCCAGACGCGCCCGTCCCCGTCTTCCGGGACAATCCAGAACCGGAAAACGGTGTCATTCAATAGTAGTCGAAACAGGGGGATCAACGTTTTTCAAACGTGATACGGCAATCAGGAAAACCCGGAGGATTCGGTGATAATGATGCCTCTTAGTCAGGTGACCACAATAGAGGTGCATGATGCTTAACCGTTTCAATTTGCTGTTCGACCGGCCGGATTTCGG
>NZ_CAMKXG010000309.1 GCF_946477055.1 Lonsdalea britannica | reverse complement strand
CGTGGCGGCGGGATCATCGTAGACTGGCGCGGCGTCACCGGCAGACGGTGCCTCTGTTGTACGATGAAAGTGGGGCGGCAGCAGCGTCGGATCAATCACCTCGCCATCGGGCACGATATTCACCAGATACTCCACCAAATTACTCAATTCGCGCACATTGCCCGGCCAGCGGTAGTGTCTCAGCAAGGCCATGACTTCCCGACTGACGCCGGGGTACGTACGGCCCATCCGTCGGGTATGCAAATTCAGGAAATGGTGTACCAGCAGCTCGATATCCTCCGTCCGTTGCCGTAACGGCGGGATCTCCACCGGTATCACCTTCAGGCGATAATAGAGGTCTTCCCGGAATCGGCCGTCGTCGATCGCCTGCGCCAAATTCTGATGGGTGGCGGAAATAATACGGATATCCACGGACACCGGCTTACCCGCCCCCAACGGCATGACCTCGCGCGTTTCCAGCACCCGCAACAGCTTGGCCTGCAAGGTGAGCGGCATATCGCCGATTTCGTCGAGAAACAGGGTGCCGCGATGAGCCGACTGGATCAGCCCGGCCTTACCGTTGGGCGCCGCGCCGGTGAACGCGCCTTTGACGTAACCAAACAGTTCGCTTTCCAAGAGATGTTCCGGGATCGCCGCGCAGTTAATGGCAATAAAAGGGTGTTTGCCGCGCCGTCCCATCTGATGAATCGAGCGGGCCAACATCTCTTTGCCGCTGCCGCTCTCTCCGGTGATCATGATGCTGGAGGGGCTGTCGGCAAAGCGGGCGATATGCTGTTTCAGGGTCTGAACCACCGGCGCGTGTCCAATGAACTGGCCGATACGCGGTTCGCTGTCCGTTTCTTCCAATGGCGCGGGACGTTCTGACTGGTGAAAGGCAAACAGAAACAGCTGGAGTCGGTTGCCGCTATGGTGCTGTCCGATCACCACTTCCTGCCGGGCCGCAAAGGTGATGACGTGCTGGGCATTGCCGTTGGCGAAATCTTTGCTGGCGACCAAGGGACGAATGGACACCGGGGTTTCGGCCAGCGTTTCCAGAGGGGTATTGAGCAGTGTCAGCGCGTTCTGATTTGCGAAGGTCATCATACCGTGCTCATCCAGGACCAAAATGCCCTGATCCATACTGTTGATGAGCGTGGTGAACAGCACATCCATGTCAGGGTGGGCCGTCGGACCTTTAGTCAGGTTAGCCATGAGCAGTGATGAGACATGGCGAACGTAGTCTGAAAATACGCCGACGTTGTCCTGTAAGCGCTGTTGCTGTTCCGGCGTGATCGCCGCGAGGCTGATCACGCCGAGACACACGCCGTCATGCATCATCGGCATCCCCAGAAAAGCCAATTCGCCGCACTGGTCGAGCTGGTCGCAGCGCTGACAGATGGGATCGTGCTGCGACTGAATGACCACCTTCTCTTTCTTATGTTGAATCACGTATTGCAGCAGCAGGGTGTGCTCTGACGGGAGGCCGATCCGCGAACAATACGGACCGGTTCCCGCCACGCGCAGCAACCGGTTATCGACGATTTCAACCTCAAGCCGCAAAACCTGACCGAGCATCTGCGTGAAATGCTTGATCGTGGGTTGGATATGCATCAGTGACAGGGCTTGGCTCGTCATGGGTACGCTCTTGTTCAAATAAATTCAGACTTGCCGGAACAGTCGCTGCCGTACGGCGTTTCTCATTTTGAGAATGCGCGTCATCCTTGCGCTGTCGTGGTAAGGCGTAAAAACGCCCACGTAGGCAGAAAAAATCGGGGAACAACGTCATAAACGCTCACGCAGGCGGCGTGATAACGCCTGTTTTCTCAATTTTGATTATTCGGCATCGCGGTGGCGGCTGCAACTACAAACTGGCACAGATATTGAACCTATCCCGGTGAATAATTGTTTTCAACATCATCAGGATACCGACATGTCTACGTTTTCATTACGAATGCATATTGCCGATAACGCCCACTTCAATCCGCGGGGCGCGGCGCTGTTTAGCCGGGAGCAGGCGGAACAGGCGCGGGCTTTTCATCAGCGGATGCCGGGCTATACCCCAACGCCGTTGTACTCACTGGACGCCTTCGCCGAGGCGCTTGGCGTGGGGCGGGTGTGGGTAAAAGACGAGTCTCAGCGCTTCGGCCTGAATGCGTTCAAAATCCTCGGCGGCGCGTATGCGATAGCCCGTTGCATCTGCGAAAAATATCAGCTGACGCTAGCGGATTTTTCATTTGAGGCGGGGCGGACGGCGCTGCCGGAACGCCTCACCTTCGCCACGACGACGGATGGCAATCACGGCCGCGGCGTCGCGTGGGCGGCCAAAGCGCTGGGACAACACGCGGTTGTTTACATGCCGAAAGGCGCGTCCGCTGAACGCGTGGCCCATATCACCGGGCTGGGGGCGGAGTGCATCGTGACCGACATGAATTATGACGATACCGTCCGGTTGACCATGCAAACCGCGCAGGAAAAGGGGTGGGAAGTGGTGCAGGACACCGCCTGGCCGGGGTATGAGAAGATCCCCGCGTGGATCATGCAAGGCTATGGCACGCTGGCGGTGGAGGCGGTAGAACAGATCGCCGGGCGGCAATGGCCTGCGCCGACGCACGTCTTTTTACAGGCGGGCGTAGGGGCGATGGCGGCGGGGGTGCTGGACCATTTGGTCAACAGCTACGGCGCGGAGTCCCTGCATACGGTGATCGTCGAGCCGGAGCGGGCCGACTGCCTGTTTCGCTCTGCGCAGCATGGCGAGATCGTCGCCGTGGGCGGAGCGATGGACACCATGATGGTGGGGCTGGCCTGCGGCGAGCCGAATCCGCTGGGATGGCCGCGCCTGCGCGATTGTTCTCGTCAGTTTATCTCCTGCGAAGACCGGGTCACGGCGTTGGGGATGCGCGTCTTGGGCAACCCGTTGGGAAACGACGCGCGCATCGTGTCGGGAGAGTCCGGCGCCGTCGGCATGGGCGTACTGGCGGCGATATTACACAGTCCCCGGCGTGAAGCCCTGATGGTGCAGCTGGGGCTGGATGCCTCTTCCCGCGTACTGGTGATCAGTTCTGAAGGCGATACCGATCGTCAACACTATCGCGAAGTGGTCTGGGAAGGCCTGCCGGCGATGGGCTAATCCCACGGACAGCAACAGGAGAGCCTGATGAAACGGTTACTCAAGGGCGGTACGCTGATCGACCATTTAGGGCAATACCGAGAAGACCTGCTGATCGAGCGGGGGCGCATTGCGCAGCGAGGTCAGGATATCCCCATCACGCCGGAAATGGACGTCATCGACGTTACGGGCTGTCAGGTGATGCCGGGTGGCATTGATGTGCATACCCATTTCAATATTGATGTCGGTATCGGACGCAGCTGCGACGATTTTTATACCGGCACCCGCGCGGCGGCCTGTGGCGGCACGACGACGATTATCGATCACATGGGATTCGGGCCGCCGGGCTGTCGCCTGCATCACCAACTGGCACGTTATCATGCCTACGCGGAGGGTCAGGCGACGATCGACTACAGCTTCCACGGCGTGGTGCAGCATGTGGACGACGCGATTCTGGCCGAAATGGTGTCGATGGTGGAGC
>NZ_CAMKXG010000308.1 GCF_946477055.1 Lonsdalea britannica | reverse complement strand
TTGGCGGTGCTGACGACCAGCGTCTTGGTTTCCGCTCTTCCCACCGCAATACCGGGGATCAGATACGACAGCGTTTTGCCGACGCCCGTCGGCGCTTCTATCGCCAAATGACGCGGATAATCGCCCGCCAGCGTGCGCGCGACCTCGGCGATCATCTGCCGCTGGGGCGGTCGTGAAACGAAGTCGGGGATCTGTTCCTGCAAGGCCTTATACCACTGGCCTATCTGCTGTTTGATTGCGGGGGAAAGGGTCATGCCTACTCAACATCTGATTTCATTCGGCCCGTATTGTCCCACAGACCTCCCCCCTGCGTCAGCCTGTAATACCGCGACGCGGCTCGACAAAAAAACAGAAACGGATTAGGTTGATGAACCCGTTCCTTTTTCTTGCTGACCGCCCATGCCCCCGATTCGAACCCTACAACAGCGCTATTGGTTTTCACCCCGCTTGCCGTTTCTGGAGTGCCGTTCCACCTGGCAGAGCCGTCAGCCGTATAAAATGCATAGCCATGCGCAGCTGTCCATCGGCTGTCTGGAGGACGGCAGCACGGAGTGCCATACAGGCGAAAACACCTATTTGCTCAACGCGGGGGATGTGATCGTGATCCCGCCGGAACGACCGCATAGCTGTCATCCACTGCCGGGGAAAACCCGCAGTTATCATATGCTGTACCTCGATGCATCGTGGTGCGCACGTCAGCTTACCCTCGCCGGTTTTGATAGCGATCAACTCAATAGTGACATTGTCACTTACTCGTCTGAGGTGCTATTTCAACAGGTTATGCAGATAATTCGCCGTCTTCACGCCACTCAGTTGGCCGGGATTGAGCGCGATCTGCAACGCCTGTTCGCCGCCCTGTGTCGTCCCCGCGTGGCATCAGCTACAGACATATCCGCGTGTTCCGACGCCACCCGTCATGTGCAGCGGCGATTGCGGGCAAACCTTCAGGATGCGCCCTCGCTGACGTTATTGGCGCAAGAGCTGGCGCTGCGCCCGGAAACCGTGTTGCGCCGATTTCGGCAAGACACCGGTATGACGCCCATGGCGTATCTCAACAACGTCCGCGTCGAACATGCCAAAACCCTGATTCGTCAGGGCGTGACGCTGGCAGACACCGGCTATACCTGCGGTTTCAGCGACCAAAGTCACTTCCACCGTACCTTTGTCAACTTCACTGCCGCCACCCCGGGCCAGTACCGTCAGGCGCGATCAATTTTTCACAATAAATAGTTCCAACCGCGTTCTAGACTGGCCGCCGGTTTGATTCAACGCTGTCCGCACTATGATTAACACTTTGTTTCCCGAGCATTTTCCCGCTCTGGCGCTGGCGCACTTCGTGGCATTGTTGAGCCCCGGCCCGGACTTCTTCCTGATCACGGCTTACGCCATACGCTTTCGACTGCGCGGCAGCGTGGGTATTTGTGTCGGCATTGCGCTAGGCAATGCCCTATATATTGTTCTGGCGGCGCTGGGCTGGGCCGGCTTGCAGCAATCACACGGACTGTTTCGAATCGTCGAAGTGGCGGGCGCACTTTATTTGCTATGGATTGGCTATCATCTGATGCGTTCCAAAGGCAACGTTGATTTGCCACGCGGCAACACGTCGTCGCGGTGCCCCGGACTGCTGCGCCAACTGGCGCTGGGGCTTGGCTCCGCCCTGCTGAACCCGAAAAACATGCTGTTTTACCTCAGCCTGATGACGACGTTGCTCGGCGCGCAGGCGACCTGGCTGCAACAGGCGGTCAGCGGAACATGGATGGTGCTGGTGGTGTTGGTCTGGGATCTGTCTATCGCCATATTGATTGCCCGCCCCGCGCTGCAACGCCGTCTGGCGGGGTCGATAGGCTGGCTGGAACGCGGCGCGGGTATCGTCCTGTTTGGATTGGGCGGATATCTGCTGCTCCGGTGACGATACCCGCTCAACACGCTCGCCACTGTCTCAGCGACGAAGGATGACCACATAAGCCGTCAGCTTGTATCCCCGGGCTGAAAATCTATAATCGCAGAGGATACATAAAAGGATAAACGGATGAAGTTACGCAAGCTATGCGCCATCGGTGTGTTTGGACTGTGCGCGCTCGGGGGAATTGGCGGGGTCATGCTGGTCGGTTATATCGTCCTCACGTCCGGTGCCTGACGGTCACGGAGCGGCCAACCGTAAGACGCTTTGCGGTGCCCTTTCCTTCATAACGACGTTGCCCTGAATCCAGACAGGCATTCAGGGCAACGGTTTTTACGGCCGCCATTCCCGACCACCGTATGTAGGGTTACAGCAACCTGAAACGCTGGCTTTTCACCCGCTGTGAATCCAGACCAATCATCACATCGAATTCACCCGGCTCGACAACCTGCCGCAGCTGCATGTTGTAGAACATCAGATCCTGCGGCGTCACCGTAAAGCTGACGGTTTGCGTTTCACCCGGCTGCAACATCACCTTGCGATATCCCCGCAGCTCTTTCACCGGACGGCTTATCGAGGCCACGACATCATGCAGATACAGCTGCACGACGGTTTCCCCCGCCCGCTTGCCGGTATTTTTCACGCTGACGGACGCGGTTAACGTGCCGTTGCGCGGCATGACTGGACGAGACAGACGCACGTCGGAAACGTCAAACGTGGTGTAGCTCAACCCATAGCCGAAGGGAAAAAGCGGCCCGTTGGCCTCGTCGTAATAGTGCGACGTGTACTTGCCGGGATTCTCCGGGGTGTAAGGGCGACCCGTCGGCAGGTGGTTATAGTAAATCGGGATCTGCCCTACCGAGCGCGGGAACGACATCGGCAGCTTACCGGACGGGTTGTAGTCGCCAAACAGGACATCGGCGATGGCGTTACCGCCTTCGGTGCCGCTGAACCAGGTTTCCAACAGGGCATCCGCCTGCTGATCCTCGCGCACCAGCGACAGTGGCCGCCCGTTCATCAGTACCAGCACCAGCGGTTTACCGGTCTTTTTCAACGCGGCGATCAGCGTTTTCTGGCTGTCCGGCAGCGTGATATTGGAACGGCTCGACGCCTCGTGCGCCATCCCCTGCGCTTCCCCGACGACGGCGACGACGACGTCGGCCTGCTGTGCGGTTTTGACCGCTTCATCCAGCATGACCTGCGGAGAACGCGGGTCCATTTTCACCGCCGCTTCATACTGATTGAGATACTGGACGATCCCCGCATGGTCGGTCACATTCGCGCCTTTGGCGTACAGCAAACGCGCCTTGTCGCCGACGACGTTGCGCATCCCCTGATATACCGTGACCGACTGTGCGGCAACGCCTGCGGCCGACCAACTGCCCATGATGTCGCGTTTGCTATCCGCCAGCGGTCCGATAACGGCAATGGTGCCGCTTTTGGCCAGCGGTAAGGTATTGAGCCGATTTTTCAGCAGCACCAGACTTTTGCGCGCAACGTCACGCGCTTCCAACCGATGCAGGCGGCTTTCCGCGTTGGTGTCCGGCGGGTCAGACTCCGCCGCGCCCAGATGACGGTACGGATCCTGGAACAAGCCCATGTCGTATTTGACGTTTAAGACCTGACGGCAGGCATCATCAATATCGCGCTGGCTGACCGCGCCCGTCTTCACCAGCTCGGGCAGATA
>NZ_CAMKXG010000307.1 GCF_946477055.1 Lonsdalea britannica | reverse complement strand
CGTGCTTAATCTGCAACCGTGGCAGACAGGGATCTACAAACTGAAATAACCCGCGCTGCTGGCGCACTCGCGCCATTTCGCACCCCACATCCCGGCTTTGGCCGGGATGTTTTTGTTGGGGGAACGGAAGGCGGGGCCATGTGATGCGAAACGTTTATTTCAGTTCGGGCATCGAGAGAGGGCGAAGCGGATAACCAGGGCTGCGTTCATGACGTGCCAGAAAGCGATAACAGCCCGCGCCCAGCGCCGCACCGATAAACCAGTTGAAATTGGCCAGCGCATGCCACGACGGCACAAAACCGATAAAAAGACCGATGGCGACCGCGGGGATCAGCGCCAGAATGGCGTTGGGATTGAAACCGCGGCGATACCAGTAGCGCCCCTGCGGGGTTGCGTTGAACAGATCGTCGACGTGTACTTTCCCGCCTTTGATCAGATAAAAATCCGCTAGCAGGATCCCAAACAGCGGACCGATGAAGGCCGCCAGAACGTCCAGCGTGTAGTGGATCAGTTCGGGGGATTGGAAGAGGTTCCAGGGCGTCAGCAGGATCGATCCTACGGCGGCGATCATCCCGCCCGCGCGGAAGCTGATCCGCTGTGGCGAACAGTTGGAGAAGTCGAAGGCCGGCGACACAAAGTTCGCCACAATGTTGATACCAATCGTCGCGATAATCATGGTCAGCAGACCCAGCGCAACGGCAACGCCGCTGCCGATGTGGCTCACCGTTTCGATCGGATCGGTAATCATCTTGCCGAACAGCGACTGCGTGCCGGAAACGATCACCACCGTCACGATGGAGAACAGCAGGAAGTTGACCGGCAGCCCCCAGAAGTTGCCGCGGCGGACCTCGCGGATGCTTTTGCCGTACCGGGAAAAGTCGCCGAAGTTCAGCAGCGGTCCGGAGAAATAGGACACCACCAGCGCGATGGCGGTGATCATCTGCCACAGCTGCTCGCCGGCGCTCAACGATTGGCTGGACAGCGTGAAGGAGATGCCGTCCCAACCGGTTTGGTAAACAATCCAACCGGCCAGCCCCAGCATCACCGCATAGACCGCGGGACCGGCGAAGTCGATAAACCGTTTAATGGCGGACATGCCGTGCCAGAACACCATTGCCTGCAGCAGCCACAGTATGCCGAAGCAGATCCAGCCGAGAGCCGACAGGCCCAGCCAATGAGGCTCGGTCAGCGGGATCAGAGAAGGATAGAACTTCAGCAGCGCCAGCATCAGCGCGTTAGCGGCGAGGTAAGTCTGAATGCCATACCACGCAAAGGCGATCAGTCCACGGATCACCGCCGGGATATTCGCGCCGAAAACCCCGAAAGCCTGACGGCAAATCACGGCATAGGGAACGCCGCTCATCTGGCTGGGTTTGGCGATCAGATTGGCGCACAGCTGGACGATGCCGATACCGGCCAGCAGACAGATGAGCACCTGCCAGCTGGCCAGCCCCAGCGTAAAGAAACTGGCCGCGACGACGTAGCCGCCCATACTGTGGACGTCGGACATCCAGAAAGAAAAAATGTTATACCAGGACCAGTTCTGCGACCGCACCGGCGCGAGATCCTCATTGCATAACCTGGGGCTGTAGTCTGTCCGCATAGCGCGGTTCGACGAGGTATTTTGTGGCATGGAATCTGCTCCTTTTGATAACCGAACGTCAACGTCACTCGATGGTGTATACGAAAGGGGTTTTGCAGGATTCAGGCCATGATCTGTTTTTTGTATACAATAAATGATGATTGCGGTGTACGATTTAGCGATGACATGTTGATGGGATAACGTGATGAACTATACCTATGGTCTTGAAGATGAAGCTCTTTCTCAGCAAAAGGACGAAGTGATTTATCACGCGTTGCTGAATGCGATAGTGGAACACCAGCTGCTGCCGGGCACCAAATTACCTGAAGAAGCGTTGGCGGACGTCTTCGGCGTCAGCCGAACCGGGATCCGCAAAGTGCTGCAGCGTCTTGCCGCAGTGCAAATGATCACTCTCGCGCCCAAGCGTGGTGCACAGGTCGCCACGCCGTCGGTAGAAGAGGCGCAGCAGATCTTCCGTACCCGCAGTCTGTTGGAGTGCGCCAACCTGCCGCAGGTGGTGGCGCATTGTCAGCCGAGCCACTGCGCGGCGTTGGAAAAGGGCGTGCAGGCGGAAGACCAAGCCCATCAGGATCAGAACGGCGCAGAGGCGATCCGTCTGTCTGCCGCGTTTCATATTCAGCTGCAGGCTATCTCCGGCAATGCGGTATTAACCGGCATGGTGTCTCAGCTCACGCTGCGATCGTCGCTGGTGATCGCCGCCTACGGCGCGCCGTGGCAGCAGGGGTGTCGCTGTCACGATCATCAGCAGTTGATCGCTCTGTTGCGTGAGAAAAACACGGCGGCGCTGACGTCCGAGATGCAGCGTCATTTTGACGATATCACCGCCAATCTGCGATTTGATCGCGACGATAGCGTGACGCCGGACTTCTCCCGCCTGTTTGCCCATCTTCATGGACAGGAGCCAGAATGAGCCACTGTGTAATTCAGGTCATCAACCCGAACACCAGCCGGGAAATGACGGAGACCATCGGTGCAGCGGCCCGGCGAGCGGCGCACGCGGACACCGAAATCCGGGCCGTGTGCCCGTCTCACGGCGCCCCATCGATAGAAGGACATGTCGATGAAGCCATCGCGGCCCTCGGCGTGCTGGAGCAGATTCAACAAGGCAAGTCGCAGGGCGTACACGGCCATGTCATCGCCTGCTTCGGCGATCCGGGACTGCTGGCGGCACGCGAGCTGGCCGATGCGCCGGTGGTCGGCATTGCCGAAGCCGCGATGCATATGGCGACGCTGGTGGCGACGCGTTTCTCCATTGTGACGACGCTCCCGCGAACGTTAATCATCGCGCGACATCTGCTGCACCAGTATGGCTTTGAACGCCACTGCGCCGCGCTGCACGCGATCGATCTTCCGGTGCTGGCGCTGGAGGACAAACAGGGCATAGCGCATCAGAAGGTGCGCGAGCAATGTATACACGCGAAGCAGAAGGATGGATCCGGCGCTATTGTGCTGGGCTGCGGGGGGATGGCGGATCTGGCCGTAGAATTGACGCGTGAGCTGGGGATCCCGGTGATCGATGGCGTCAGCGCCGCCGTCAAACTGATTGAATCGCTGGTGGGAATGGGGTTGACCACCAGCAAACACGGCGACCTCGACTATCCGCTGCCCAAACCGTTGACCGGCCCGTTCAGCCCGCTGCGCTGACATCGGTTGTATCTTCTCGGCAATAAAAAAGAGACACATCATGAAGACGTTAACGCAGACGTTGGGGGAAGGGCGGGACTACCCGCGCGATCTGGTAGGTTACGCGGGCCAGCCGCCGCACGCCCAGTGGCCGGGACGCGCGCGTATCGCGGTGCAGTTTGTCCTCAACTATGAGGAAGGCGCGGAGAATAACGTGCTGCACGGCGACGCGGGTTCCGAGCAATTTCTGTCTGACATCATCGGCGCGGCCAGTTACCCGGACCGCCATATGTCGATGGACTCGTTATATGAGTACGGCTCACGCGCGGGGTTTTGGCGGATCCATGCAGAGTTCCAGCGTCGCGGCCTGCCGCT
>NZ_CAMKXG010000306.1 GCF_946477055.1 Lonsdalea britannica | reverse complement strand
TTTTCTCAAGCCGGGCGGGTGCTCTAAACAAAAGCCGCCACGTTTTCTGTGACGGCTTAGGTGACGTTGCTGCTGGGTTTACGGTAAGACACGATCAAACCAAAGAAGTTAACCCGATGATTACTGTGCCTGTGCCGCCTTTTGCCCGTAGAGCAAAGCCAGTTTGGCGTAGAAATCTTCCAGCGTAAAACGACTGTCCACCGCATGGTAAACCCGGATCTGGCGGGCGTTTTCCTGCGCGCCATAGCTCAGGTCATCGTTGATTCGCGGGGCATCATGCAGCGTGTACTGGTATTCGTGGTCATCCAGCAACAGGGCGACCGACGGATTATCACCCAATACCCACACCTCGCTCTTCGGCCAAGGCACGTCCTTTAAGGTCATCGAGATTTCCCGATTAAAGTCGATCAACTGCCGCCACAGATACTCTCCGACCTTGCCCTGCGGTTTGACGCGCGCCGCCAGCTCCGCCAGAGACACCCTGACCGACATATAGACGTTATGCGGCACCTGCCATAACGGGACGCTGGACTGGAGCACCACATTCGCCGCCTGCGGATCGTTGAACAAATTGTATTCCCATCCGCCCTTGGGATAAGGCATGCCGCCGATCCAAATCACGGTTATTTTCTTGGCGATCGTCGGATCCGCCTGCAGCGCCGCGGCAACATCGGTCAGCGCGCCGAGCACCAGCACAAACAGCGGATGAGGATCGTCCTTTTTCGCTTCGTTGATCAGCTGCTGCGCCCCTTCGCTCAGGGCCGGCTTGCCCTCAAGCGGACCGGACGCACCGCGATAAACCGGTACCGTCGTTTTTCCCATCACCTGTGTCAACCGCTGCAATTCACGGTAGCTCTCCATCATGCTGTCGGCGCCATCGCGTTTCATCATCGGCGCCGTACGCGCGTAGTGCGCGGCGATCAGACCGGTCACTTTCAGCGTGGGCGTCATCAACGCATGCGCCACGGCAAAATCGTCGTCCGCCTCGTTTTTAGCATCGCTGCTGATCATGACTCTGATTTGCTTGTGATCGACGACCTCAAACGGCAGCACGGCCGCCAGCGACGACGCGCTCCACAGCGCGAGGAAAACCAGAGCCAGACCACTGTTCATCAGCATCCATCCACGTTTCTTGTTTCTAGGGGTTGTCATCAAAAACTCCTCATAAGCGAAAAGGCCAAAACATCCCAACGCCGCATTACCACCAAACTTCCGCCTGGACGCCAAGGCTGAACTGATCGTCTTTGTCGTCCTCGAAGCTGAATTGAGAGATGCCGTTTTCAAGCGATTTCAGATAGCTGGCGTAGAAACGGATCTCCGGGCGAGAGGTCAGCATGCTGGTGCTGACTTTCAGGGTGTGGAACAACGTGGTTTTGTATCCCGACTCCCGATAGTTAACCCCGCCGGCCTTGTTGGTCTGGTTGAAATAAGCCAGCTCGACGCCGGTCTGGTTGTACTGATCCCAGATATAGGCGGGACGGACTACTGCACGGAACGTTTCGAAATCGGTATGCGCGCCGGTTTCATAACTGTACAGATCGCTGCCGCGGCCATAGACCAGCGCGTTGGCCATAATCACGTCGGGACGCAGGTAAGTTTCCCCCTGCGAGATCAGCCGGAATGCCGTTCCTCCGGTATGTTCACCGTAATAATATTTGCCATCGCCGTAGTCTGGGTTGGCGTCGGATATCCGCATAAAGCCGCTGGCGATCGAGTTACTGGCGTACTGGAGGGCAAATTCATTAAATCCGCCGTTGTCGAATTTCTGTCGAAGGAATCCGGTCGCCAGCCAGGCGTCTTTTAATTCGAAATAATTGCTCGAATGCTGGCTGTCGCTTTCATTCGCCGTGTTGTATTTACCATCTATTTCCAGCGTCGCCTTATCCCAGAGCGGAATTTCCCGGTAGCGGATATCAATCGCATTGGTATTCACCTGCGTGGTTGAGGTGTAGGACTTATTGTAGAGATCCAGATCTTGACGCAATAACGCCACATCCAATTTCCCTACGCCCACATTAATATTCTCCAGACCCACCGCGCCCGCCGAATCCGCCTTATGCGCTTTCCAGTCCAGCATCTGAATTTCATAATTTTTCAGATAATGTTTTCCGACCCAGAAAGAAGCCTCCGGGATAAAGGGAATAAAGCCCGTGGTGGTGACGTACATATCGGAAAATTGCAGCAGGTTGTCGCTGCTGGAATCAAACACGCCGTTACTGTATGACTGCCCCACGTTGCCATCGAGCCAGACGACGGCATGGGCGGTTTTGCCATCCTGATCGTAGACGCGCTGGTTCAGAATCAAGTCAAACCAGCCGCTGTGCTCGTTGCCGAAACGGCCCAGAGAGCCTATCGCGTAAGACTTGGGCACGCCGCGCGATGAGGTGGCCCAGCCTGATCGGAAATAACCCGAGTAGGTAAAACCGATGTCGTTTTTCACATATTGGCTGATATCGTCGAGCGTCATCGGGGTCGAAGAGACGGCGGTGTTGGCACGTCCATTGGACGCCGCGGCGGACGAATCACCGGATGCCTTCGCGGTGGACTGAGGTGGATTGTTCGCCACCGCCACGTTAACCTCGCCAGATTTCG
The DNA here is from genome assembly GCF_946477055.1 of Lonsdalea britannica. GTDB lineage: Bacteria > Pseudomonadota > Gammaproteobacteria > Enterobacterales > Enterobacteriaceae > Lonsdalea > Lonsdalea britannica_A. The sequence goes on along the minus strand of NZ_CAMKXG010000306.1, from coordinate 1,019 downwards.
GCGCCGTATTTTGTTGGGCCTGACCGGCGGCGATTTTATATTCCTGCAACTCTTTTCGAGTCGCGTTTAATTCTTTTTCGAGTAATTCGAGTCTTTCCTCCACGGTTAATTTCGCGGCCAGCGCCTGATAGGGCACACCAGCGGATAATAAAGCCAGCGTGATAATTTTTAGGGATGCAGAGTTAAGTTTTATCATTATGGTATTTCCAATGTTGATTCACGGTGGGCGCAAACGCACCTGCCCGCTATTCCCGGTCAACGTGTGTTATTCAACGTTTTTATTCGAAGCGGCGATGTTCCGCCCCCTCACCTCTAACGCTTTTTATTTAGGCTTCTCCGTACGCGAAACCGCGGCGGATAAAGTAACTGGGAGTACAACTCCAGGCATGGCAATAGCTGTCGATTTGTTTACTGCCATAGGGCGACGACAGCGGATTTTTGGGATCAAACGCTTCCCAGAAGGTATTCGTTTCGGTTTTGACCATGGCTCCCCAATACTCTTCCACCAGCTTGCGCGCTTGCTGGCTGAGGCCACAGCGAATGAGCGCATCGACCATGTGGTGGTACAGATAGGGCGTCAGAGGACGCACGGCGTCGGGCATCGTCATGACACGGGCCAGCGCTTGCGCCATCTGCGGTTGAGGCAGCACGTCGGCCAGCGCCATCCATGCCTGAGAAGCCCAGGAGATTTGCCGCTGCTCGCCGCTGACAAATACACCCAACGGTTCATCAAACAGCCCGCGCGCCGCCTGTTTCATTCTCGCGACCGCTTCCACGAAAGGCTGAACCTCGGCCTCGCGACCCAACGCTTTCGCCAGTTCGATGCCTTCCTGACAGCTGAAAATCAAAACGCCCTGAATGGCCGCCTGCTTATCAAGCCCTTTCAACGCGGCGCTCTGGTCCGATCCCGGATTCCAGTCGATAAACACGTAATCCTTCTCCGGGGCGACGAACAGTCCCTGCGCGTTGACATTCTTCAGCGCCAGCGTGAGCTGCTGTTTTGCCACCGGCCACAGTTC
>NZ_CAMKXG010000305.1 GCF_946477055.1 Lonsdalea britannica | reverse complement strand
GCAAAACGGCGATGCCGTTTTGTCGAACCCAGTCGAGGGTTCTCACCCTCCCTCAAGGGGATCTCTGGATACAAAAAAGCCTGAACATTCGCTCAGGCTTTCTTATGGAATATGGCGGTGAGGGAGGGATTCGAACCCTCGATACGTTTTCACGTATACACACTTTCCAGGCGTGCTCCTTCAGCCTCTCGGACACCTCACCGTATTGCCGCGCTCGGCAGCAACGGGGCGCTACTATAGGGAGTCGCCCTGTTACGGTCAAGCAGTATTTAGTGGTTTTGAAACATCTGGTTAAGCATTGTACGTTTGGCTGATAACTTCTGCTACTGAGTGGGTTTGACTTGCGTTGATATATGGAAAAAGGGGATGAAGAGGCTCGATTTAAGTGGGCTGCACGAGCCTGAATGCGGGAGAGGTTTGCATGGGGATGATTGCCGATAGTGGGATATCGTGTTACCACAGAGAGCAAAAAGGCATTCAGGGATGACCCGGAATGCCTTTCTTCTTAAAAGCGGTGGCTTAGAACGCGCTTGTATCTTTGAACAGGCCGACTTTCAGATCGCTCGCCGTATAGATGATGCGACCATCGACCAGCACTTCACCGTCCGCGATACCCATGATCAGTTTGCGATTGATAACACGCTTGAAATGGATGCGATAGGTGACTTTTTTGGCGTCAGGGAGAATCTGACCGGCGAGTTTGACTTCGCCTACGCCCAGCGCACGACCTTTACCTTCTCCGCCTAACCAGCCGAGGTAAAAGCCGACCAATTGCCACATGGCATCCAGCCCCAGGCAGCCAGGCATAACCGGGTCGCCAATGAAATGGCAGCCGAAGAACCACAGGTCGGGATTGATATCCAGCTCGGCTTCAACATAGCCTTTGTCATGCTGGCCGCCATCTTCGGTCATCTTGATGACACGATCCATCATCAGCATATTGCCAGAGGGCAACCGTGGGCCCTGTTGGCCGAACAGTTCACCGCGTCCGCTGGCGTAAAGATCTTCTTTCGAATAGGATTCGCGTTTATCTACCATGTTTCTTTAAGTCCTGTTTTTGTGAAGCGAGCAGGTTAGCGTACACGTGTACGCTGAGCAAGCCTATTACCGCTGGACATACCAGTTTCTCTATCGGAAAAACCAAGGGAAGCGACGGCGTTCCTGCGGTGTTAAAAGAGCGATACGCTCACGAATTGCAGCCAACAAGCTGGGGCGATGTTCTTCATCGTAAGCAACCTGTGTCAGCAGCGTTACCGCTTCTGCGACAGAGGATACCGGATAGATATGGAACTGCGCATTTTTCACGGCCTCAACCACGCCAGGCTGTAAACAGAGATGGCGCTGGTTGGTTGCGGGGATGATGACGCCTTGCTGACCGGTCAGGCCACGACGCTGGCAAACATCGAAGAAGCCTTCAATCTTTTCGTTAACGCCGCCGATGGGTTGAACGTGTCCAAACTGATCCACCGAACCGGTGACGGCAAATTGCTGATTGATAGGCTGTAGGGCCAGCGCGCTGATCAGGGCGCAAAGCTCCGCAAGGGAAGCGCTATCCCCGTCTACCTCACTGTAAGACTGCTCGAAAACGATAGAGGCAGAGAAGGGTAACTGCTGTTCCAACTGTAGTTCAGAAATCAGAAAAGCCTGCATAATCATCATGCCTTTGGCATGCAGGTTCCCCCCAAGTTCGGCTTTACGTTCGACATCCGTCAGTTCGCCATCGCCCGGATGTACTACGCAGCTGATTCGCGTCGGTTCGCCAATCATCATCGGATACCCCGGGTATTCCAGCACGGAAAGCCCATTGACCTGACCGATGACAGCGCCGTCGGTTTCAATCAGAATCTGACCGAGCTCAATATCGTCCTGTAACCGTTCATACAGGTAACTATCGCGCCAGCGGCGGGTAGTTTCGGCATCGTTGATCGCCTGCGCAGAGAGGGTTTCCTGCTGTGCGTAAAGCGAAGCGTGTTTCAACTGATGAGTCAGCCATTTTGGACACAGGGGCAGACAGCCCTGATCGTCACTATGGCGGACAGCATGGGTGACTAGTGCGTTCCATCCGTCTTCCGCCAGCAGCGGAAGCTGATTCTCATGACACAGGGCGTTGATGTATGCACACCAATGCACCATATCCTCAGGCGCGATCAGCGAGAGTTGAGATTCAAACTCGCCATAAATGGCGTCTCCGCTCAGTTCGGGCTCCATATCGTGCAGGTCGGCCAGACTTTCACGATCTCCCACCACGATCAGACGCAGGTCGACAGGCATCGGCGGCACGTCGACTGGCAACGGGCGGCGTTCATCTGGCGAGAGCCACGAGTGTTGTCCTGAGACTATTGTCTGCTTCAACCGAAGCCACATCAGCGGCTGTGCCAGCAGCGTACGTGCAGAGAGAATCAATACGCCGCCGTTGACCTGATGAATCAGTCCGGGCTGTAGCTGAATATCGTCCTGGAACAGGCGTACGCAACCGAACAACTGCTCCGGCTCAATCCATTCCTGATACCCACACCGTATTTTGGCCGCAAAATTGTCATCCTGATGCAGGGCCGGCTGGACGCTGATACGGCGACCGGAGATCTGATACAGGCTGCCGGAAAACGCTTTTTCCATTGACGTATTAGCGTTAACGGCTCGGGCGATCAGCCGCAGATAATCATCACTCTCCTGCGCTTTCAACAACATGAAGCGAGAAGGGGAGCGAGACTGGCAAAAGAGTGTCAGCGCATTCGCCAAACGGGGCTGGATCGCTGAAAACTCAGCGGGCGCCAGCTGCGCTGCCTGAGAGAATAATGTCTGATACGGGGTGAGATCAGGCAACAGTTGTTGCCATTCGAGTCGGTTGTTGGTCAAAGTATCTACAGCACTCGTCTAAAGGGAAAGCGGGATTATACAAAAATAATGCCTGATGCACATGAGAGCCTGCGTGTTGCCGACAACAACAAAGGCAGAATACCTATTCTGGCTGAAAAATGGTCAGTAAAAAGTTTGCCTGAAACAGGAAACTCGGGCCACAATGGAGATATGTCGGGCACGTTACACGGTCACTGAAGACTTTATTATGAAATACCAGCAATTAGAAAATCTTGAGTGCGGCTGGAAGTGGAAATATCTGGTCAAAAAGCACCGTGAAGGCGAGTCCATTACGCGCTTTATAGAGCAAAGTGCGGCCGATGAAGCGGTCAATGCGCTGCTCAGAATGGAAGATCAGCCCGCGAAAGTGCTCCAGTGGATTGATTCGTACCTCAATCCCGCGCTGGAGAACCGGATGAAGCAGACCATCCGCGCTCGGCGCAAACGGCACTTTAATGCGGAACATCAGCACACCCGCAAGAAATCCATCGATCTTGAGTATCTGGTATGGCAACGTTTGGCGGGATTGGCGCACCGTCGTGGCTGCACGCTGTCGGAAACCATCGTCCAGTTGATTGAAGACGCTGAACACAAAGAGAAATATGCCACTCAAATGTCGACGCTAAAACAGGATCTGCAGGCCATGCTTAACAGTAAGTCCGACCGCTGATTTTTGCGCAATCAGCCGACTTGGTTGACCCGTTCAATCAGGCTGAGGATCTCCCGGTCCGAAAATACCTCGACTCCCTTCGATCTCA
>NZ_CAMKXG010000304.1 GCF_946477055.1 Lonsdalea britannica | reverse complement strand
GTCGGCAGCGTCAGATGTGTATAAGAGACAGCTTTTATATTCATTAGCAGGAAAAATATAAAATATGTTCAAAAAATTATTTCACCCCGAAAAGATTAATCAGTGCGTTATTCCGAACCGGCTCGTGGTTCCCGCGATGGTCACCAACCTGTGTAATAGCGATGGTACGGCGTCAGACCGCTATATCGCCTATCACGAAGAAAAAGCAAAAGGCGGCTGGGGGCTGATCATCACCGAGAACTACGCCATCAACGAAAATGCGATGGGCTGTAAATACATTGGGGGACTCTGGCGCGACGAGCAAATCGCCAGTCATCGTAAGCTCACCGACACCATCCATCAATACGACAGTAAAATCTTCTGCCAGATTTACCATGCAGGCCGCCAGACGTCAGAAAGTGTAAACGGCGGCGTGCAGCCAGTGGCCCCTTCGGCAATCCCTTGCCCCGCTCTAAAAGAAATGCCCCGTGAACTGGGTATCGACGAAATTCAGCAGTTGGTTTCGGAATTTGCAGATTGCGCTCGTCGGGTTAAAGAGGCGGGCTTCGACGGTGTGGAAATTCATGCCGGCCACGGTTATCTGATTGCCGAGTTTTTATCGCCTTACGCCAATAAGCGTACCGATAAATATGGCGGTAACCTCGATGGCCGCATCCTGTTCTTAAAAGAGATCTATCAGGCGGTGCGTAAAGAAGTGGGAATGGATTATCCGGTGACCATCCGACTCTCCGCTGACGAAGGTTTCCTGGGCGGACGCGATATCGCCGAAACGCGCGTACTGGCGCAGATCTTCGAAGAGTGGGGCGTGGATGCGCTGCATATGACCATGGGGGTTTATGGCGATCACAACAAGGCCTGTACTGTGCCGCCAATGTATGTGGGCCACGCCTGGGCTGTCTCTTTCTCCGAAGAGCTGAAAAAAACGGTGAACATGCCCATTATCACCGTGAACCGCATTAACGATCCGCGTATGGCGGACAACGTTTTGGCATTGGGCAAAGCGGACTTTATCGCGATGGGACGTGGTTCATTGGCCGATCCGCACCTGCCCAACAAAGCGAAAGCCGGTGATGTCGCGTCTATTCGTTACTGCATCGGCTGCATGCAGGGCTGTCTGGCGAGTTTGCCGCTTGGCGTGCCGTTCACCTGTCTGGTCAACCCGTCGCTGGCGCGTGAAAATAGCCTGGACTACAGCAAGGTCGCTAGCCCTAAACGCGTCTTCATTGCGGGTGCCGGTCCGGCTGGACTGGAAGCGGCCCGTGTGGCGGCGATGCGTGGTCACAGCGTGACGCTGTTTGAAAAAACCGGCTATTTGGGCGGCCAGTTCCGCTCCGCGGCTTTCCCTCCGGGTAAAGGTGAACTGGCGACCTATACGGCCTGGCTGGGCCGGGAGCTGGAAAAACTGGGCGTGGAGATCAAACTGAATACGCCGCTGACCAAAGCGATCGTGGCGGAAAGTCGCCCGGACTCCGTCATCGTCGCCACTGGCGGTAAACCGGCGGTTCCGCCGATCAAAGGCATCAACCAGCCGCACGTGGTGCTGGCGGAGGATGTTCTGCTGGGCAACGTGGTGACCGGTCAGCGCGTGGTGATCGCGGGCGGTGGTGAAGTCGGTGGTGAAACCGCGGCACATCTGGCCATGCAGCAGAAAGAAGTTACCGTGGTTGAAATGCGCGACCGCCTGTTGCAAGAGCTGGATGGCGTCAGCAAGCTGCATCTGATGTCCGTACTGGAAGAGTATGACGTGAAGCAGTACCCCAACACCAAGCTGTGCGAAATTGGCGAGCATCAAGTGATCCTCGAAAATGCGCAAGGGCGAATGGAGTTGGAAGCGGATACCGTCGTTATCGCACTGGGATATGCGCCGGTTAAAGAACTGGCTGAAGAGCTGGAAGGGGTTGCCGACAATGCGATCGTCATCGGTGGCGCCGTGAAAACCAGCAATGCGCTGGTGGCCGCGCGTGAAGGTTTTGACGCGGGGATGTGTCTGGCCTAATCGCGCTAGAGCGCCGTTAATCCTAGGCGCTTAATCGTCCCATCACACGGGCTTTCCATGCAAAATGGAAGGCCCGTATTGTTATCTGTGATTTGTATCTACGCTTCGCGGTTTTCTTTTCTTTCTTGTCGGCGCTGATTTTTGTGGAAATAGCACAATGCGGCAGGTTGCTATCTGCTGTCGTGCAGGATAGGGAAACAGGCCTCAGGAGTGGAAATGGGGTGGGGCGTTGGTGGCGGGAAGGGGGGAGAAAAATAACGGGCAGGCCAGAAGCCTGCCCGTGATGAGATCGAATGCGTTATGCCACGATATTCATCGTCAACGCGTGGGTTGCGGATAACGTGCGGGTGCTGACTTTAATCCACACGCTGCCGCGTGGGTCAACATAGGCCGCCTCTCCCTCGTGTTTGAAGAGGGCATCCGTCGAATCTACGCGCGCGCTGAGGGTGGATGAGCCGACCGTCATCCGTTGCAACGCAGGCTTGTCCGTGCGAAGGCGTAGGTAGACAAACGCGTGCAGCGGGTAATCGTACTTACGCGGTGTCAGGCTAACCTCCAGCGACCCGTCGATACGACGCTGGCGAACATCGATCACCGAGAACTGTCCCTGACGTTCTGCCGAACGGGTGACGCCGCCATCGTCCCAGTAAAGCTGATGACGGCCTTCGCCGGACTCGCCGAGCGGATACAACGCCAGTACCAGCGGCTGCTCGAACTTATCCATCACCTGAATATTCTTGAACGGCGCGGGCAGATCGGACTGCGTGTGACGTTCAGGGATAATTGCGCCTTCACGAATAAACAGTGGCACGTTGGTGATGTCGGCGCTGACGGTACGACGCTGGCCCCCTTTAATCGGATTGGCGATATCCACGGTGTCTTCGATGACATGGTAACGATACCAGTTTAGCGTCTGACCTTTGACTGCGTTAGGGAAGTAGATGTCCTTTTCCGCCATGTAGGCGGCTTCGCTCCCAGCGGTGCTGCGCGTCATGATCGGCGCATAAAGCACGGAACTGTCGATGAAGCACTGTGTCGCCAGTACGTCTTTGTTGCGCTTGTCGAAGATCGCCTCGTCGCCCTGCCACAAACACATCGCCTGCAAGATCGGAATACCGGTCTGGGTATTCTGATACATCGCGTCATACAGTAGGTGATGCCAGCGCACGCGGAAGCAGACAAAGGCCGTCATGATGTCGGCGAAGGAGCGATTGCCGCTGACCGGCGCCTTATCGCCGTAGCGATAAATCTCCTGGTAAGGCTTCATTGCATCGTAATGGTTGCGCATCCACGGCAACAGGCACGCCGCCTGAACCCAACGGGTCATCAGCTCGTGCTCGCAGACATCGCCGATGTCGATGTCATCGGGACCTAGCACCAGCCGGTCATACACCATGGGGTTGTGATTGCGGCAGTGTTGAGCGCCGAAGAAAATACTGCTGGGATCTTCAGGCGCTTCGCCCGGCGCAAATCCGCCAACGTCGGAACCGGAGATCGGCAGGCCGGACATTCCCAGGTTGAGCACCATTGGCAGGGTGGCCTGCAGGTGATGCCAGGTGGAGGCATTATCGCCTCCACCTGGCATCACCTGCAGGCCACCCTGCCAATGGTGCTCAACC
>NZ_CAMKXG010000303.1 GCF_946477055.1 Lonsdalea britannica | reverse complement strand
CCATCGATCACTGGCTAGCCCCCATCACGGGCAATGCCGGAGTGATCAGGACGCGGGCTCGTCGCCGTAAAAGAGTTTGCCGATGCGAATGATATCCCGGCCCTGCGATTTACGGTGTTTATTGGCATCGCGCAGCGAATAAATGCAGCCGCAGTATTCCTGCTGGTAGAAACGCTCCTGCTTGCTGATTTCGACCATGCGCGCCGAGCCGCCCTGTTTGCGCCAGTTGTAATCCCAGTACACCACGCCAGGGTATTTTTGCGCCGCGTTGATCCCGCACTGGTTGACCTGCTGCATGTTTTTCCAACGGGAGATGCCGAGCGAGCTGCTGATGGCGCCAAAGCCGTTTTCATGCGCGTACAGCGCCGCGCGTTCAAACCGCATATCAAAGCACATCGTGCAGCGCTCGCCGCGCTCCGGTTCCCACTCCATGCCTTTCGCACGCTCAAACCAGTTATCCGCATCGTAGTCGGCGTCGACGAACGGTACGCCGTGTTTTTCGGCGAAGCGAATGTTTTCCTCTTTGCGGATCAGGTACTCCCGCTGAGGATGAATGTTCGGGTTATAGAAAAAGATCGTGTAATCAATGCCGGAAGCGCTCAACGCCTCCATCACTTCGCCGGAACAGGGGGCGCAGCAGGAGTGAAGCAACAGCTTATCCGCCTCGTTAGGCAGCTCAAGTTTCGGGCGTTCGAAGGTTTTGACGGGGTGTGCATTGGACATAAAGCAATCCACTAATAATGAGAAGAAATTAACCTTATTGAGATAAATTATTAACTATCGCAACAACAATTACAATCGGTCGTCCATGACGACCTCGGGCGAAAAATGAAGATGCCGCCGGGGCGACGTTTAGCCGGGGCATGATGTTATCGGGATGCGTCCGGGCATGCCAGCGTAATCTGCCTTTAAGGGCCGCGATCCGCCCCGCAACGGCCTGTCAAACTTTGTCACAAAGCTTTTACCGCTGCCCGGATGCGCGGGGGGAGGGCCGCAACTATAATGCCGGGGTCGTCCCGAACCCTTTCCGCCAAATCAATTTATAAGCTACTGAATAATGAATAAAAAAATACAGCTTTCGCTTTTAAGTCTGGTGCTGATGTCCGCATCGGTCTGGGTCGCCTCGCCGGCGGCGGCTAAAACGGTGGCCGCCTCATCCGCGGCCTCGCATCAGGAAATCGCCTCCGGCAGCGCGATGGTGGTCGATTTACTGAATAACAAGGTGCTGTATTCGAGCAACCCGGACGTAGTGGTGCCGATTGCTTCCGTCAGCAAATTAATGACGGCGCTGGTGGTGCTGGACGCTAATCAGCCGTTTGACGAAATGTTGACGGTAGATATCAGCCAAACGAAAGAGATGCAGGGGGTCTATTCCCGCGTGCGTCTCGGCAGCGAAGCGAGTCGTCACGATCTGCTGCTGCTGGCGCTGATGTCGTCTGAAAACCGGGCGGCCGCCACGCTGGCTCATCATTATCGCGGTGGTTATAAGGCGTTTATTACCGCGATGAATGCCAAAGCCCGCGCGCTGGGCATGATGCATACCTATTATGTGGAGCCGACCGGGCTGTCGACGGAAAACGTGTCTACGGCGCGTGACCTGACCAAGCTGCTGGTCGCTAGTCGTCAGTATCCGATGCTCAGCCAGCTGAGCACTACGCACGAGAAAATGGTGACCTTCGCTCACCCGGCCTATACGTTGCCGTTCCGTAATACCAACCATCTGGTCTACCGTCCCGACTGGAACATTCAACTGACCAAAACCGGTTTTACCAATGAGGCTGGTCACTGTCTGGTGATGAGAACCGTCATTAATCAGCGGCCGGTCGCGCTGGTGGTGTTGGATGCTTACGGTAAATATACCCACTTCGCCGATGCCAACCGGCTGCGTAACTGGCTGGAGAGTGGCAAGGTCAGTCCGGTGCCGCCCGCCGCGTTAAGCTATAAGAAACAAAAGGCGATAGCCCAAAGCTCGCCCCAGCGGACTTCCACGGATATCGCGTTAACGTCGGCGGAGTAGTTTCCGCCGTGCGGGCGGTCGGCGTTCTCAGTCGACCGTGCGTTCGTCCTGCTCCAGCGTGCCGTATTCCGCCCAGGTGGCTTCGTGCTGCTGCTCGCGCCACGGCTCAAGCTGGGCTTGTTCCAGCCATTGCTGCATAGCCGGCAGCGCCAGCAGGGTGGTGTAGTACTGCTTCGCCAGCGGCGTCATCGGCAGCCCATAAGTTCGGATGCGAAAGACCACCGGCGCGTAAAAGGCGTCGACAGCGCTGAATTGCGCGCCAGCCAGGAACGGTCCCTTGAACCGGGTCAATCCCTCTTCCCACAGCTGATTCACCCGCGCGACATCGCGCTGCAGCTCCGGCGTTATCTCATGCAGTTTGACGCGAATACCGCAGTTCATCCCACAGACTTCGCGCAGGGTGGGAAATCCTGAATGCATTTCCGCCGAGGCGCATCGCGCCCACGCTCGCGCGGCGACGTCATCTGGCCAGACATCCGCATGACGTTCCGCCAGATATTCCACAATAGCCAGTGAATCCCAAACGGTAAGATCGCCATCGACGAGACAGGGCACTTTGCCCGACGGCGAAAAGGTCTTGAACGCGGGCTGACTGATGCCGGGGGAAAAAGGCACCAGCGTTTCCTCGAATGGGATATCCAGTTCTTGTAACAGCACCCACGGGCGCAATGACCAGGACGAGTAGTTTTTATTGGCGATATACAGCTGATACATGACGAAACCTCACAGGCAGATAGCGTTCGGGTTTGGGTGTCGATGTCGCGGGTGGAGTGAAACCGGAATTCACTATGCCTCACGTCCACAGACAACACAATGCGGCAATGGGTCTTACGGGATTGCCTCAGGCGAGGATCACCTGTTGGCAGATTTCCTTCAGGGCGGAACAGTCGCGGTTGAACTCAGCGGCGGCGTCGGTGACCACCATATCGATTTGTGAGATGGGGGCATAAACCACACGGCTGGTGACCCCGATTTTGGTGTGATCGGCCAGAATGATGGCGGTCGTAGCATATTCGATCATCGCGCTCGCAATCGCCGCCTCGGTGTGAGAGAAGCTGCTGGCGCCCGCGGCGCTGGAGATGCCGACCGGCGACATCAGGGCGACATCGGCCCGGTAGCGTCGCAACTCGTTGGCCGTTTGCGCGCCGTTGGTGGCCTGAATGGCGGCGCCGACGTGGCCGCCCAGTAGAATCACCTCGTGCAGCAGCCGGTCTTCGGCTTCCTGCGCAGTCAGCTTGAGAGCGACGTTCAGGCTGTTGGTGATGATGGTCATCCCCGGCATGGACAGCAGCTCGTCCGCGAGCAGTGTAGTGGTGCTGCCAGCATCGACAAAAATGGTTTGTCCCGGCTGAAGCTGCTGCACCGCGGCGCGGGCGATGGCCTGCTTCTCTTTTTCACGCACCGTGCGGCGTATCGATAAAGGCGGTTCCGGCTCGGGACCGGTGGCGACGATCCCTCCGTGTACGCGTCGCAGCATTCCCCGGGCTTCGAGTTTGAGAATATCTCGCCTGACCGTTTCGCGAGAAACGCCGAGATGTTGAATAATCTGCTCTGTACTGACCCGGTTTAACGTCGACAGTAATGCACGGATACGGTGCAACC
>NZ_CAMKXG010000302.1 GCF_946477055.1 Lonsdalea britannica | reverse complement strand
CCTTAGTCTCGTGGGCTCGGAGATGTGTATAAGAGACAGCGATGAGCTCCGTAACGGCTATGCCGTAACGATGTTTTTTGATATAGCCGGATCGACCAAGCTGGGAAAAACGTATTCTCCTGAGATGGTGTTCAATATAAAGAACACAATTATAAGATATGTAATTGAAATAATTCAGGCTTTTGATGGTCACGTTCATCGTATTATGGGCGATGCCGTGATGGCATTTTTCCGCAGTGAAGTGAAGTCTATAGAAAATAAAAAAATAGACAGTGCGATTGATGCCATTAACGCCGCTGTATACATACTTGAATTTATGGAGCAGATTATCCGGCCAGAGTTGGGCGATCAGGGTTCGGAAGAGCGTATAGGCGTCAGACTGGGAATTGACTACGCTAAAGATGATGATATCGTGTGGGGAAACTACGGAGTTTCAGGTGCATTTGAAGTAACGGCGACTTCATATCATGTTGATGTTGCGGCCAAACTTCAGCAAGCGGCAGATACTGATACGATCATGATTGGTGAAAATCTCAAGTCGCTGCTTGGGTTAGGGACAGAGTATCTGTCCACCAAATGGAAATGGGTGAAGAATGAAGATGGTACGGAATTTAAGCGCCATTATCGGCATGTAAAGCCTAACTATAGAGTCAGAGGATCACAGATAAATTATTCACAATATGTTTTTGACAGTGCAGCATACTTTAAGTTTCTGCCGTATGGAATAGAGAGTAGAAGAATATCCGTGGTACTGACCGCAACCGCAAACAACGTTAAAAAAAATTTTAATTGCCCATGTTCAGAAAGCCTCGATAAAGGAATGTCGCTAAACTTCCATGTAACATTCAGTGCTCCTGCAGAGCAGTTGTATACGGTCAAAGCTGTTAAGAGGAACACAGGCCCTGACGCTGAAAGAAATTCTGCGTTAAAGGAAGTGAAAAAGGACAGAATTATGAGTTTTTACGCAGGCCAGTGGCATGCCGACATTTCTGAAAGTACTAGTTATCACGGTTTACATCATATGGAAATTAAAATTTATGATAGCAATGACAGAGAAGTCGATAGGACAATATTCAGCATTTTTATAAGCTGAATATGTACTGAAATACACTTTGGTAAATATACTGCGATGCAGAAATAAATAAAAACCGGACGATATTGTCATAATATGCTAATCATTCACAATGATTAATCGGATAAGTGGTTTACGTTCAAGACGGGAGCTATGAGCTGCGCCTGTACTCCCGCCACTGTTGACATTGGAAAAGTCAGCTTCTGGCTCATATAAGACCGTCAATCTATCTTCCAAAATAGCCAGTTCTATAAATCAAACCAACACCTTCAACCCATGTTTCTGCACCACGGTAAGCAGTTTCAGCGATAATCCGCTGGGGCGTTTTACGCCGCTTTCCCATTTCTGCACCGTCGAAACACTGGTGTTCAGGTAGCTGGCGAAAACAGGCTGGCTAACGTTCAGCTTCTCACGTAGCGCCTTGATCTCAAGGGGTTGAAGATCGTCCACGCAGTTGAGGCATGCTTTGTCAAAGTTGCGCATCGTTTCCTGTGGGATAGCATCGACGCTGAATAATCCAGAAGCCGCGCTATGGATAGCCTCAAATGCAGGACTCTTGAATTTACTTTTTGCGGCCATGACAAATCTCCACCAGTTCTTTACTTTTAATCAGTGCCGTAATTTTTTCATCGGCAAGGGCTGAGTAGTGCTTCGCTAACTCGCGGAATCCGGCCAGTTCGCGATTATCGATGTTCGCCATATCCTGCTTGGCATACAGGAACGTGTAAAACCAGTGCTGTCCACCTTTCGCCAGTATGATGGCGCGATCGCGATTCTGGTTCAGCCGCTTCTTATAAACGCCGCCGCCGAGATCGTCAGCTTTCCCTTGCATCACCGCCTCAATAGCCTGACATAACTCGCTATCTTTAATGGCGTGGGATTTAGCCGCCTTAGTGAACCATTTGGTTTTGAATACACGCATCAGGCTGACATCCTGTAACCTTAACTATAGCACTAAGTGCTAGATTACTCTCTCTTCTGGCTGAGTTAAAGTGCTTGAAACTTGCAAAGCTCTGTCGTATTTTCGACCACGAAACCTTGCTGTCGATGACAGCCACCAATGTTTCCAGTATCGGGATGATATGAGTGACCTGTGAGAAACGCCTTCGGGTGGTCACACTGCCAAAGTCATAAGGATTGGAGCGTGGTCTGAGACTGACGCCTTCGGGCGACCACTCGATACCCTTTTATAGCCTGAAATGAAGGGGCGCAATTAAAAGCGCGGTAAAATCTGCTTAACTTCTGAGAACGGATGTCGTCAGAGTCTCCATGAGCGTGACGATGAAGCGAACTACTTTACTTCAAGCCCAACATTGCCGTGGGCTTTACTATACCCAGCCAGAGAGCGGCTTCCATACCGTAGGAGACTGGCCGTCACAGCAATGTCTATCGTTGCGGTGATTTCACTTCATAAGCGGCTTAAACAGCGCTTAATTCTCGTAAGTTCACGTATCGTGCAACTTCGACTTTACTCATCTCAATGATTTGCGTCTGCGCGTGTGAACGTGCTGGCTGCGCGCTGCTATGCCGTCAGGCATCTGCTAAGCGCCTGCCGGCAACGTCTGCACTGGCGTCACTTTTTCCGTGTCAACGAATGAAAGTGACGCCGCAGCCTAAGACCTCATCACCCCCTGAGACATGCACTTCAACCAATGCGTCATGAATCTGACACACCCGTTTGTGCCGGACTGATCGCTTTTTTTACAGGAGATTGAACCGATACCGAGGCAGGCCTAACCGCCTGAGAGGAAACCCTGCAACCGCAGGCGGCCGCACCGAGTGCATAGCCGTCACCTCCCAAAACCTCAACTGCTGTCCGCTCTGGCGCACAGGTATCGTTCAAGGCAGGTCAATTGCGATTGTTTCTGCCATTTCCCACGCGCCAGAGAAAAGCATCCAGTTGAAATTATGGGGAAAATTGCATGAGTAGATTAAGTCGTGAAATGACCACGCTGGCGAAACAAGCTGGCGGGAGCTACAAGACGGTTCATGATCGCATTCGCATCATGGACAGGCTGTGCCGCCACTTGCTGGCGCTGAATATTCAGGTGCGTGACGTTAAGTACCTCAAAGCCAGACATATCGAAAGTTATGTCGCCGGGCGCCTGTCACAGCGGATTGCCCTTCGTACCCTGCACAACGAAATGGCGGCGCTGCGCACGGTGTTTAAGCAGGGAGGACGGGAAAAGCTCGCCGTTTCTGATCGCCTGACCAACAACGCGTTGGGGCTGAGTGACGCAAGCCGTGCCGGGACAAAATTCGCTATCCCGGATGAGCGCTATCAGGCCGTTCTGCTTGCAGCGCAACAGCGTGATAAAGGGCTGGCCTGCGCACTTCAGCTTGCCCGATTGCTGGGGCTGCGCTCTCAGGAAGCGGTGCAGTGCGCCAGTTCGCTGAAAACGTGGGAAAGGCAGCTTGAACGCCATCAACAGACGCTGACCGTGGTGTTTGGCACCAAAGGCGGCAGGCCACGCGAAACCCGGATTATCGATCGCGAAGCGATTCAACGGGCAGTGACAGAAGCGCGAAAGGCTGTCTCTTATACACATCTGACGCTGCCG
>NZ_CAMKXG010000301.1 GCF_946477055.1 Lonsdalea britannica | reverse complement strand
GTGTCTACAAAAATGGCGGGTTCAATAAACCAGCCCTGCGTCAGATGATCGGGGCGTTCACCGCCGCAGACCAGACGCGCGCCTTCCCGTTTGCCAAGTTCTATCGCCTGTCGCACTTTCTGGTAGTGTTCGCCGCTGACCAGTGGGCCGAGCTGTACGCCCTCCTGCAGACCGTCACCGATGAGGATGTTTCGCGTAGCGTCGATCAATCGCTCGATCAGACGTTCGTAGAGACCTTCCTGCACCAACAGACGCGACGTCGCTGAACAGACCTGTCCCTGATTCCAGAAAATGCCGAACATAATCCACTCGACGGCGGCTTCGATATCGGCATCATCGAATACGATAAACGCCGATTTTCCGCCCAATTCCAGACTGACGTTTTTGATGTCCTGCGCGGCCGCCTGCATGATCGCGCTGCCCGTTGGCACGCTGCCGGTGAAGGCCAGCTTGTCCACGCCGGGATGGCGGGACAGAGGCGCACCCGCGTCGCCGCCCAGACCGGTGACGACGTTGAGGACGCCGGCCGGTAATCCCACCGCATCAGCAATGGCGGCGAGTTCCAGCGCACCCAATGGCGTCAGCTCGGACGGCTTGAGCACGGCAGTACAGCCCGCGGCCAGCGCCGGAGCGACTTTCCAAGCCGCCATCAGCAGCGGGTAATTCCAGGGGATGATCAGACCGGCGACGCCCAGCGGTTCGCGCACCACGCGGCAGCTAAAGCGGGGGTCTGGCAGGGGAATGATCTGTTCCTCTTCGTCCAGCTCCTCGGCCAGTGAGGCGTAGTACTCAAAGCACCCGACGGCATCCTCGATATCCCACTCGGCTTCCGGCAATGGTTTGCCGTTGTCTTTGACTTCCAGCTCGGCCAGTTCGTGTTGACGTTGACGCAAGAGGTCCGCCATAGCGCGGAGGTAACCCGCGCGCGCTTTTCCGCTCATCCGCGGCCAGGGGCCGTCATCGAAGGCGCGTCTGGCGGCGGTTACCGCCTTTTCGATATCGTCGGGACCGGCCGCTGCAACGGTGCAGATGTGCGCTTCGGTCGAGGGGTTAACGACCGCAAGACGGCCGTTTTGTATTGCCGGTTGCCATTGGCCATCGATATAAAGCTGGTCATGCATCATGTTTGTCTCCCTGATGATGGTGAAGGTTCCGGTCAGCGGTAAAAGCCTCAGTCAGCCGCAATAGGGCGAGGTTGCCCGGTGCGGCGAGCGGCAGAAAATGACCCGAACGCGTGGTGAGCGTCACCTAATGGGGGCGGCGTCAATCCGCGTTTTCTGCGATTTTCTGCTGCAAATAAGATTTGGGTGACAGTCCGGTCTCCTCTCTAAAGCAGCGGTAAAAGGTCGAGAGGGAGTGAAATCCTGCCGCTTTCGCGTCATCGTCGATGCGTTTGGAGGTGTGTTTACCGTCATCCCATTGGGTTAACACATGACGAAGCCGGAGCCGGTTGAGATATTGGTAAAAACTGCATCCCATCACGTGATTGAGGAAAAACGAGATCTGATTGCGGGTGTAACCCGTGGCGGCGGCGACCTGAACCAGACTCAGTTCCGCATTCAGGTGGGGACGGTGCTGCGCGAAATACTGCTGGATGTCGTCGGCCATGATACTTAGCTGTCGGGCGGACAAGCCCAGCCGTTGCGAGGCCGCGCGGTGATCCAGATCGCTCGGCGAGCTTTTCCCTTGCGGCTGAGAAAGCAGAGAGGCGTATTCGTTGACGCGGATAATCACGCCGTCGCAGACCGTGACCACCTCACAACAGCAGATAATGGCACGGCTATCGCTGCCGCTGAGCGGGGTCTGATATTGCAGCGTTGCCGTATCGCCATCCACACGCAGGCGGTCGGTGTAGTGAAGCGTCTCCTCCGTCGTCGTCGACAGACAGGCGCTGAGATAGTCGCGGAGCGCCTCGGGGGCGATGCGACATCCCTGAAAAAAGTCGTTGTACTCTACCGTGGGTGAGTAGAGGGCGAGAAGCCCGTCGAGGTCGCGTTGCCACCAGGCTTCGTAGTAACGCATCATCACCTGCTGTGTATGATGATTCGCCGTTTCGGGGGAATAAGGGGTCGTACTCAATCGTTCAGGGGCGCGTATACCATCATCCATAATTAATCCCATTGCAGATTCTTTCATAGAGAACCTAACCGATATCAGGAAAAAACGCCGCCGTTTTTTCACATCCGTCAGGTGTCGTCAGGAGTCGAAGCCAATGCCCAGAGCATCGAAGGTTTTCAGCAGCATATTGCGATGCCCGTCGCGGTCCTCGCGGGCCAAAGAGTGGATCGCAGCCTGTACGCCAGCAAAGCGCAGCGGTTCCGGGGGGAAGTGGATCGGGGCTCGGGAGAGCATGCGCAATTCGGTGCGCGGCGTTTTTTCTCCCGCGAGTTGGTCCAACATATTCAGCGCGGCAAAACGACAGGCGGAGACGCCGAGTCCGGTATAGCCCAAGGCATAGGCAATCTTGCCGTCGGCTTCACAGCCCGTAAACATTGTCGTGCGTGCGGACGTGTCGATGATCCCGCCCCAGGCGTGGCTGAAGCCAATGTCTTGAATGGCAGGAAAAACGTCGCGGAACTGTTCGGCCAGACGGTTAAACGTTTCGGGGCGTTGGGTCAGCGACTCATCGCGGCGGCTGCCGTAGTGGTAGATCGCATCATATCCACCCCACAGAATGCGGTTGTCCGCCGTTTTGCGGAAATAGTGAAACTTATTGCCGCTGTCGGAGATGCCGTAACGTCCCGTCCAGCCTATATCGGCTAATTGGTCGTCGCTCAATGGATGCGTGACCAGTACGTAGTCGTAGACAGGGATGACCGTCGAAGCCAGATGACGCAGCAGCGGCACGGCAATGTTCGTTGCGAGGACGACCTGTTTGGCCAGCACTTCTCCGGACGCCGTGCGCAACCGGACGTATTCACCCTGTTGCGTCAACGCTTTCACTTCGCTGTTTTCATACAGTTCGATGCCTTGTGACAGACAAACCCGTCGTAATTCACTCACCATTTTGGCGGGGTTGACCATGGCGTAGTTCGATTCGAACAGGCCCGCGCTGTAGCGGGGGGAGTTCAGCTTCTCGGCCAGACGGTCGCCCTCGAGCCATTCGCACTCAAGGCCGAAGCGCTGGTAATCCTGCTGCATGGAACGCAGCCCTTCGATTTGCCAGGGCTGGCTCGCCAGGTTCAACTGACCGGTCAGCTCGAACTCGATCTCCATCCCAAACTCATGGAGGTCCGCTTCTAACTCTTCCAGATTGGTTTTGCCCAACTCGATGAGTTTTTCCGCTTCCTTGGGCCAGCGATTGAGCGCGATGGACACCCCGTGGGAAATGCTAGGCGAGCAGAAACCGCCGTTACGGCTGCTGGCTTCAGAGCCACAGCGTCTGGCTTCGATAATGACGATCTTTTTCTCGGGCCATTTACGGCGGGCCAGCAGCGCCGTCCACAGACCGGTATAGCCGCCGCCGACGATGGCAAGATCGCAGGAAATACTGTCTTGCAGGGAGGGCGCGGGCGTCCCGGCGGTGAGGGTGTCCAGCCAGAACGGATATGATTTTACGTCAGCAAATGCTTCTGGATTTGAATAGGTGGTCATGGGGGGCTCCTGAAACACAATGATCCTTTGTCTCTTTTGAGC
>NZ_CAMKXG010000300.1 GCF_946477055.1 Lonsdalea britannica | reverse complement strand
GACTCAGAAAATATCGATGTAGACATGGGCGAAGAATCGACGCGGACCTTGCAGACCAACCAGGCTGGCGAGTGGCGTGATTTTACGATCGTGCTGACCCAGTGCAGTACGGAAACCCTGAAGGATGTGGTGGTGAGTTTTTCCGGAAAGGAGGACACCGCGCTGGCGGGGCGGCTGGCGATCGACTCCAGCTCGGTCGCCAAGGGCGTTGCCATCGGTATTTATCGTGCCGACCAACTGCTGCCCCTTAACGGCAAGACGAGCCAGATCCCTTTGTTTGACGGTGATAACCGTCTGGATTTTCGTGCCCGTCTGGAAACGGTCAGCGTTGAATCATTAGCCGCCGGCAGCTACAGCGCGACCGCGCATTTCACGCTGAGTTATCAATAAGCGCACCGTTATTTATCCACATTCGTCCGGGCCGATTCTGTGTCCGGCGATGAGTCTGCACATACATGGGAAAAGGGGATGAGTCAGATGAAATTATTCTTGGTAACGTCATGCTATTTGTACTATCCCGCGGTCCAGCACGCGTTGAGCGAATACGGACGACCGCAGGACTATCGGCTGGATTATCTGTTGCTGAAAGCGGAGGACGAGGCCATTACCGAGATACCGGACTGGCCGCGCGTCGATCGCCTGATTTTCCTTTTGCAGGATGTTGGCGATCTGGTTCGTTTCTTGCGTTTTGCTTCCGATATCAGCAATACCCTGTATATGAATAAAGATCGGCTGCTTATCATCGGTAAAGGCAACCTCCTGAAACTGCTGTCGATGTGCTACCACAATATCGACTCGGTGCTGTTCCCGCTGGACGGTTGCTCCATGCACCAGCTTGGCGCTTTTCTCAATGAACGCGTTCATCTGGGGGAGGGCTGTGAGCGGGAACGAATCAAGTCGCGGCTGGCTAGGGGACAAATGTGGGGATTTATCAGTCTGCTTTCCGGTCGCGGCGCCAGATATGAAGCGCAAGAAACGAATAAAAGCGTCAAAACTCTTTATGCCCAGCGGCAGAAGTCGCTGATCAAACTGAATTGCTGTAAACATCGCGATATCTACCCATTACTCTAAGCGTTAAGCGTACACCGAAGCGGCGCGGGCCGGTCAGCGCCCGTCGCCTCGCTCCCCCCGCAAGGCCGAAATGCACCGTCGGCAGATAGGAAAGAATTTTTCATAGGTATCCATTATACTGCGCGCTTGTTTCATAACCCCTGACAACGTGTAAGCACTATGAGCAATAACGTCATCTCTCCGGAATTTGATGAAAATGGTCGTCCTTTGCGGCGTATTCGCAGTTTCGTTCGTCGCCAGGGGCGATTGACCAAAGGGCAACAACAGGCGCTGGACAACCTATGGCCGGTCATGGGCGTGGAGTATCAGGACCACGCGCTGGACTTTACCGCACTGTTCGGACGCGATGCGCCGGTGGTGCTGGAAATCGGTTTCGGCATGGGCGCCTCGCTGGTCACCATGGCGGAACAGAACCCGGAACAGAACTTCCTGGGCATCGAAGTGCACCTGCCTGGCGTGGGGGCCTGTCTGGCGTCCGCTCAGGAGGCCGGGATCGATAACCTGCGCGTGATGTGCCACGATGCGGTGGATGTGCTGGATAACATGATCCCCGCCGGATCGCTGTCCATGGTGCAGCTGTTCTTCCCGGATCCGTGGCACAAGGCCCGGCACAACAAGCGGCGCATCGTGCAGCCGCCGTTTGCCGAGCTGGTGCGCAGTAAACTGAACATCGGTGGTGTGTTCCATATGGCGACCGACTGGGAACCTTATGCGGAGCACATGCTCGAAGTGATGGGGGCGCTTGACGGTTATCGCAACCTGTCTGACAGCCAGGACTATGTACCGCGTCCGGCGTCACGCCCGTTAACGAAATTTGAAGCCCGTGGCCAGCGTTTAGGTCATGGTGTTTGGGATCTCATGTTTGAGAGGAAAGAGTAATGGCGATTAATCGCAGCCGACGTTTACGTAAAAAGTTACACATTGAAGAGTTCAAAGAACTGGGTTTCTCCGTTAGCTTCCGCTTTGCGGAAGGGACATCGGTAGACGCTATCGACGGGCTGCTGGATCGCTTTGTTGACGATGTGATCGAACCTCGCGGTCTGGCTTTTGAAGGCAGCGGCTACCTGCAGTGGCAGGGACTGGTTTGCCAGCAGAAACTGGGCAACTGCACTGACGAACACCGTCAGCTGGTCAAAGAGTGGCTGGAGTCTCAGCAGTTGAGCGACGTGACCGTCAGCGACCTGTTCGACATCTGGTGGGATCTGCCGCCGAACCTTGGCTAAAGCGCAAGCGCGTGGCGGCAGGCTGACGGTTTTCACCTTCGCTCCTGCGCCTTTACTGCTATCGTTGAGGCGCCTGTTGGGCGCCCTTTTTTTCAGGAGTCACTATGTTGTTGCGTAATCTCGTCTTCGGTGCACTGATTCTTTTTACCTGGCAGGCGCGGGCGGAGTACCAATGCCCGGTCCAGCCGCAGGATGACATTATCATCACTCCGCAAAGCGTGAAGGTGGTGGGCGCCAGCGGTAACCTACAATTCTCGCCGGAAGGAAACGTGGTCAAAGATAACCGCGAACTGACCCTGACGTCGGAACAGCGGCGACAGGCCAGAGAATATCAGGCGGAACTGCGCGAGCAGTTGCCGTGGATAGATGCGGGCGCGCAACAACATCTGGAAAAGGCGCGTCAGTCGCTGGATAAGGTTATCGTCCAGCAGCTCGGCAGCGACAGCAACGTCCGTGGCCGTCTGACTACGCTTAACACCCAGCTCAAACAGCAGATGAACCGCATCATTGAGCACCGTCCTGATGGGCTGGCTTTCCACCATCAGGCCATTAAGCAGGTTGAGCAGGATGGTCGCCAGATTGTGCAGCAGACGCTGGGTGGCGTTCTGCAGGACAGCCTGAATGAGATGGGCGTCAAACAGATGGCGAACGGCGGCGGCGGTAATCCGTTGCAGGCCGTAATGGGCAATCTGGGCGGGTTGCAGCAGGCGATCCAAACGGAGTGGAACAATCAGGAAATGGATTTTCAACGCTTCGGACGCGACGTTTGCCAGCGTGTAACCGGTCTGGAACAACAGCGTAAAACGTTGCTCAAGACCCTGCCTTAACGGGCACAAGATGACGGGGCTGCTCGCCCCGTTTCTTTTTTCGCGTATTAACGCACGGCTTGCCTCTCTGGTTTTACCTCCTGACTCTCTTGATCTCTTCGCCTTTTTCCCTTGAGTGAAGCGCTTGGTGTGCCTTATCCAATACCGTAAGGATTACGTAAAGAAAGCGTCTTGTTCTCGTTATTGGATGCCCGATTCTTTCCTATAATGGCCGCTGCAGCGATGAGATTGCATGGATGCAGCGGTAGTGTGAAAGGCGTTTTCGTTTGTCGCGGGCACATCGCATCATTGCCTCGCGTAACCTGACTCATTCCTCTGGCTCACCCCGGTTCCTGCGCCACTTTCTTCACCGAGAAGGAAGTCGTGCGTGACCCGCATTTCGTACAACGTCATTTCTGTTTTCATGGCAACCGCCCGGCGCGTCTCCCACGTAAGGGGGGTACACCGGGGGATGCCGTGTGAACCGCCGCGTGCGCGGCCTCACCATAACGTCAACGTTTCACAGGGAGCTGTCTATGAAGGGAACTCGTAACCCGCATCGTG
>NZ_CAMKXG010000299.1 GCF_946477055.1 Lonsdalea britannica | reverse complement strand
GCCGATGGTAGTGTGGGGTCTCCCCATGTGAGAGTAGGGAACTGCCAGGCATCAAACAAGTAGAAACCCTCAGCGAAAGCTGGGGGTTTTTGCGTTGGAGCGGAGAAAGGAAACACCACCGACAGACCTGCTCCTGTCCCCACAGCCCCACAGCCCCACAGGCTAGGCTGTGACCCAGATCTCTGTGATGGCTACGAGTCAGGTATCTTTACTTATTCCCAGCTCTTAAAACGCTCGTTGTGATGACTCATCGCCAGAGGCTTCTTTTTGAATACCTCGAATCACCCATAATTTTAACTTATTCGACCACCGTAATTAACGATAAATCATTAAGTGTATACATTATTCTTTGCCTGCAAACGTGATCCTGTTTTACTGTAGATACGTTGGATAGTTGTGTCCTACGAACAGGAGAGAAAAAACCGTATGACGGGAAATATAAATTTAAAAACATTAACGCCCGGTGAAAATGACTCTCGACAGAGGATCAAGGCAATTGTGGGAGCATCATCAGGGAACTTGGTAGAGTGGTTTGATTTCTACGTATATTCATTTTGTTCTTTATATTTTGCTCACATCTTTTTCCCCTCAGAAAATCCGACTACGCAGCTTCTACATACCGCGGGGGTGTTCGCTGCTGGTTTCTTAATGCGTCCGATTGGGGGATGGTTGTTTGGATACATTGCTGACAAGTATGGACGTAAAGCGTCGATGCTTATCTCCGTATGTATGATGTGTCTGGGGTCGTTGATTATCGCCTGTCTACCCGGTTACGACACCATCGGTACCTGGGCACCTTTACTGCTACTGTGTGCTCGTCTCTTTCAGGGGCTGTCCGTTGGTGGGGAATATGGCACCAGCGCTACCTACATGAGCGAAGTTGCGATTGAGGGAAGGAAGGGCTTTTTCGCCTCTTTCCAATATGTCACGCTGATCGGCGGTCAGCTGTTGGCCCTGTTGGTTGTGGTGATATTGCAACACACCATGCCTTCAGAAAGTTTGTATTCCTGGGGATGGCGTATTCCTTTTTTCATTGGTGCTATTCTGGCTGTCGTTGCCTTATTCTTGCGTCGTTCGCTTAATGAAACCTCTGATAAAGCTTCTCGCTCGCATAAAGACGCGGGCTCGTTGCGTGGGTTATGGAATAACCGCAAAGCATTCTTGATGGTCTTGGGCTTCACCGCAGGCGGATCGCTCGGTTTCTATACCTACACCACTTACATGCAAAAATATCTCGTCAACACCTCGGGTATGGCGCCTGAAGTGGCGAGTGGTCTGATGACGTTGGCCCTGTTCGTTTTCATGCTGTTGCAGCCGCTGTTCGGACATTTATCCGACAAAATTGGACGCCGCAATTCGATGCTGTGTTTCGGCGGATTAATGGCGTTGTTAACGGTGCCAATTCTGACGCTTCTTCAGAGCGTTACCAACCCGGTGATCGCCTTTATGCTGGTCCTGCTGTCTTTGATTATCGTGAGTTTTTACACGGCAATCAGCGGGATTTTGAAGGCGGAAATGTTTCCTCCCGAAGTTAGAGCGATGGGCGTTGGCCTGTCGTATGCGGTAGCGAACGCTTTGTTTGGCGGCTCAGCTGAATACGTTGCGCTTTCACTGAAGTCGCTGGGGTCAGAGAATGCCTTTTTCTGGTACGTATCGGCTATGGGCGCGATCTCATTCCTGGTTTCTTTGGGATTACACCGCAAAGGACAAGGTAAGACTCTTTAACTCAGCATGAGTCAAAGGAGTCACAAGGCCGATCAACGTCACCGCTAGGTCATCATTTCCCGCGTCACTTCGGCGCGGGAATCTACGGATCTCTACTCTTAAAGAGAATACCTCACCATTTTTATCTGACGGATATCCCTATTTTTTTCCAGGCTACATTTGAATTCTTCATGGTTGAATGGTTATTAGCCGCGAAATGATACTGTGAATATTTTTATGACGGCAGCGAAAATCAACCGTTGATGCCGAGAAAGATTGGCTGAGTTATGCTGGTTAATATATTACTCAGCGAATCAGTCTTGGCAAAAGGGGAAAGGAAAATATTAAATTAGAGGATGAGAAAAAATAATAACGACCGTTAACCGGCCGTCATTGATGCTTTCATAGTGACATCACAAAATACGGCTAATAAGCTTATCGATTCTCACGCGTCGTACACGGCGAATAAGTTTGCGCACTTTAACCGGGTATTGCGCAATGCTTTCCAGCTGCTGATAGCTGCTCAATATATGCGTATTCTCGCGGATGCAGGCGAGTTCTTTAATTCTCTGTTCTAACAACTGTTTTTGAGGATCGTGGATCAAAATGGCATTCTCAAGATCAAGTCGCCAGGCGCGCGGATTAAGATTGTTACCGGTCAGCATCTGCCATTTATTGTCTACCCACAGCCCTTTTAAGTGGAAACTGTTATCGCCGTCCTTCCATAGACGCACCACCAACTGACCATTATCGATATACTTTTGTAATCGACTGAGGAAACGGCGGAGGTTAATTTCATACAGATAAGGCAGCGCACCTATAATTTTAAAAGGCTCACTTTCAGGAATATAAAAATCATTAGCTGTTTTGTCACCAATGATAATTTCGATTTTTTTACCGCTACGAAGTAGGTTGATGACGTTTCTGACTAACGGCGCCGGTAAATTAAAATAAGGAGTACACATCACCAGATGTTGTTCGGTACAACACATCAAATGATGAATGGTTTTATTTAATGGGCTCTGTTTACCCAATCCCACCAACGGTGTAATGGCCAGCTGAGTATTGTTGTTTGGGAGATTCGGTAAGCGATAATGAAGGGTGCGTAGCATCTGGCGGAATCGACGGATCGAATTTTTGATTTCAGCGGTTTTCGGTCTATCTTTCTTATCCAGTCGCTGTATCGCAGATGACGCCAGTAGCCTTTGTACGTAACCTGCCATCGTATCCGCCAGCGGCTTATTATCGATCATCTGATATCGGTCGTAGCGATATTTTTCATGCTGCTGCAAGTAGACATCATTGAGACTGGCCCCACTGTACAGAACGCTATCATCAATAATGAAACCTTTCAGATGAAGTACGCCCAGGGCTTCGCGTGTATTAACCGGAACCCCGTAAACAGGAAACTCGACTCCGCCACTTTGCTCCTTCATCGCCTGATACCAATCTGCATTGGTATTCGCTGCCGCTGCGCCGATACGACCGCGCTGCGCACGATGCCAGTCCACCAATACACGAATATCCAGCTCAGGACGCAGGCGTTTCGCTTGGTAAAGGGCGGATAAAATCGTCTCACCGCCATCATCGTGCTCCAGATACAAAGATACGATGTAGATGCGTTGTTCTGCCTGGAGAATCCGTTCCACAAGCGTGCGACGGAACTCCTCCGGGAGATGGAGGGTTTGCACGGCGTCGGCTGACTGAGGAATTTTGGGCAGTTGTGCAAGGTGTTGTTGGTATTTAGTTCGCTTTAGTTTTGACAACATCACAGTGCGATTCTTCTCTTATCATGGTGTGACCGGGCTGGTCATAGTGAACGTTAAATATGGCCGAATCGGGCAATAATAACATCACTTTCCCGCTGTTGTGAGCAGGTTTTGTCTTTTAGTACGGACTCTTTACGTTGGCGATGACTCGATTTGGCATGGTATGCAAAAGGTTATCAAGTGCATACGCAGTATCCCTTTAGCTAGGCTCTTTA
>NZ_CAMKXG010000298.1 GCF_946477055.1 Lonsdalea britannica | reverse complement strand
GCTCGGAGATGTGTATAAGAGACAGTATACATATTGAGCTTTTCTGGGTTCATATATTATGAAGTTAATGATTGATATATAAATCGAGTGTTCATCTTTTGCCGGTACAGAAGACAGAACGGCGATATTATTGCTGTTGTGATGCGGGACTTTTTCGAGAGAATGAGATGCGCTATCAAAAATGAAGGGCCTGATGATAAGTCAGAGACCTCTATCACTCAGCATAGAGAAATAGACTCAGGCTATTTTGTTTTTCATCGCCATCCGGGGAGCGATTTCAGGAACGGTGTCAGGACGGCACGCAAACTATACAATCCGGCATAGATGCCTACTACGCAGTCAGCGCCGAGTGATGGCCGGTGCGATAAACTCCCCCAGACCCGCGCTGAGATTCAGTACCGACATCGTAGTACCTTTACCGTCAGGCGCCAGCATGGGGAACCGCGCCGAGAGCGGGACGTAGTCTGCCATGGTGATCCCACACAGACAGAGCACGAACGCCATGACATAAAAAGAGTGTCCGAGCCGTGGAGGTATGAGCCCTCCAATACCTCTCAGGCGGCATCCCACGTATTTCCGGTTATGCCCGCCGAGAAGGTCTCTCTAGATTCCACGCAATAAAAAACCCCGATATCTCGGGGTTTTTTAACGGACGGTTCAATCAACGAATCGGGTTCGAATTAGAACGGGATATCGTCGTCAAAATCCATCGGTGGTTCGTTGTTCGGTGCTGCTGGCGCTGAATTCTGCTGCGGGCGCGCTGCCTGTCCGCCGCCGCTGAACTGGTTGTTCGCCTGCGGCTGCTGAGGCTGACCCCAGCCGCCCTGCTGCTGGTTGTTGCCGCCAGCAGGACCGCCTGCCGGTGCGCCGCCGCCTGAACGGCCGCCGAGCATCTGCATGGTGCCGCCGATATTCACGACAACTTCGGTCGTGTAACGGTCAGTACCGCTTTGATCCTGCCATTTACGCGTCTGCAGCTGGCCTTCGATATACACCTGAGAACCCTTGCGCAGGTATTCTCCGGCGACTTCAGCGAGTTTGCCGAACAGCACAACGCGGTGCCACTCGGTTTTTTCTTTCTGCTCGCCGGTTTGCTTATCGCGCCAGCTTTCGGACGTGGCCAGGGTAATGTTGGCTACTGCGCCGCCATTCGGCATGTAACGAACTTCCGGGTCTTGTCCGAGATTCCCGAGAAGAATGACTTTATTAACGCCTCTGCTGGCCATGTGGGTGTCTCCTGATGGATCAATTTTTAAATAGTCTAAACGCTGAATTCTAGCACGCTACACCGTCTTATTATACTCGCGATGAGCGCCGCATAATTTTTTCCTGCACCCGTTTATTTGACAACCACTACTGGTTATCCATTCAGTTTTATTTATGCCATAATCATTGGTTTCGTACTGGATTTCTCTCTGTGTGAGGGATGCAAAACAGCGTCAATGACGGGAAGTATGTGAATGGATAATATCGAAGTTCGTGGTGCCCGTACTCATAATCTCAAGAATATCAATCTGATAATCCCACGCGATAAGCTGATTGTGGTCACGGGATTATCCGGATCAGGAAAGTCATCGCTGGCTTTTGACACCCTCTACGCCGAGGGGCAGCGGCGTTATGTGGAATCGCTGTCGGCGTATGCCCGTCAGTTTTTGTCTCTGATGGAAAAACCGGACGTCGATCATATCGAAGGATTGTCGCCAGCCATCTCCATCGAACAGAAGTCGACGTCTCACAACCCGCGTTCCACCGTCGGCACGATCACTGAAATTCATGACTACCTGCGCCTGCTGTATGCCCGCGTCGGGGAGCCGCGCTGCCCGGAACACGGCGTTCCGCTGGATGCGCAGACCGTGAGTCAGATGGTCGACAACGTGCTGGCGCAGCCGGAAGACAAACGGTTGATGCTGCTGGCGCCGATAGTGAAAGACCGCAAGGGCGAGCACACCAAAACGCTGGAAAATCTGGCGACGCAGGGGTATATCCGCGCTCGCATCGACGGCGAGGTGTGCGACCTGTCTGATCCGCCGAAGCTGGAGCTGCAGAAGAAGCACACCATCGAGGTTGTCGTTGACCGCTTCAAGGTCCGCAGCGATCTGGCTCAGCGGCTGGCGGAGTCGTTCGAGACCGCGCTTGAGCTTTCCGGCGGCAGCGCCGTGGTCGCTGATATGGATGACAGCAACGCGCCTGAACTGCTGTTTTCGGCTAACTTCGCCTGTCCGATCTGCGGCTACAGCATGCATGAGCTGGAACCGCGTATGTTCTCCTTCAACAACCCCGCTGGCGCGTGTCCGACCTGCGATGGGTTAGGCGTACAACAATTTTTCGATCCGTCCCGCGTCATCCAAAATCAGGAACTGTCGTTGGCCGGGGGCGCGATTCGCGGATGGGATCGCCGTAATTTCTATTATTTCCAGATGCTGCGGTCGCTCGCGGAACACTACGAATTTGATGTCGACGCGCCTTTCGACAGCCTGAGCGCCGACGTTCAGAACGTCGTGCTGTACGGCTCCGGCAAGCAGAATATCGAATTCAAATATATTAACGACCGCGGCGATACCTCGGTGCGACGCCATCCGTTCGAAGGTGTCTTGCACAACATGGAGCGCCGCTATAAGGAAACGGAATCCACGGCGGTACGTGAAGAGCTGGCGAAGTTTATCAGCAATCGTTCCTGCGCCAGCTGCCACGGCACCCGTCTGCGTCAGGAGGCTCGCCATGTGTATGTGGCTGAAACGACGTTGCCGCAGATTTCCGACATGAGCATCGGTCAGGCGCTGAGCTTTTTCCAGGATATCGAACTGAGCGGCCAGCGCGCGAAGATCGCCGAGAAAGTATTGAAAGAAATCGGCGACCGTTTGCGCTTCCTGGTGAACGTGGGCTTGAACTACCTGTCGCTATCCCGTTCCGCGGAAACGCTGTCCGGCGGCGAAGCGCAGCGTATTCGTCTGGCCAGCCAGATCGGCGCGGGATTGGTCGGCGTGATGTATGTGCTGGACGAACCGTCCATCGGTCTGCATCAGCGGGATAACGAACGTCTGTTGGAAACGCTGATTCACCTGCGCAATCTCGGCAATACCGTGATTGTGGTCGAGCATGATGAAGATGCCATCCGAGCGGCCGATCATGTGATCGACATTGGTCCCGGCGCCGGGGTCCACGGCGGCGAAGTGATCGCCGAAGGCACCGTCGACGAAATCATGGCGGTACCGGAATCCCTCACCGGGCAGTTCCTCAGCGGTCAGCGGAAAATCGAGGTGCCAGCCGAACGCGTGGCGGCGGACCCGACCAAAGTGCTGAAGCTCATCGGCGCCAAGGGCAATAACCTCAAAGACGTGACGCTGACGCTGCCGGTAGGGCTGTTTACCTGTATCACCGGGGTGTCTGGATCGGGCAAGTCCACGTTGATCAACGATACGCTGTTCCCGCTGGCTCAGCGCCAGCTCAACGGCGCTACCATTGCTGAATCCGCGCCGTATCGCGATATTCAGGGATTGGATCACTTCGATAAAGTGATCGATATCGATCAAAGCCCGATCGGGCGTACGCCGCGCTCCAACCCGGCGACGTACACCGGCGTGTTCACGCCTATTCGTGAGCTGTTCGCTGGCGTGCCGGAATCACGAACTCGCGGCTACAACCCCGGCCGTTTCAGCTTTAACGTGCGGGGCGGACGCTGCGAAGCGTGTCAGG
>NZ_CAMKXG010000297.1 GCF_946477055.1 Lonsdalea britannica | reverse complement strand
GAGTCCACCGCGCGCAACGCCTGGGAGCACGGCTATAACCTCGTGATAGCCGAAGACCTGTGCAGCGCCGGCAGTACGGAACAGCATCAGAGCAGTATGACGCATATTTTCCCGCGCATCGCGCGGGTTCGGAACAGCGCCGACATCGAGCAGGCGTTAACCACGCACACGGAATAGAAGGCAGAACGCAGACCTATGTATATCGGATTGCCGCAATGGCAGCACGCGGCCTGGGGAAAACTGGGATTACGCGATCTGGCGGACTACGCCAGACATTTTAACTGCGTGGAAGGCAACACCACGTTTTATGCGCTGCCGTCCGCGGAAGTCGTTTTGCGCTGGCGGGACATGACGCACGATGATTTTCGTTTCTGCTTCAAATTTCCGTCGACCATCAGCCATCAGGCGGCGCTGCGAGAGTGCCAGCCGGAAGTGACGCAGTTCTTTCGCTGTATGGCGCCGCTAGAGGCCCGAATGGGACAGCTGTGGTTGCAATTACCCGCCGCATTCGGTCCCGGTCAACTACCGGACCTATGGCAGTTTCTGGATACGCTGCCGTCAGGCTATAGCTACGGCGTCGAAGTTCGCCACCCCCAATTTTTCGCCAAAGGCGAGGACGAGCGTCGGCTGAATCAGGGCCTTCATCAGCGCGGCGTCAACAGAGTCATTATGGACAGCAGGCCGGTCCATAGCGCGATAGCCGAGAGTGAAGCGATGCGAGAGGCTCAGCGCAAAAAACCGCGTGTTCCCGTACACGCCGTGGTGACCGCCTCACAGCCATTCGTGCGATTTATCGGCAACGATAGCCAGGAAGAGAACCAGCGCTGGTTCGAGCCGTGGATCGCCAAACTGGCTCATTGGCAGACCGAGAACACGCCTTACCTGTTTATTCACACGCCGGATATTGGCTTTGCGCCGGAGCTGGCACGTCTTCTCTGGCCTAAACTGAGCGCCGTCCTGTCGGATATGCCGCCGTGTCCGCACTGGCCGGAACAGTCCACGCTGTTTTAACCCTGTCAGACAAGGCATTTATTAGTTCTTTTTCTTATACTCAAGTCGTACTAAAGCAAAATTTTAGATAAAAAACCGTGCCGTTTCAGGCGACAGTCGGGCAAAAGAGAGGCTATTATTCTGCCAGCCGCTTTGGACAGGCAATGGAGTAGAAAATGGTAAGCACGCTATACGTGGTGCTCGGTGCATTGTTGTTAATCAAGCTTTCCTTTGATGTCGTAAAACTCAGGATGCAGTACCGTGTCGCCTATGGCGACGGCGGATTTTATGAACTGCAAACCGCGATTCGGGTTCACGGCAACGCCGTCGAATATATTCCTATCGGCGCCATCATGCTGGTGTTGATGGAGATGAACGGCGCATTAATCGGCATGATCCATCTCTGCGGCATTCTGCTGATCCTCGGTCGTCTGTTTCATTACTATGGTCTGCGGCAGCGCGAATTCCGCTGGCGTCGCTATGGCATGATGTCGACCTACCTTTCTCTCACGCTGATGGTGCTGGCGAACCTGTATTATCTGCCCTGGGAACTGATCTTGACCCTGCGATAACCCTTCTCTAACGGTAAGACGGGCTCCCCCCGCGCTTACCGTATGTTCTGACGCTCTCTTTTTACTCCGCGTTTCTGATAGAATGCGCCCCAATTTCTTGTTCACATGTGTTTTTCCGCTATGACCAACCGCGATATGCTTTTTTCCGCTCCCATCGCCAATCTGGGAGACTGGACTTTTGACGAACGCGTGGCCGAGGTCTTTCCCGACATGATCCAGCGCTCGGTGCCCGGCTACTCCAATATTATTTCCATGATCGGAATGCTGGCCGAGCGCTTTGTTCAGCCCAACTCGCATGTTTACGACCTGGGTTGCTCTCTGGGCGCGGCAACGCTTTCCATGCGTCGTCACATTCAGGTGCCGGGCTGCCAGATCATCGCCGTTGACAACTCTCCCGCGATGGTCGAACGCTGCCGCCGTCATATCGACGCTTTCCGCGCCGACACGCCCGTCGACGTTCGCGAAGCCGACGTATTGGACACGCCGATCGAAAATGCATCGCTGGTCGTGCTGAACTTCACCCTACAGTTTGTCGCGCCGGAACTGCGCCAAACCCTGCTGACGCGGATTTATGAAGGCCTGCGGCCTGGCGGCGCGCTGGTCCTGTCTGAAAAATTCAGTTTTGACGATGACACGGTCGGCGATCTGCTCTTCAACATGCACCATGATTTCAAACGCGCTAACGGCTATAGCGAGCTGGAAGTCAGCCAGAAACGGAGCATGTTGGAAAACGTCATGCTGACGGACAGCGTCTCCACGCATAAAGCGCGTCTGGCACAGGCTGGTTTCGAACACAGCGACGTCTGGTTCCAGTGCTTCAACTTCGGTTCCCTGCTGGCTATCAAAGCGGAGGCGGCACAATGATCGACTTCGGACGCTTTTATCAGCAGATCGCCATCGGGCCGCTTAGCCACTGGCTCAACACATTGCCGGCGCAAATTACCCAGTGGCAGCAAGAGTCGCTGCATGGTCGATTTAAGCAGTGGTTCAACACGCTGGAACACTTGCCCGAACTGACGCCCACCTCGCTTGACCTGCAAAACAGCGTCTCGGCTACGATGATGCCCGACATCACCGACGGCCAGCGCGCAGGCATTGAGCAGCTGCTACGTAATCTGATGCCGTGGCGTAAAGGTCCCTTCTCGCTCTATGGCGTCTCTATCGACACCGAGTGGCGCTCGGATTGGAAGTGGGATCGCGTGTTGCCCCATATCTCACCCTTGCAGGATCGTCACATTCTTGATGTCGGCTGCGGCAGCGGGTATCACCTGTGGCGTATGGTGGGCGCAGGCGCTCGCTTGGCGGTTGGTATCGATCCTATGCAGCTGTTTCTATGTCAGTTTGAAGCCGTTCGCCGCCTGCTGGGCGACGACCGTCGTGCCCACGTCTTACCTTTGGGCATTGAGCAGTTGCCTGCGCTGGCCGCGTTTGACACCGTCTTTTCCATGGGCGTGCTTTACCACCGGCGCTCTCCGTTGGACCACCTGTGGCAGTTGAAAGATCAGTTGGTCAGCGGCGGCGAATTGGTATTGGAAACGCTGGTTATTGAAGGGGATGAAAACAGCGTACTGGTGCCAGGCGAACGCTACGGTCAGATGCGCAATGTTTATTTCCTTCCTTCCCCTGCAGCGCTGACACAGTGGCTTGAAAAATGCGGTTTTGTGGACGTCCGGGTTGTCGACCTTTGCGTTACCACCACACAGGAGCAGCGGCGCACAGACTGGATGGTCAGCGAGTCGCTGGCGGACTTCCTCGATCCGACCGATAGCACCAAAACGGTCGAAGGCTATCCCGCCCCGCTTCGCGCCGTCATCGTCGCAAAAAAAACCTGACACTTTGTCGGACGAAGCCCCGGTCACGCGCCGGGGCAAAGCAACCTGCCTCATCCCATTACTGTATTTATGCTAATCAGTTCGCCAGTCTCATGAATTCAGTTTTATTTTTTGGTATACCGCAGTCAGTCAGCGTTTATATCGCGCCTTCAAAAGATAACTAACGAAATAAAAACGTTTAACCGCTAATGTCCACGCCGTCATTATATCTCCCCTACTCTTTTTATTTTTAACGCGCCCCCATTAATAATCCCATTGCGTTAATGTGTGTCTGTCTCTTATACACATCTGACGCTGCCGACGAAGAGGA
>NZ_CAMKXG010000296.1 GCF_946477055.1 Lonsdalea britannica | reverse complement strand
AAAAAGACTCTACCGGGATCTGCTTCATCGGCGAACGCAAATTCCGCGACTTCCTTGCCCGCTACCTCCCCGCCCAACCGGGCCCGATTATCGCCGTGGATGATGGCAGCGACATGGGCCAGCATCAGGGCCTGATGTATCACACGCTGGGGCAGCGCAAAGGCCTCGGCATCGGCGGCGTGAAAGAAGGCGGCGACGACCCTTGGTATGTTGTCGATAAAGACGTGGCGAACAACGTGCTGTACGTTGCTCAGGGCCATGAGCATCCGCGCCTGATGTCCAACGGGTTGATCGCTCAGCAGTTGCACTGGGTCGACCGTGACACCGTCACCGAACCGTTCCGCTGCGTGGTAAAAACGCGTTATCGTCAGGCTGATATCCCCTGCACCGTCACGCCGTTGGATGCCGATCGTATCGAAGTTCGCTTTGATGATCCGGTCGCCGCCGTTACGCCGGGTCAGTCCGCCGTGTTCTATCAGGGCGAAATCTGTCTCGGCGGGGGTATTATCGAAGAGCGCCTGCGCGATAACTGATGATGTCCGCGTCTAAGCGGTTACGGACGGCTGACCACGGGAGCGCTCGCGAATACATCGCCCGCGCCCATAGCCCTATCGCCCGTTTATCGCGCTCTACGCGAATAGCACTCTCCTGACGGCCGACGTCATGGAGCACTAAGAATGACAGGAGCCATCGTGGCCAAAAACTATTACGACATTACGCTGGCGCTGGCAGGAATTTGTCAGTCAGCTTGTTTGGTGCAGCAGCTTGCGACGACGGGAACCTGCCCGCAGGCGGCATTGCAGACGTCGCTCAACAGCGTTCTGGTGATGAACGCAGACAGCACGCTGGAGATTTTTGGTAACGACGAAAATAATCTGAAGCTGGGTGTTGAGACCCTGTTGGGCATACTCAGTTCATCGTCGCGCGAAAAAATCGGCGCCGACCAGTCCCGCTACACCTTCAGCCTCATGGCTCTCGAGCGTCGTTTGCACAAAAACAGCACGGCGCTCAATGAGCTAGGCAACCGTGTCGACCAGCTAGACCGCCAGCTGGAGCACTATGAATTAGTGTCCGACCCGATGATTAACGTGCTGGCAGGCATCTACGTGGATGTCATCAGTACGCTTGGGCCGCGTATTCAGGTCACCGGCTCGCAGGAAGTCCTGAAAAACCCACAGGTTCAAGCCAAAGTCCGCGCCATTTTGCTGGCGGGCATCCGCTCCGCCGTCCTGTGGCAGCAAATCGGCGGAGGACGCCTGCAGTTGATGTTTTCCCGCTCGACGTTGGTCAAACAGGCACAGCAGATTTTGTCGCGCTGCCGCGACCAATAATAGACAGGTGGCGGACGACGATTCCGGTTCGTCCGCCAGCATGAGATACTTGTAGTCACGCTTTTATCTTTTATTGAAAACGATCCCAGGAGTTGCTCGCGATGGAATTAACCTCACTGACCGCCGTTTCCCCTATTGATGGACGCTACGGCGATAAAGTCAGCGCCCTGCGCACCATTTTCAGCGAATATGGCCTGCTGAAATTCCGGGTGCAGGTTGAAGTACGGTGGCTGCAAAAGCTGGCCTCCTGTGCAGCGATCAAAGAAGTTCCTTCATTTGACGCCGACGCAAACGCTTACCTTGATAAAATCGTCGCTGAATTCAGCGTTGAAGATGCCGCCCGCATTAAAACCATCGAACGCACCACCAACCATGACGTCAAAGCCGTCGAGTATTTCCTGAAGGAAAAAGTCGCCGCCGTACCCGCGCTTCAGGCGGTTAACGAATTCATCCATTTCGCCTGCACGTCCGAAGATATCAATAACCTGTCTCACGCCCTGATGCTGGAAACGGCACGACGCGACGTGGTGCTGCCGTTCTGGCGTAAAACCATTGACGCGATCGCCGCGCTGGCGCAGGAGTACCGCGATATCCCGCTGCTGTCGCGGACACACGGTCAACCCGCCACGCCATCCACCATCGGTAAAGAGTTTGCGAACGTGGCCTACCGCATGGAACGCCAATTCCGCCAGTTATCGCAGGTGGAAGTGATGGGCAAAATCAACGGCGCGGTCGGCAACTATAACGCGCACATGGTCGCTTACCCGGACGTCGACTGGCATACCTTCAGCGAAGAGTTCGTCACGTCGCTCGGCATTACCTGGAACCCGTACACCACG
Source organism: Lonsdalea britannica (assembly GCF_946477055.1). GTDB lineage: Bacteria > Pseudomonadota > Gammaproteobacteria > Enterobacterales > Enterobacteriaceae > Lonsdalea > Lonsdalea britannica_A. Next base: position 1,547 of record NZ_CAMKXG010000296.1, on the reverse strand, counting down.
CAGATTGAACCGCATGACTACATCGCCGAGCTGTTCGATTGCGTCTCCCGCTTCAATACCATTTTGATCGACTTTGACCGAGACGTGTGGGGCTATGTTGCGCTCAACCACTTCAAGCAAAAGACCATCGCCGGCGAAATCGGTTCCTCTACCATGCCGCATAAAGTCAACCCGATCGACTTTGAAAACTCCGAAGGGAATTTGGGATTGGCGAATGCCGTGCTGGGACACCTGTCCACCAAACTGCCGGTCTCCCGCTGGCAGCGCGACCTGACCGACTCCACCGTGCTGCGCAACCTGGGCGTGGGATTGGGCTATGCGCTGATTGCATATCAATCTACACTCAAAGGCATCAGCAAACTGGAGGTCAACCGGGACCGTCTGCTGGATGAGCTGGATCATAGCTGGGAAGTGCTTGCCGAACCCATTCAGACCGTGATGCGTCGCTACGGTATCGAAAAACCGTACGAGAAGCTGAAAGAGCTGACGCGCGGTAAACGCGTTGATGCCGAAGGTATGAAAACCTTTATCGATAGTCTGGAGCTTCCTGAAGAAGAGAAAGTCCGTCTGAAAGAATTGACCCCGGCCAACTATATTGGCCGCGCCGTCAAAATGGTGGATGAGCTGAAATAACAGGCAATCGAGCAGGCGGACCGCGTTCCGCCTGCTTTCTCCCCATCATTCCCGCCTTTTGTTGACCCTAAGTTTATTGCCGTAGTGAATAATATGTTTTTCAATCAAACCCGCTAAACCGACAATCCGAGGCGAGTCGACCTTCGGATAAGCCTGGTTAATAAACATCCGTTCACAGGAAGACACTATGCGAATTCTGGTTGTCGAAGATAACGTTCTTTTACGCCATCACTTAACTGTTCAGATGAACGAAATGGGCCACCAGGTCGATGCCGCCGCAGACGCGAAAGAAGCCGACTACTTTTTACATGAACATGCGCCCGACATTGCCATCGTTGATCTCGGTCTGCCGGACGAGGATGGCGTCAGCCTGATTCGCCGCTGGCGCGCTCAGCAGGTCAAAATGCCCATTCTGGTCTTAACCGCGCGTGAAAGTTGGCAGGAGAAGGTCGTCGTGCTGGAAGCCGGTGCCGATGATTACGTAACCAAACCATTTCATCTGGAAGAAGTGATGGCGCGAATGCAGGCCTTGATGCGCCGTAACAGCGGACTGGCGTCTCAGGTCATCAGCATGCCGCCGTTTGAGGTTGATCTGTCACGACGTGAATTGCTGGTACACAGTTCGCCGATAAAACTGACGGCCTTTGAATACACAATCATCGAAACCCTCATCCGTAACCACGGCAAAGTCGTCAGCAAAGAGTCGCTGATGCTGCAGCTTTACCCTGACGCAGAGTTACGCGAAAGCCACACCATCGATGTCCTGATGGGCCGACTGCGCAAAAAACTGCAGGCCGCCGACTCGCATGAAGTCATTACGACCGTGCGCGGTCAGGGTTATCGCTTCGATGTGCATCCGCGTCAGGACGGATAGATGAGCAAGAAATCTCCGCTGTCGTTGCGCTTTCGCTTTT
>NZ_CAMKXG010000295.1 GCF_946477055.1 Lonsdalea britannica | reverse complement strand
GACGCCGCTGCTGTGTGTCTGCATTACGGTGCCGCTGACTTTTCTGGTGATCGGCCCCTGCGCGACCTGGCTTAGCGAACTGCTGGCCAGCGGCTATCAGTGGCTTTATAACCTCAACTCGGTCATCGCAGGCGCGGTGATGGGGGCGATTTGGCAGATCTGTGTGATTTTTGGCCTGCATTGGGGGCTGGTGCCGCTGATGCTGAACAACCTCAGCGTGTTGGGACACGATACGCTGCTGCCGCTGTTGACGCCGGCCGTGCTGGCGCAGGCGGGCGCGACGCTAGGCGTACTGCTGCGCACCCGGGATGCCAAACTGAAAGGCATCGCTGGCTCCGCTTTCTCCGCGTCAATCTTCGGCATCACCGAACCGGCCGTCTATGGCGTCACGCTCCCGTTGCGTCGTCCGTTCATCTTCGGCTGCATGGGCGGAGCGATTGGCGCGGGCATCATGGGCTATTTCCACACCACTATTTACTCCTTTGGGCTGCCTAGCATATTCACCTTCACGCTGATTATTCCTCCCGAAGGCTTCAACAGCAGTGTCTGGGCAGCCATTGTCGGCACGATGGTCGCTTTCCTTTTCGCCGCCGTCGCCAGCTGGATGTTCGGTATCCCGGCCGCGGCGCTGGCCCCCAAGAAGAATGACACGGCGGCACCTGCGCCGGTCGACAACGCGCTGGGCGTGCGTACGGAGACGTTGGCAAGCCCCCTGAGCGGACAGGCGATCCTGCTGGAAGAGGTCAGCGACAGCACCTTCGCCAGCGGGCTGCTGGGGAAAGGCATCGCGATAGTGCCGGACGAAGGCTCGCTCTATGCGCCGGTGGACGGCACGGTGGCGTCGTTATTCAAAACGCATCACGCCATTGGTTTGGCCGCAGACAACGGCGCCGAAGTGCTGATCCACGTGGGCGTGGATACGGTGAAACTCGACGGTTTGCATTTCACGCCGCATGTCGCCGTCGGCGATGTCGTCAAGCAGGGCGATCGGCTCCTGACGTTCGACCTCGAAGCGATTGCCGCGGCGGGCTATGACCTCACCACCCCAATCATTATTTCCAACAGCGACAGCTATCTGGATGTGTTGCCGTTAGCCCGCGGCGCCGTCGCCGCCGGCGCGCCGCTGCTGTCGTTGGTGCATTAACTCACTCTCGCTTACAGGAGAAACTGATGAACACTCGTTTTCCAAAAGACTTTTTATGGGGCGGCGCGATTGCCGCCAATCAGGTGGAAGGCGCCTATCAAGACGATGGCAAAGGACTCTCCACGTCCGATCTGCAGCCACAGGGGATCTTCGGCGATATCGTTGAGCGTCAACCCGGCGACAGCAGCATCAAGGATATCGCCATCGATTTTTATCACCGCTATCCGCAGGACATCGCGCTGTTTGCTGAAATGGGGTTCCGCTGTCTGCGCGTGTCCATCGCCTGGACGCGTATTTTCCCTCAGGGCGACGAATTGACGCCGAATGAGGCCGGGCTGGCTTACTACGACAAGCTGTTTGACGAGCTGGCGAAGCATCACATCCAGCCGCTGGTCACACTTTCGCATTATGAAATGCCCTATGGGCTGGTGAAACGCGTCGGTGGTTGGGGCAGCCGCACAACTATCGACTGCTTCGAGCGTTATGCCCGTACCGTCTTCGAACGCTACCGCAATAAGGTCAAACTGTGGTTGACCTTTAACGAAATCAACGTTTCGCTGCATGCGCCGTTTACCGGCGTCGGTTTACCGCCAGACAGCGACAAAGCGTCGATTTATCAGGCCATCCACCATCAGTTAGTCGCCAGCGCCAAGGCGGTGAAAGCCTGCCATGAACTCATTCCCGACGCGCGGATCGGCAATATGTTGCTGGGCGCGATGCTCTATCCGCTGACCTGCAAACCGAACGACGTGATGGAGAGCCTGCGTCAAAACCGCGAGTGGCTGTTCTTCGGCGACGTTCAGGCGCGCGGCGCCTATCCGGCGTATATGAAGCGCTTTTTTGAAGAGCAGGGAATAGCGTTGCACATCGAGGATGACGACATTCAGGCGTTGAAGGAAACGGTCGATTTCATTTCGTTTAGCTACTACATGACGGGCTGTGTCACTCAGGATGACGAAGAGATTCAGAAAGCCCGCGGCAACATCCTGAACATGATCCCCAACCCCTATTTGGAAAGCTCCGAATGGGGTTGGCAGATAGACCCGGAAGGGCTGCGCTACCTGCTTAACGTACTGTACGACCGTTATCAGAAACCGCTGTTTATCGTGGAAAACGGGCTAGGGGCGAAAGACCAGCTGGAGGCCGATGGCGCCATTAACGACGACTACCGCATTCAGTACCTCAATGACCATCTGGTGCAGGTGGGCGAGGCGATCGCCGACGGCGTCGAGGTCATGGGATATACCAGCTGGGGTCCGATCGATCTGGTGAGCGCGTCGAAGGCGGAAATGTCCAAACGCTACGGCTTCATCTATGTCGACCGGGACGATCAGGGCGCAGGCACGCTGGCGCGTAAGCGCAAGAAGAGCTTTTACTGGTATCAATCGGTCATTCACAGCAACGGTGACGCGCTGAAGTAATCGACGGGCGGGCGTGGCGTTCGCCATGCCTTCATGCCTGACTACGGGCTGTGCGGCAGTGGCGCCCGGCCCGCCCAAAAAGGGGGTTGATGACCATGAATAGAAGAGAGTTATTGATCCATGCGGCCGTCGTCACCGCTTGCGCCCGTATCGCGCCGCTGCGCGCGACGGATAAGATGGCAGGTACGGTGAATAACGGCGTGGTTCAGCCGACCGCGCTGACCCGGCAGCAGCATTGGGTCGCGATGGCGGAAGTGTTGAAACCGACGCTGTCCGAAGTGACTTACCCCGCGTTGAACGTCGTCGCGCCTCGGGAAGCGCCCGAGCATCTGTTAGGCGTAGCCATGACGCCGCAGTATGACATGGCGGCATTGGCGAAAAAGAGTTTCAAGACCGGCGAAAGTTTTATTGTGGATTTCGGCGAGCACTACACCGGTTACCTCACGTTTTCATTGGGGTGGCAGGGCGTCTCCTGCGATGCTCCGGTGCGTTTGCGGCTGATCTTCGGGGAGGTCGCCACCGATGTGACGCAGCCGCTTTATCCCTATAACGGCTGGATCAGCGCTTCCTGGCTGCCGGATGAAGTTCTGAATGTCGATTTTCTGCCACAGCAGGTCAGGATTGAACGGCGCCACGCCTTCCGCTTTCTCAAAATCGAGATCGTTTCCACATCAACGAACTTCAGCGTCACGTTCAACTCACTGCAGGTGAAAGCGGTCTCTTCCGCCGGTCAGGATCGCTTCGCGCCGGTGCGCTATGACAGCGAACTCCTGCGGGATATCGATCGTGTCAGCCTTCGGACATTGCACGAATGTATGCAGACCGTTTTCGAAGACGGGCCGAAGCGCGATCGGCGGCTATGGGTTGGCGATCTGCGCCTGCAGGCGATGGTCAACTATGTGAGCTTCAACAACACTGCGTTGGTGCGCCGCTGTCTGTACTTATTTGCCGGGCTACAGCGGGACGATGGTTATATCACGGCCTGCGTGTATGAAAAGCCGGAGCCACGCATCGGCGAGGTGGTGCTGATCGACTATGCCGCGCTGTTCGGCAGCATCGTGCGCGACTATCTGCGTGCGAGTCGAGACACCGAGACGGCGCAGGAACTGTGGCCGGTGGCAAAACAGCAGCTCACGCTGGCGCTGAAGAATGTCAACG
>NZ_CAMKXG010000294.1 GCF_946477055.1 Lonsdalea britannica | reverse complement strand
TGAGCAGTTTGAGCCGCGGCGTATGCGCGGGCAGCCATCCTACCAAGGCGGGGAAATGGCGTAAAAAGTGGAACACCAGAACGTTCTGCATCAGCCGCCAGTAAGACTGCTTAGGCAAGTGGTCCGGCTCCACGCGCAGGGAGTCCTCCGTCATCAGCTGGTACAGATGTTCGCGCAGCTGCTGGTTAAAGTCGCGGTCATGAATGACCAGATTGGCCTCCAGGTTCAGCGCCAGACTCAGCGGGTCCAGATTGCTGGAGCCGACGGTGGTCCATTGATCATCCTGCAACGCGATTTTCCCGTGAAGCGGGCGGCGGCGATATTCGTAGATCTCCACGCCCGCTCGCAGCAGGTAGTGATACAGCATGCGGGCGCCGACCAGCACGATCGGCATGTCCGGCTGGCCCTGAACGATGAGACGCACGCGAACGCCGCGGCGAGCGGCTTTACGCATTGAACGCAGCAGTCGATAGCCGGGGAAAAAATAGGCGTTGGCGATCACGACTTCTCGCTTGGCCTGGCGGAGCATATAAAGATAGTGCTTTTCGATGTCGTCGCGGTGAGAGGCGTTATCGCGATAGACGAACAGCGCCTGCGCGTCGCTCGGATTGCGGTTGCGCACCGGGCGACGGAAGCGGTTACGCCACCAGCGTTTCGGCGGCTCTTCATGCGCCAACACGTCCATGACATAGCGATAAATGTCTTGTACCACGGGGCCGCGCACCTTGACGGCATAGTCCTGTTTGGCGTCTGCCCCCGCATCGGTCATGTGGTCTTCGCCATAGTTGATGCCGCCGACCCAGGCGGCGGTGCCGTCAACCACGACGATCTTGCGATGCAGACGGCGGAACAGATTGGTGCGCATGCCGAGCAGTCGCGGACGCGGGTCGTAGAAACGTACGTGGACGCCCGCCTCGATCATCGGCGCTAAAAAGCCCGCGGACAGATCGTGCGAGCCGAAACCATCCGCCAGCACATCCACGCTGACGCCGCGCTGCGCCGCTTCGGCCAGTACGTCGCGCAGTTCGGTGCCGATTCTATCCTCGAACCAGATGAAGGTTTCTAAAACTACGTGGCGTTGGGCCTGGCGAATGGCGGAAAAAACGCTGGGATAGAAAGCGTCGCCGTTGATCAGCAGCTCGAACTGATTGTCATCACGCCATGTCGCTTTCATCCAATTTTCTCCTGGTAGAGCTGGTGGGCACATCGCCGACAGAGACGGCGCGATGCCCGTGACAAAGTGTAGACTGTGGCATAGACGACGTCCCCAGATCCATCCTAAATTCAGCAGGATCGGACCGTCGCCTGTGTGTCGCTGAGTGTCAGGGACGGCGGGGACGTATTGGCATGCGATGGGGCGGTCGGGTGACGGCAATACGCAAATTCGCGCTCAAATCCGAGGCGAAGAATATCGTCAATCGACGAAATCATAGGGTGTGGGATACGTTTCCCGCCATAAAGTGTGATGCAGGTAGAAAAATCCCTGATAGTCATCATTTCCTGATACAATCATTGGCAGTTATGCACCGTAGTTTGTGCCCATTCATCTGGGTTAGCGCATCGCGTACGCACACCGAACGTCGCGCCGATACCCATCTTGTTATCGCCCTGGAAACTACGCCGACTATGTCCGGTCAGGGTCGATCTGGAGTTGTTCTCAATATGTCTTTTGAATCTCTCGGCCTGAGCGCCGATATTTTACGTGCCGTGGAAGAGCAGGGTTATCGTGAGCCGACGCCGGTACAGAGTCAGGCGATCCCGCTGGTATTGGCTGGTCGCGACCTGATGGCCAGCGCTCAGACCGGTACGGGCAAGACGGCGGGCTTTACGCTGCCGCTGCTGCAAATGCTCAGCTCGAAGCCTATGTCGAAGGGCCGTCGCCCGGTTCGTGCGCTGATCCTGACGCCGACCCGTGAACTGGCGGCGCAGATTGGCGAAAACGTCCAGTCTTACAGCAAATACCTGAGCCTGCGTTCGCTGGTCGTGTTCGGCGGCGTCAGCATCAATCCGCAGATGATGAAATTGCGCGGCGGCGTGGATATTCTGGTGGCGACCCCGGGTCGACTGCTGGATCTGGAACATCAGAATGCAGTAGACCTGTCTCAGGTCGAAGTGCTGGTGCTGGATGAAGCTGACCGTATGCTGGATATGGGCTTTATCCACGACATCCGTCGCGTGCTGTCGAAATTGCCGACACGCCGTCAGAACCTGATGTTCTCCGCGACCTTCTCTGATGACATCAAAGGGTTGGCCAACTCTCTGCTGAACAATCCGGCCTCTGTCGAAGTGGTGCGCCGCAACACGCCGTCAGAACTGGTAACGCAGCATGTGCACATGGTCGACAAAAAACGCAAACGCGAACTGCTGTCTCAGCTGATTGGTCAAAACGAATGGCGTCAGGTGCTGGTCTTCACCCGGACCAAACACGGTGCTAACCATCTGGCTGAACAGCTGGAAAAAGACGGCATCACCGCCGCGGCGATCCACGGCAACAAGAGCCAGGGCGCACGTACCCGGGCGCTGGCCAACTTTAAAGACGGTTCCATTCGTGTGCTGGTGGCGACCGATATCGCGGCCCGAGGTCTGGATATCGACCACCTGCCGCACGTTGTGAACTACGAGTTGCCGAACGTACCGGAAGATTACGTTCACCGTATCGGCCGTACTGGCCGTGCCGCCTCTACCGGTGAAGCGCTGTCGCTGGTGTGTGTCGATGAGCACAAACTGCTGCGCGACATCGAACGCCTGCTGAAGCGTGAGATCCCGCGTATGGCCGTTCCGGGCTACGAACCGGACCCGACGATTAAGGCCGATCCGATTCAGAATGGTCGTCAGGGTGGCCGTGGCGGTCGTCCGTCATCGGCTCCTCGTGGCGGCGGCGGTGCGCGTCAGGGTAATCACCGTGGCGGCGCAGGTGAGGGTGGTCGTCCGGCTCGTCAGGGCGCACCTCGCTCCGGCGGCGCGCGTGACGGTCAGGCTCGTCGCGCTCGTCCGAGCCACAAACCGGCGTCCAAAGCCTAGTTTGTGTGACAGGCGGCCCTCGGGCCGCCTGTTCCTTCAGGTGTCCACTCAGACTGCCTGCTGGGACGTTAGCGCCGTTTTACGGCGTCGACGATAAAACATCACCGCATTGCCCGCCAGAATCAACACCAACCCTAACACCGCATTCGCCCGCCATTGATAGCCTTCGAATACCGTTGAGAGCGAGAGCGCCACCAGCGGGAACAACAGCGTGGCATAAGCCGCCTGACTCGCACCGATACGTCCTACCAGCAGAAAATAAGCGCCAAAGCCGACGACCGATCCCACAACGGCCAGATACCCCAGCGATCCCAGATAACGCGCCGTCAATTCGGGCGTGAAGTCATAGCCCATGAATACTCCAGCCATGCCTACGGCCAGCGCCCCGTAGCACATCCCCCAGCCGTTGGTCGTCATGATGTCGCGCCCCTGCCGCTGGTGCTGGAGGCTAATGATATTTCCCAGCGAAAAGCAGTAGGTCGCCAGCAGGCATAATCCGGCTCCCATCAGTAGATGCGATCCTGCGTCGATCTGCGTCAGGTCATGCCAGAACAGCAGGACGATGCCCGCCAGTCCTAACGGCGCGGCCAGCCACACATTGCGTGTCAGCCGCTGGCCGAGCATCAGCCGGGCGTTAAACGCGTTGAACAAGACCGCCATCGAGAAAATCACCGACTCAAGACCACTCGATATCCAGACGATGGCATGATAAAAACAGATCATATTG
>NZ_CAMKXG010000293.1 GCF_946477055.1 Lonsdalea britannica | reverse complement strand
ACGGAGCCAAAGAACAGGTTCATCGCGCGTTGTACCTGGTTTTTCAGAACGGCTCTGATCGCTCCCAGACCTTCCGGCGACAGAATCAGCAGCGCCACGAGGAAGCCGGTGAACTGGGAAGGAGCGTTCATGCGTTCAAGCAGTGTCTCCAGTAGTTTGGAGTCCATTTTGGTGACGCTAATCACGGCAATCAGATGAATCACCAGCCATACCGCATGCCAGAGCGAACTGTGCGCCGACGGTTTGCCGTGTTGACTATCCCCTTCGCCATCGCTCTCATCTTCGTGATCATAGACGAACAGGCTCTGGTGCGTGCGGGTCTGAATTTTCAGGAATACGCCGTACATTGCTGCTGAAATCAGCGCGATAATCAGCGACTGCGGTACGGAAAAGTTACCTGCCGGTAGCGCGGCGGGAAAAACCAGTACCAGTACGGCAAGGGGAAAAATCGCCATCAGATACTGCTTGATGCCGCCCAGATTGACGTACTGAGTTGCAAATTTACGTCCGCCCAGCAGCAGGGCGAATCCCACCAACCCGCCGGTGACGATCATGATGATGGAGTAAAGCGTATCGCGCATCAGATGCGGGCCTGCGTCGCCGGTCGCCATCAGGGCGGAGATCAGGCTGACTTCCAGAATGACGACGGACAGGCTGAGAATCAGCGAACCAAAGGGTTCCCCCAGACGGTGGGCCAGCACGTCGGCGTGACGCACCACGCTGAAGGCGCTGGAAAGGATCCCGACCAGCGCCAGGGCATTGATAGCGATGATGCCGCCCAAACTGGTGGTATCGCCCCACATGACCAGCACCAGCAGCGTGAGGAGGGGAAGAACAAGCGTATATTCATGGTGACGGGTTTTTACCGTCTCGGCGGAAGAGGTCATTCTTGAAGGTTCCTTATTTGTGTAGCGAGCTTGCTGATAGAAATAACGTATAACGTCGTTATGAAATATTCGCCATGCCAGACACCAAGCGCCACTAAAAGCCCTTAACTGCGATTAAATCTATGCATTTTCGGCATAAATATATCTGAATATATTATTTTTATGTTTTTACTTTTATCTCTCTAATAATAAACGAAATTGCTACAATTAGTCACTATTTAATCACTTGGTATGCGTGATTTAAAGGCATATTATTGTGATATTTCAAAAGCAACCGGTTAAAAAACGTGTAAAAAGCGGATTTAATTGAGTTTTCGTTAATAACTGTAGGCAGTACAACAGAGTGACCTACCGACGTAGGCAGCGGCGTGAGGTCGATTGATCTTCGCGGTTCATTGCCTCCTCCTAAAAAGAAAACAGAAAATCACCATTGTGTTTCAGGAAGTTAAACAAATTGGTAAGCAAAGTGAACGTTTCCGGCGTGCCGGGAAAATAATCAACGTGCGCGTTGATTGTGCGGTTCATGATGGTTCAGAATAGCCGGGTGACGCCATTCAGCAGGAAAGTGTGTAAGGGGTAAGGAAAGAGAACTTGTGTTAACGCGTGATTTTTTACAGAAAGCCGATTGCCGGACGTCGTTCGGTCACATCGAAGAGCATTTATTGCTTACCCCGCAGCAGCGAGCGGACTCTCTGGAAACCACCTTATCCTGTCGTCCACCGCACGAGGGGGTTTGGATCTTTGGCTACGGTTCTCTGATGTGGAATCCGGCGTTTGATGCGACCGAGAGCTGTTTGGCTACGCTGAAAGGGTGGCAGCGCGCGTTTTGCCTGCGTTTGACCGCGGGGCGCGGCACCGCCGCCCAGCCGGGGCGCATGCTGGGACTCAAGCCGGGAGGGGAAACGACTGGGCTTGCTTATCGTCTTCCGGAAGATAGCCTGCGTGAAGAGTTGGAGCTGCTCTGGAAACGTGAAATGCTCACCGGCTGCTATCGTCCTCTGTGGTGCGAATTGGAGTGCGCCGAAGGCGGTTACCTGACGGCGCTGGTTTTCGTCATCAATCCCGACCATCCCCTGCTGGAACAGGATACCTGCATTCAAAGCGTGGCACCGCTGATCGCGCGTGCCCGAGGGCCGCTCGGCACGAACGCGCAATACCTTTTCTCCCTGGAGCGCGAACTACACCATTATGGGATGCCGGACGATAATCTGATTGCGCTGGCGCAGAGAGTCAGAGAGCTGTTGGACGGGTCACCCGCCAGCGAATAATTCACCGCATTTTCCTTATATAATCTATAGTTATATTCATATCGCTGAATATAATTTCATACGCTTTTGTCATCTCGCCTACACTCCGGGCCTTATTTTCGCTCGGCAAATGAGGGATAGAGCAGTGCGTACAATTCATGAACACCTCCGGGCCGGGTGGCGACGAACGGGAACGGTGCTGAGCAGTCTGCTGGCGCTGGCCATCACACTGCTGGGGCTCCTGCTTTTCACTTTCTTACTGACTCATCTGGCGCCTATCGATCCGGCGCTGCAAATTGCGGGCGATCGCGCCAGCGAGGCGACCTATCTGCAGGTCCGACAGCAATTGGGGCTGGACCAGCCGCTGTGGGTGCAGTTCTGGCACTACCTCGCGGCGCTCGCTCACGGCGATCTTGGCATTTCCCGCAGTACTTCTCAGCCCGTCTTCGATGATTTGATGCGAGCGTTTCCCGCGACGCTCGAACTGGCGACCTGCGCCATTATCATCGGCTTCGCCTTTGGCGTGACGCTGGCGCTGCTGTCAGTCCTGAAGCCCGGCAGCCTGCTGGATAATACGGTGCGGATGATCTCGCTGGTGGGGTATTCCGTCCCCATTTTCTGGTTAGGACTGCTGAGTTTGTTGCTGTTTTATGCGGTCCTGCACTGGGCTGGCGGACCGGGACGACTGGATGATATCTATCAATACACGCTGGAGCCGCGCACGGGATTTGTCCTGATCGATACCTGGCTTAGCGGCGATCCGGAGATGTTTCGCAATGCCATCCGTCATCTGTGGCTTCCCGCCTGCGTGCTGGGCCTGCTGTCGATGGCGGGGATAACCCGACTGTTGCGGGCGGCGATGCTGGACGAATGCCATAAAGAGTATGTGTTGCTGGCTCGCGCGAAGGGCGCCGGACAACTGCGCATCTTGCTCTGCCATGTACTGCCCAATATTCGCGGTGTCATGGTCACGGTGCTGATGCTGTCGTATGCCAGCCTCCTCGAAGGTGCGGTGCTGACCGAAACGGTCTTCTCATGGCCCGGCGTGGGGCGTTATCTGACGACCGCGCTGTTTGGCGCGGATATTCCCGCCATTCTCGGCTCCACTCTCCTCATTGGCCTGTGCTTTATCCTGATGAATGCGTTGGCTGATGCGCTGATTTACCTGACTGACCCTCGGACACGATGATGCGATTGACTCTCTTTAAGGGCCTGCGTTCGCAGCCGCGCACCCGACGCACTTTCTGGCCTGCCGTCAACAGCCTGAATATCGGCTGCGTTCTCCTGTCCCTGTTAATCGGGATTGCTCTGCTTGCTCCGTGGTTAGCCCCATATGAACCGAATGCACAGTTCATCACTCAGCGTTTGCTGCCGCCTTCCGCCGAGCATTGGCTGGGAACGGATGGATTCGGCCGGGATCTGTTGTCCCGGGTGCTTTATGGCGCGCGGCCCACGCTATTACTGGTCTCGCTGATCCTGATCCTCACCGTGCCGGTCGGTCTGCTGGTCGGTATTAGCGCGGGTTATCTCGGCGGCTGGTTTGAAAAGACGCTTATCCGACTGACCGATATCGTCCTGTCTCTGCCGGGGCTGGTGATCGCGCTGGCGATGGTAGCGGTGCTGGGACCGG
>NZ_CAMKXG010000292.1 GCF_946477055.1 Lonsdalea britannica | reverse complement strand
GCGGCAACGGGACGATATCGAATCCCTGATCCCCGGCGTGACCAACCTGCTGGTGCTATTCAAGCACACGCCGCCAGCCCCTTCCGCCGTGGTTGATATGCTGCGGGACAGCTGGGATCGTGCGCGGGCCGTCACCTCGCAGGGCAAACGGATCGACATTCCCGTCTGCTACGGCGGCGAGCACGCCACGGATTTGGATGCCGTGTGCGAATTCACCGGGCTGACGGCGAAAGACGTCATTCGCCGTCATTATCAGGGCGAGTACACGGTTTTTGCGCTCGGCAGCGCGCCGGGGTTCGGCTATTTGCACGGTCTGGACCCGGCGCTGGCAACCCCGCGTAAAAAAGTGCCGTCGTTGAATATGCTGAAAGGCACTGTGACCATCGGCGGCGCGCAGACGGGGGTGTCGGCGCTAACTGGTCCAAACGGCTGGAACGCGATCGGCTTCGCCGATATGCCGCTCTTCGACCCCTGGGCGGACACGCCCGCGGTCATGGCGCCGGGAGACAGCGTTCGTTTTCTGCCTGAGAGGATTGAACTGTGATTGAGGTCATCAAAACCGGTCCGTTGAATACCGTTCAGGATCTCGGCCGCACCGGCTTTCGCCATATCGGCGTCTCGGTCAGCGGGGCGATGGATGCGCTGGCGCTGCGTGTCGGCAATCTGATGCTCGGCAATGACGAAAATGCCGCTGGCATTGAGGTACAACTTTTTCCTTTCCGCGTCCGTTTCACCCGTGACGGCGCCATCGCCCTGACCGGCGCCGATTGCCGCGCCGTGCTGGACGGTAAAGCGCTGCCGCCCTGGTGGGCCTGCGAGGTGCAGGCCGGGCAGGTGTTGGAGATGTCGTATCCCCGCAGCGGCGCTCGCGGTTATCTGTGCGTGGCGGGCGGCATCGATGTTCCTTTGGTCATGGGATCGCGCAGTACCGCGCTGCGCGGCAACTTCGGCGGGTTGGAGGGGCGACCGTTGACGCAAGGCGACCGCCTGCCGACGGGAGACGCGATGTCGTGTGCGCTGCCGAAGGGTGGGATTGGCGCCGTGCCCCCAGCGGTGGCTTTGGCCGACGTATTTCCGGTTAGCCCAGAGGGCGTGATTCAACTACGGGCGATCCCCTCTGGCGAATTTGACCTGTTTGCCCATGACGCCGCGCGTTTCTGGTCGCAATCGTGGACCATTTCCCGGCACAGCAACCGCACCGGCTATCGCCTGAGCGGTGAGCCGCTCGTCCCGTCCCGAACGGTTGAAATGCGCTCCTATGGTTTGATCCCCGGGATTGTGCAGGTGCCTCCGGCGGGAGAACCCATCATTCAGCTGAGCGACGCCAATACGGCAGGCGGCTATCCCAAAATCGCGGGCGTCATTGAAGACGACCTGTGGCGATTGGGACAGGCGCAGGCGGGCGATCGCCTGCAACTCATCGAAAGCGATGCCGCCGAGGCCATCGCCGTAAACCGTGCGGTGAAGGCGTATCTGCTCGGTGTCTCCCACAGCTGTCATCAGGTCGCTGCCGCGGCGCTGAACGGCTAATCGCCGGGTGCCGCAGACCTGTCCATCAGGCGGCGGCATCAGCGCAATTGAGCCTCTCTCACCTTCCTCTGAATAACGCTCCCTCTCTGCGCGGTTTCCCCCGCAGGTTTCTCTTTTTGCCTACGTGGCGTCTGGCGGTATGTCGTGCGGATGAAAGGAAGGCTTGCGGGCATAAAAAAACGGGGCGCAGAAGCGGCCCCGTGCCTTTGTCAGACTCGGTGAGATGACGTTTAACGCATGCCTTCGCAGAAGGCGGCCAGGCGGTCGCAGCCTTTTTGCAATATTTCCATGCTGGTGGCGTAGGAGAGGCGGAAATAGGGGCTCATACCGTAAGCCGCGCCCTGCACCGTCACCACGTGGTGCTCTTCCATCAGCGCCATCACGAAGTCGGCATCGTTGGCGATGTAACGGCCGCCTTGGGTGGTTTTCCCTATAAACGCGGCGATGTTCACAAACAGGTAAAACGCGCCTTGAGGTTTGTGACACAGCAGGCCGTGGATAGCGCTCAGGCGCTCCAGCACATAGTCGCGCCGCTGGCGATAAATCTCCGCGCGCTCTTTCAGCAGATCCTGCGGGCCGTCCAGGACTGCGACGGCGGCGGCCTGCGTTAACGTGGTCACGCCGCCTGCGTTCTGCGTATTGACGTTGCTCATCGCTTTGATCAGGTCGTTCGGTCCGCCGCAGAAGCCCAGTCGCCAGCCGGTCATTGACCAGGCTTTTGAGACGCCATTGACCGTCAGAACGCGATCTTTCAGTCGGGGTTCGACTTCCGCCATCGTGTAAAAGGTCACGTCGTCGTAGATCAGATGTTCATAAATGTCGTCGCTCAGGATCCAGATATCGGGATGTCGCAGCATGACGTCCGCGATCCCCTGCAAATCGGCCCGGCTGGCGACTGAACCGGTGGGGTTGCTGGGGTAGTTGAGCAGCAGCCATTTGGTTTTCGGTGTGATGGCCGCCTCAATTTCCTCCGGATAGGGCTTGAAGTCGTTTTCCTGCGGACAGGCCACGGGCACCGGAACGCCGCCCGCGAATTTCACGATATCGGCATAGCTGATCCATGAGGGGGACGGCAGCAACACTTCGTCGCCCGGATTGATCGTCGCCATGAAGGCGTTAAAGATGATCTGCTTAGCGCCGCCCGCGGTGATGATCTGACTGATATCGTAGTCCAGATGGTTGTCGCGCTTGAACTTACGCTGAATGGCCGCGCGTAGCGCCGGTGTCCCGTCGGTGGGCGGATAGCGGGTATCGCCCGCCAGCGCGGCGGCGTAGGCGGCCTCGGTGGCATGTAACGGCGTAGGAAAGTCCGGTTCGCCGGTGGATAAGCCAATAACATGGATACCCTGTGCGGCGAGGTCCCGCGCTTTCTGCGTCATGGCTACAGAGGCGGAAACGGTGACATTTTTTAGGCGATCGGCAATTTCAGGCATGTGCAGAGATTCCAGTCAGTCAGGGGCGTCATGCCGGTGAGGCCTGCAACGGAAGGATCAGGCGTGCGGCACGGTGCGAAAAGCAGGTCGATGGGTGACCCAGGTTGGGAAGAGCATAAAAGTGAACCCGGCACAGAGGCCAATAGCGCTTTGTTGTGGTGACATAACCTAATGCGATGGTTGTCGGTGTCGGGTCTGCGGGATGAGTGACCGCATTGCTTCACGATGGTGCAAAAGACGAAACGAATCGTGACTGATGCGGCGAAACAATATGGTCTAACCCACTGAAACCACAGCGCCTATACCCCCAGACCTGCGGTTGCGCGCGTTGGCCCCAATCTTGCTTTGATTAACGTCAAGATCCCGCAGTGAGGAAGCCACTATGAATCTCCGTCGACTTAAATACTTCATCAAGATCGTTGACGTGGGCAGCCTGACGCAGGCCGCCGATGTTCTTCATATCGCGCAACCCGCTCTTAGCCAGCAGCTGGCGACGCTGGAAGGCGAGGTCAATCAGCAGCTGTTAATCCGCACCAAGCGCGGCGTCACGCCGACCGAAGCGGGCAAAATTCTCTACACGCATGCTCAGGCTATCCTGCGCCAGTGCGATCAGGCGCAAATCGCCATCGACGGCGCCGGGTTGACCATCTCGGGCAGCGTGTCCGTCGGACTGGCGCCGGGGACGGCCGCCCAGCAGCTGGCGTTGCCGCTGATGAAGGAAGTGCATCGGCAGCATCCTGGCATCGTGCTGTATTTCAATGAAAACTTCGGCACTACGCTCAGTGAACTGATCATGAACGGGCGCATGGATATGGCGGTGATTTACGGT
>NZ_CAMKXG010000291.1 GCF_946477055.1 Lonsdalea britannica | reverse complement strand
GCCGGGCGATTTTACGCAGCGGTATCCCCAGCTTGTACTGTTCCGGGAATCCCTCAATGGTGCGCTGTTCGGCATCCGGCGCGCGCCACAGACTGCGCTGCATCGGGGTGTCCGTCGAGCCGGGCGAGATCAGGTTGCAACGCACACCGTAGGGGGCCAGTTCCAGCCCGACCGTCAGGCACAGGCTGCGCAGGGCCGCTTTGGACGCGCAATACGCCGCCATCCCGACGCGCGGCACGTGCGCGGCGTTGGAGCCGATGGACACAATGGCTCCGGAGCGCTGGCGCTGGAACTGCGGCAGCGTGGCCTGAAACAGATTGAAGGCGCCGCCCGCATTGACGCCGATGCAGTCCAGCCAGTCTTGCTGGCTGAGGGTTTCCGTTGCGCCCATACGCAGGATACCCGCGCCGTTTACCAGCACATCCAGCCGCGGCGTATGCGCCAGCAGTTCGCCGCAGCTGTCGGCGACGGCGGCGGCATCGCTGATGTCCAAGGTGCGCCGCAGGAACGGCGCGTCGGCCTCATCGAATGCGACGTCGAACCCCGTGACGTCAGCGCCCGCCTGTGCGAAACGGCAGGCGGTGACGTAGCCG
The DNA here is from genome assembly GCF_946477055.1 of Lonsdalea britannica. Taxonomy (GTDB): domain Bacteria; phylum Pseudomonadota; class Gammaproteobacteria; order Enterobacterales; family Enterobacteriaceae; genus Lonsdalea; species Lonsdalea britannica_A. The sequence goes on along the minus strand of NZ_CAMKXG010000291.1, from coordinate 3,213 downwards.
ATGCCGCGCCCGGCGCCGGTCACCCAGACCTGTTTGCCGCGAAATTCCGCCTCCCAACTCATGCTTCCTCCCGCTGCGGCTCGGTCAGCAGATGCAGCCAGTGCGCGATGGTGGGGTTTTTGACCAGCGCGACAAAGTCCAGATCGTGGCCCGCCTGACGCCAGCGCGCGACCAGCGACATGATGCGTACGGAGTCCAAACCATAATCCAGCAGGTTTTCATCGTCTTGCAGGTCTTCACTGTCTTCATCCAGCAGCGGCAGCAGCTCCGCGCGCAGCTGTTCCCGGCTGTATCCGGTGGACGGCGCGATCTCGGCCAGCAGTTGGTTGACGGTGGCGACGCGTCCGCTGCGTCCGGCGGCATAGCGCAGCGCCATCATGTGCTCTTCCTGCGAAAAGTCGGCCAGCGCATCGGCCGCCATGAACGGCTGGATGTCGCGCATGAACGCATCGGTGGCGGTCGTCAGGCAGCCGATGTGGGCGTAGACGCCGCAGATGATCAGCTGGTCGCGGCCCGCTTTCTTCATCTGTTGCTCCAGATCGGAACGGACAAACGCGCTATAGCGCCATTTCACCAGCACCGTATCGCCGGTTTCCGGCGTCAGCGCCGGGATGATTTTCTGCTGTTCGGGATGCTGGTTGATGCCCGGTCCCCACATGTCGTTGAGCAGCGCGCGGTCGCGGTCGCTCTGCTGTTGGGGCTGCGCGGTGTAGAACACCGGAATCCCTTGCTGGCGGCAGACCTGCTTAAGCCGCGCAATATTTTGTACCACTCGGGCGGTCAGAGGGCTGTCTTCGCCCCAGAAGTTCAGAAAATACTGCTGCATATCGTGGATCAGCAGCGCCGCCCGCTGAGGCTCCAGCGTCCAGCTGACCTTATTGGCGGGCAGTTGCTCGGCGGTGGGGAGCGGATAGGCGTTCAGTTTGGGGATACTCATGAATCATTCTCCTGCTGAGAGGGGGCGAAGCGCTGCTGCGCCATCTGGCGCAGGCGTTTTTTATCCACTTTTCCGACCGGAGTTTCCGGTAGGGAGGACAGCGTTGCCACGCGGTCGGGCAACTTGTAATCGGCAATGCCCAGTTCGCGCAGATGGCGGCGAAGCTCGACGGGCTTAATCGTCTGACGGGTCACGACGAAGGCGCAGCTTTTTTCGCCCATCAGCTCATCCGGGACGGCGACGAGCGCGGCGTTGATGACTTTGGGATGGCGCAGCAGCAGATTTTCGATCTCCTCGGCGGCAATCTTCTCGCCGCCGCGGTTGATCAGGTCATTCTCCCGGCCGACGACCTGCAGATAGCCGTCGGCGTGCCGGATAATGCGATCGCCGGAGCAGTAAAAGCCCTGCGCATCGAACGCCTGCCGATTTTGCTCGGGACTGCGGTAATAACCGCGAAACGTATAGGGGCCGCGCGTCATCAGTTTTCCAGCCTGACCGGGCGGCAGCGGGTTGCCGTCGGCGTCGGCCACCCAGACCTCGTCGTCGGGGCTGATAGGACATCCCTGCGTGGCGTAGCGGTGCGCGTCGTCGTCGTCCAGTCGCGTGTAGTTCACCAGTCCTTCGGCCATGCCGAACACCTGCTGCAATTGGCAGCCCAACTCCGCCGGGATGCGCCGCGCCAGCGACTCGCTGAGGCGTGCGCCGCCCACCTGCAAGAGTTGCAGACTGTTCAGCTTGGCGCGTTCTCCGGGCGCGGCGGCGGCCTCAAGCCACAGGATCACGGCGGGCGGCACCAGCGCGGCGACGGTGGCCTGATGTTGATGGATTAACGGAAAGCAGCCGCTGGCGCTGGGATCGGCGGCAAGGATGACGCAGCCGCCCGCGTAGAATGCCCCCAGCGCCCCCGGCGAACTGAGCGAGTAGTTATGCGCCGCTGGCAGCGCGCACAGGTAGCGGGTTGCGGCGGTGAAGCCGCAGATGTCCACGCTGGCGCGCACGCTGTAGTAATAGTCGTTGTGGGTGCGGGGGATCAGTTTTGGTGTACCGGTGCTGCCGCCCGAAAGCTGGAAGAAAGCGACCTGATCCGGCGGCGTTGGCGTCGGCGTGGGAACGTCGATGTCATGATTCATCAGCGCGGACAGGCCGTTATCGCCCTCATCGCCCAGCAAGATGACCTGTTGCAGCGAGGGGCAGCGCTCACGCAGTTGTCCCACGAAACGGTCATCGGAGAAGAGGGGATGACGCCGATCCGCAATCAACAGCTTCGGCTCGATCTGGTCGGCGTAGGAGTACAACTCGCTGCGTTGGTGGCTGGGAAGCGCATTAACGGGAACAATCCCGGCGCGCAGCAGCGCGAAGTAGACAATGTAAAATTCGGCGATGTTGCCCAGCTGCACCAGCGCGGTATTGCCGCAGCGCATGCCGCGTTGGCGCAGGGCCGCCGAGAGCCGGGACGCTAACCGATCCAACTGGCGATAGCTTAACCGGCGTTCGCCGCAGATCACGGCGACGGCGTCGCTGTCTTTGTGGCGGGTCAGGATGTCGTCCAGCGGCGCATCGGTCCAGTAGCCGCACGCCCGATAGCGTTGTTCCAGCGCCGGAGGCCAGCGGTTGAATTCGATGATCATGCGGCGCACTCCCTGTCCTGCTGTAGCCCGAAAGCGCGCAGCATGGTGCTGAGTTTGACGCCGGTTTCCTGCCATTCGGACTGCGGTTGAGAGTCCGGCACAATGCCTGCGCCTGCGAACAGCCGCACCCGATTGTCCTGCACTTCGCCGCAGCGGATGGTCACCGCCCACTCGCCGTTGCCCTGTGCGTCGCACCACCCGACGATACCGCCGAAACGCTGGCGATCGAACGGCTCCAGCTCGCCGATACGGTCCAGCGCTGGTTGGAACGGCGTGCCGCACAGCGCGGGCGTGGGGTGCAGCAGGCAGGCCATCGACAGCGCGTTTTCTCGCGGGTCGATCACCTCTGCCTGCAGGTGGGTAGCCAGATGCCACAGCACCGGCGTACTGATGAGCGTCGGCTCAGGCGGCAGCGTCAACGAGCGGCAGCGCGGCAGGAGCGTGCGCTGCATCTCTTCAATCACCAACTGGTGTTCATAGCGGTCTTTGACGGAACGTTGCAGCGCCTGCTGTAGCCGGTGATCTTCGCCCGCGTCGGTGCTGCGGCGGCTGGAGCCTGCCAGCGGCTGCGACGTGATGGTCATGCCCTGTTTGCGCAGCAGCAGTTCGGGGCTGGCCCCCACCAGACAGCCGTGCGCCAGCGGCAGG
>NZ_CAMKXG010000290.1 GCF_946477055.1 Lonsdalea britannica | reverse complement strand
CACCAAACAGCTGATGGGCTTCGAAACGGCCGCGCCGGAAGCCTATGTCTCGATGGAAGGCAAACGCGTCGTCGTACTGGGCGGAGGCGATACGGCGATGGACTGCGTGCGTACCTCGATCCGTCAGGGCGCCACTCACGTGACCTGCGCCTATCGTCGTGACGAAGAGAACATGCCGGGTTCCCGCCGTGAGGTGAAAAACGCGCGTGAGGAAGGGGTTGAGTTTCGTTTCAATCTGCAGCCGCTGAGCATCGAAATCAACGAGTCAGGCAACGTCTGCGGCGTTCGTATGGCGCGCACCGAGCTGGGCGCACCCGATGCCAATGGGCGTCGTCGACCGGAGATCGTACCCGGCTCCGAGCACATTCTGGAAGCCGATGCGGTCATCATGGCATTCGGTTTTCGCCCGCATCGAATGGACTGGCTGGCCGAGCACGATGTGGCTCTGGACGATCAAGGACGGATCCTGGCTCCGGAAGAGCGCGACAGCGCTTTCCAGACCAGCAATCCGAAGATCTTCGCGGGCGGCGATGCGGTACGCGGATCGGATTTGGTCGTCACCGCCATCGCTGAAGGCCGTAAGGCCGCAGACGGGATCCTCAACTATCTCGAGGTCTGATTTTCAAGCCTCTATAAATCAAGGGCAGCCTTCGGGCTGCCCTTTTGACGAGTGGCGACGGTTAACTCTGCGACTGATACATTTCTAACATTTCCTGCTCCGTCATTTCCGGCGTCTGCTGGGAAAAGGCGTAAAATTTCGGCTTTTTATCGATAAAGATTTGCGACACCATACGCGTCTTTTCATCGCTGCCAAACAATCCTACCGGCACGAAATAGGTCACTGGCGTCAACTGCTTGTAAAACAAGTGCGAGCCGCACTGACGGCAAAACGCGCGCTCTGCCCACTCCGAAGAGCGGTAGTAGGTAACACTCTCTTTACCATTGATAACAAGATTATCTTTGCAATCTATCGCCATTAACGGCCCACCGCTCCAGGTCTGGCACATACCGCAGTGGCAGACGGAGACCTCATGGATATCGCGCGCGGTAGACAGCGTGACCGCTCCACATAAACAACGCCCTTCCATTTCCTTTCTCCTTTCGATGCAGAACAAACAGAGGTTTCAGAACGTCAGTATGTCTTCATTTGGCTTGAACAGACAATGTTGGGGCGGTAGAGGTGGAACGAGGGAAGCAGCATCGGGAGGAACCGGGGACGTAAAAAAGGGCACCGTAATGATGCCCTGTTATTCTGAGTTACTTCACGACCCGCAGCGCAGGACGTCCGCCGCGAGGCGGCGAAGGGGGCTCGTCATCCGGCGTTTCATTACCGGAGGGGACAGTTTCTACATCTTCGACCGTGCGCAACGACGGCTTGTGCGGCTCATCGTCCTGCACCAGCGCGTCATCCGCGTCCCCCCCCGCCTCATAGGCAGGCTCAGGCTCGAACATGGTGCCAGCGCCGTTTTCACGGGCGTAGATCGCCATGACGGCCGCCATCGGCACCATAACCTGACGAGGAACGCCGCCGAAGCGAGCGTTAAAGCGTACGAGGTCGTCAGCCAATTCAAGATTGCCCACGGCAAGCGGCGCAATATTGAGCACTATCTGTCCGTCGCGGGCGAACTCCATCGGCACCTGCACGCCGGGAAGCGTAACGTCCACCACCAAATGCGGCGTCAGCTGGTTATCAAGCAACCAGTCATAAAAGGCCCGTAACAAGTACGGACGGCGCGGTGATAGCTGAGACAGAGCCATGTAGCTTAACCTCGGGTCTGTAACCGGATTTCACGCTCGGCTTCGGTCAGGGAAGCCAGGAAAGCATCGCGTTCAAAGACACGCGTCATGTAGCCTTTCAGTTCCTTGGAACCCGAACCGCTCAGTTCGATGCCCAGCAGCGGCAAACGCCACAACAACGGCGCCAGGTAGCAATCGACCAGGCTGAACTCTTCGCTCATGAAATACGGTGTTTCATTGAATACCGGGGCAATCGCCAGCAGCTCTTCGCGCAGCTGTTTGCGTGCTGCATCGGCCTGTGACGCCGTACCCGTAGAGATGGTTTTCAACAACGAATACCAGTCCTGCTCGATGCGGTGCATCATCAGACGGCTATTGCCGCGCGCGACCGGGTAAACAGGCATCAATGGCGGATGCGGGAAACGCTCATCCAGATATTCCATGATGATGCGGGATTCATACAGCGTCAGTTCACGATCCACCAACGTCGGGACGGAACCGTACGGGTTGAGGTCAATGAGATCCTGCGGCAGATTATCCGCATCTACCTGTTCAATCTCGACACTCACTCCTTTTTCCGCCAGCACTATACGTACCTGATGGCTAAAAATATCGGACGGGCCGGAAAACAGCGTCATTACCGAACGTTTGTTGGCAGCGACAGCCATGAAAACCTCCAAGTTTATCGAGAAAATACGGCATAGAACCGATCGAATATTATCCTGCAGGCCTTGCCGCGTTTGAACTTCTTACTGGAGTAAGAAACCGCTGACGACAGCTGTCGTTTTATCAAAACTTACTAGCTGGCAAACAGGTACAAAACCGGCGATTAGTGTATCAGATTTTGTGCGTTTTGGGGGGATATAAGCGCCTATTCATCGTTAACCGTAGGGAATTAAAGAGAATTTTTTAGACGCACTGGAAAACCAGGCAAAAAAAACCCGGTGACGAGCACCGGGTTTCTGACGTTGATTTCGCTGCAAAGCAGCCAGAAATTAACGTTTGGAGAACTGAGGACGACGACGTGCTTTACGCAGACCGACTTTCTTACGTTCAACCTGACGAGCATCACGCGTTACGAAGCCAGCTTTACGCAGCTCAGAACGCAGAGACTCATCATATTCCATCAGTGCACGGGTGATACCGTGACGGATAGCACCAGCCTGACCGGAGATACCACCACCTTTAACAGTGATGTACAGATCCAGTTTGCCAACCATGTCGACCAGTTCCAGCGGCTGACGAACTACCATACGGGCAGTTTCGCGACCGAAGTACTGATCCAGGCTGCGCTGGTTAATAACGATGTTGCCACTGCCCGGTTTGATGAACACGCGAGCGGCGGAGCTTTTGCGGCGACCAGTGCCGTAGTATTGATTTTCAGCCATTGCCTATAATCCCGATTAAATGTCCAGAACTTGCGGTTGCTGTGCCGCGTGATTGTGCTCGTTACCCGCGTAAACTTTCAGTTTACGGTACATAGCACGACCCAGCGGGCCCTTCGGCAGCATGCCTTTAACCGCGATTTCAATCACACGCTCAGGACGGCGGGCAATCATCTCTTCAAAGGTCGCCTGTTTGATACCACCGATGTGACCGGTGTGGTGGTAGTACACTTTGTCAGAACGTTTGTTGCCGGTTACAGCAACTTTTTCAGCGTTCAGGACGATGATGTAATCACCAGTATCAACGTGCGGAGTGTATTCCGCTTTATGCTTGCCGCGCAGACGACGAGCGAGTTCAGTAGCGAGACGGCCCAAAGTCTTACCGCTCGCATCAACAACGTACCAGTCGCGTTTTACGGTTTCTGGTTTAGCTGTAAAAGTTTTCATTAAAAGCTTACCCAATTTAAGTTACACGTTGGTGAACACACAAACGCTTCAATAAATAGTGTTGAGGTTCACACGGCTATCTAGTCCAGCAAACCTACCCCTTCGAATAGCTATTGCCAGCGCGATTAAAGTTTCGGGAAAAAAACTTTGTTGTAACGTGGGGTCGCAGGATTATAGAGAAGCCGCCATCAAAAATCGACCTTTTTTCTACCACATTGATAGAAAAGGCAGCAGCGCC
>NZ_CAMKXG010000289.1 GCF_946477055.1 Lonsdalea britannica | reverse complement strand
CATAAAGACACCCCGAGCGATCTGGTCGCGCCTTATCTGAAGCTGATATTGGGCTTTATCGGCATCACCGATGTCGAATTCGTGTTTGCAGAAGGCATTGGCTACGGCCCGGAAGTCGCTCAAAAAGCCTTGCAGGACGCGAAGGACCAGCTCACTCAGCTCGCCAACGCGTAAGCGCACTCTACCCTCGTTCGTGTTAGTTCTTTGGCTGTACTACTCTTGCTGCGCGCCGTCAGGCGCGCTTTTTTTTATCTGTTCCGCGACGCCGGTATCCGATTTTTCCAGCAGCTGCGTGGCTTCTTTGTCGGCCTTGATATGAATATCATGATCGATCTTCACATTCATGTTGATGGTGATCGGCGTCTCCGGCGCGGTCACTTCAATGCGCGGCGTACAGCCTGTCAGCACCATGGCGGTCAGCCATAAAACGGCTTGTCTGTCATACATCGTGTGGTTCCTTATTGGGTTGACCGCTGCTTCAGCGCGTTCTGTATCGTGTCGCCCCAGCGCAGGCTGCGCCATAACTGGAACAGATTCTCCTGATGACGATAGTTCAGATCGACCTGCTGTCGGGCATCTCGCGGCGAATTATGACCGCTGATAAAGGACTTCATCAACAGTTCCCCCTGATTACTCAGCTGTAGCGTCGCCGTGGAATGGTCGACTTCCAGATAACGCAGCCAGCGCACCAGCGCTGCGCTGACCATATCGCTCTGCGCCACTTCATCGGCGAGATCCTTATCCAGTCTCAACGTTAACGCGCCGTCGTTGGTGACGCGGCCATTCTGCACCAGCATCGTGGGATGATTGAAATTGATCGGCAATACGCCGCTGACACGGCCGGATAACGCCACTTTGTTCACTTTGATCGCGGTCATGAGTTCACTGGTCTCAATCCCATCCATCCTCAACAACGCCGCGTCGCGCTGTGGGAAACGCAGCGGCGTCAGAGACACCTTGCCGCGCAGCAGCTCCATCTCTACCCCAGCCAGCGTCATCGGGTGTCGCTCGCTGTAAGGATATGCGCCGAACACCTCCGCCCGGATATTTTGTATCCGAAATCCGCTGTTCAGTTCGGCGATCCGCAACGAGACCGGTTGCGAAATGCCCAGCTGCCAACGCGGATCGGCGTAACGATACGGTAGAACGAAGTCCACGCCGCTAACCTCGCCGTCGTTAAGCCAGGCGCTACCGTTTTTCACGACCCAGTGTCCACCCACCTGAAAGCCCTGTCCGCGGGCCGCTGAAAACGCGCCCTGTCCATAAAATTGCCCGCGGCGCAGCCTGATTTTCCAGTCTGCCGGCAATAGCGGCTGGAATACGCGCAGCGTTTGCGGCGGCCACCAGCCGCTGCCGCGCAGGCGCTCGCCGTCCCAGCGACCGACCAGTTTCACCGGGCCGATCTCTTTAGCCTGTAAAGCGCCGCGCCATAAGAAATGGTTGGGGTGCTCGCCCTGTACCTGAACGTTCAGCTCGGCGGGCGGTAACGCGCCGGCACCGGTGAATGCCACCCGGTCGGCCACTAGCCGGAACGCGCCGTCAAACGCATCCTGCGTCTGATCCCGCTGCCAGCGCAGCGGTTTTACTAACGTCAGACGGGGTTTGGCGACCGTCATCGCGCCGTAACGCAGTTGGTTCAGCCCGCTGGATAAGGTGCTGACTTCCAGCAACGCGTCTTCCCAACGCCCGCGACCAGCAATATCCCACCGACCCTGCAATGGCGGCAGCTGGCCTTTACCCCAGTAGCGCCAGTTCCAGATGCCGTTATCCGGCCAGAAACGCTCCGCCTTGCCGTCCATATGCAGGCTGAAACGTCCCCAGTAGGCGTCGTTGGCTTTGACAATCGCCTGCAAACGCCCGCTCACGCCCTGCGCATTTACAACAATCCCCGCCAGCGGCCAGCGGGCGTCTTCCAACGTCAGGCCGGGTTGAGGCTGCCCCCAGGCGCGCAGCAGAGAGCCGGGCAGCAAGACCAGATCGGGGTTCAGCAATGCGCCGCGCAGCATGCCCGGCAGCGTGGCGGAAAACGATAGATTCGCCAGATTGGCCTGTCCGGCCAGTTGAATACGCAAATTGCTGTCGCTAAGCCCAAGTGAACCGGGCCCTAACGTCAACACCGCATTGGCACGGCCGTTATGTCCCTGCGTTAACATATTCACCCGCGCTTCGAGCTGGGGCTGCCCGTGAATCTGACGCCAGTCGTGCAGCGTCAACGATAATCCGCCCGAGACCGGCTGCGTACCGTACGGCCACGACCAGCGCCCTTCATTGACGGTGATGGCGTCCGCGCTGACGCGCCACGGCAGGCTCAGCAATGCCTGTGTATCGGCCTCTTTCGCCAACCTGAACTCTCCCTGCGAGTCCTGCCAGTTTAGCGTCGCTATCACCGGCTCCGGTAAATCAAACGGCAGTCGGCTGACCTGCAAACGCCCCGTTTCCGGAAGGCTCGTCAGCGAATCTGACAACTGTATCTCGCCTTGTATCCACAGTGGCGGGCGATCGGGCAGCGCGGTCAATGCCGCGCGGCGCAGCGTTAACGCCCGACCGTCGAGATCGGCCTGCAGTTGCAGGCGGCCATTGTTGATGTTCAGTGATTGTTTCCCGTCACGGGAAGTGAGATGCAGCGCGCTAACGTCATCCAGCCACGGCGTCAGCGTGATGCGGTCGATGATCACCTCACCGACGGGCAGACGCCGCTGCCATTCCGACAGGCTGGTTGACGTCTCTGAGGCCGAATCCGCACTTTGCGGCCACTGCGCAAGGCAGCTTCCGTCCAGCGCCACGTTCGCAACATGAATGCGCCAGCCGCCGTCTTGTCTCGTCAGGCGGCCATCAGCGACGTTCAGCAGTTGGCATTGGGGTAAATGTATGGAAACGCCCGGCACGGTGAGTCCGCCCTGTTGCCAGGATGGCGGTTCATCCAGCGTCACCGTGACGCCCGGCGGCGCCAGAAAGGTCAGCAGACGGGGCAGCCACTGCGGCAACGTTAATCCGCCTATGAGTATCACCAGCGCGATAGCGCCTAGCCCAATACCCACGCGAGGTAAAAAGTGTTTAATCATTCGCCATCATTATGCATATCAGTCTTGGTGAGCACGGCGATACCTTCCTCGCCATGCGGGGTTTAGCGCACCTGTAACAGTAGCAGCATTCCGCTATTCAACGACTCACGCTGAGAAAAACAGCGAACATTCATCGGCCTGCATAATAGTACCCTCACGTGACAGATACTACCCTTCACGCCAACCGCCGGATAAAGGTATGCTGTCGCTACACGCCTCAAAAACACCCCTCAATGCCAATGGGCGCTATCACAACGCGAAACAGACATTGGGCGGTGGCATTCCGGCACGCTCACTATTTTATGCTAGCCTAACCTAAAAATAGCGGGGTAAACGACAATGAAACTGGCTGTCTACAGCACCAAACAGTACGACCGTAAATATTTGGATCGGGTCAATCAGGACTACGGCTACCAGATGGAGTACTACGACTTCATGCTAAGTCCGCAAACGGTGAAAACCGCTGAAGGATTCGACGCCGTGTGTATTTTCGTCAACGATGACGGTGGGCGCGAAGTGCTGGCCGAATTGGCCGCGTTCGGCATCAAGATCGTGGCTCTGCGCTGCGCCGGTTTCAATAACGTCGATCTCGACGCCGCCAAAGCGCTGGGGATCTCGGTGGTGTATGTGCCCGCCTACTCGCCCGAAGCCGTGGCGGAGCATACCGTCGGCATGATGATGAGCCTGAACCGACGGATTCACCGCGCCTATCAGCGCACCCGCGATGCCAACTTCTCACTGGAAGG